>CAYTTC010000081.1:0-14604 GCA_964440525.1 uncultured Propylenella sp. | reverse complement strand
TGGACTACCGCCCGGGCGATGAGGTGGTGATCGTGCAGGAGGGTGCGCTCAAGGGCGTGCGCGGCGTGGTGCGAGAGCGGCGGAGCGGGAGGCAGCTCGTGATCTGGGTGTCGGAGATAGGGCGGGGGGTCGCCTTCACGATAGGGCCGGCGCTGGTGAAGGCAGCGAGTTAGCGCGTTACTTGCTTGCCAGCTCGATCTCATTCCAGGCGAGCAATGGCCATTTCGCGCGGGCAAGATGCCTCGACACTTGCCGTACTGCGCACCGTACCCAGGCGCATTCAATCACGTCTTTCCGCCCTTGATTTTGGAGGTGCGTTTGCCGGTCATGCCGTGCGAGATGTCCTGCCGACGCATGCTTCGTGCGCGGAGAGGGCGCGATTGCGGCTCTCGCTGCCACCGAATGGTTCTCGTCGTCCGGCCGGCTGGAACGCAAGAAATAACCCAAGACCCTGTTCGCGCCCTGCAGGGATTATCGCGGTGTTAGCGACATGAAGAAAGCGTTGATCACAGGTGTCACCGGCCAGGATGGCGCGTATCTCGCGCGACTACTGCTCGACAAAGGCTATGTAGTTCACGGTATCAAGCGGCGGTCGTCGATGTTCAACACACAGCGTGTGGATGGGATCTTCGCCGACCCTCATGAGCTTGACGCCCGATTCTTCTTACACTTCGGCGACCTGACAGATTCCACCAATCTGATTCGAATCCTTCAGGAGACGCAGCCCGACGAGATATACAATCTTGCCGCGCAGAGCCACGTTCATGTGTCGTTCGAGACTCCGGAGTACACCGCAAACGCTGACGCACTTGGCACGCTGAGGCTACTGGAGGCGATACGCATTCTCGGAATGACGGGTCATGTGCGATTCTACCAGGCATCCACCTCCGAGCTGTTTGGAAAGGCCCGAGAGGTGCCACAGCGAGAAACCACACCATTCTATCCTCGTTCGCCGTACGGGGTAGCGAAGCTCTACGCGTATTGGATAACGGTGAATTACCGCGAGGCTTACGGAATCCATGCCTCGAACGGCATCCTGTTCAATCACGAGTCGCCTGTTCGCGGTGAGACGTTCGTGACTCGTAAGATCACTATGGCAGCGGCGCGGATACGTGAAGGCCGCCAGGATAGGCTGTTCCTCGGCAATCTCGATGCGAAGAGAGATTGGGGATTTGCAGGTGACTTCGTAGAAGGAATGTGGCGGATCGTTCAGGCGGACATTGCCGATGACTACGTCCTCGCAACCGGCGAATGCCACAGCGTTCGAGAGTATTGCACCCGCGCTTTTGCTCGCCTCGGCTTTGACTTGGAATTCCGTGGAAAGGGTGTCGATGAAACCGGAATCGACACCAAGACGGGCAAGACTCTTGTGGCTATCGATGCACGCTACTTTCGACTCACGGAAGTTGATCTCTTGGTTGGTGATTACAGCAAAGCCAGAGATCGGCTTGGTTGGGTCCCACGCGTTCATTTCGAGCAACTAGTTGACATGATGGCCGACGCCGATCTCATCGCCGTGCAGCGCGGGGAGCCCTTCGCACTTGATCCATCGCTTGAAATAATGCGCGCGGCTCTGGTTTGAGGATCCGTCGCTCGCCGAACTTGTACGGCTCGGGTTGGGTGAGTCCGTTGCGAACGTTAGCGTGGGTAGCGGTCCGAAGCCCGGGCCACTCTCGTTGGTGGACGCGACAAGTCAATGCAATGTGAATCTTGAGGACAATGGATGAGTGATCCCGATTGGCAGGATGACGAAGAGATCTCCCTGTTCTCGATGGGAACAACTTTTGTCCGAAATCGCTGGCGAATCGTGCGGTGGATGTTGATCGGGGGCGTGTTCGCAGCGCTGCTTGTCGCTTCGACGCCGGCATTGTACTCGGCGACCGCATCGTTCATCCCGCAAGGAGCCGACGCGGGACGTTCGAATTTGGCTACAATAGCCGGCCAGTTCGGAGTGGCGGTGCCAGCGGCAAATCCCTCGGCTTCCCCTGAGTTTTATTCCCGGCTGCTTGGGTCCCGAACACTGCTGCTGCCAATCGTCCGCGACTCGCTCGTTATGCCGGAAATGGGTGGACGCCGGATTGCTGTTCTTGATTTGTTCGAGGTCCCAGGCGATTCCCGGGAGCGGCGCGAAGAACAGGGGGTAGCCCTTCTGCAGGGATTGGTCGAAGTATCCGTAACGAAGACCACAGGCGTAATGGAGTTGTCTGTCGGGACTAAGTGGCGAAGCGCCTCACTCGCCATTGTGACGAAGCTCGTTGATGGAATCAGCGAGTATAATCAGGGCGTAAGGCAGAGTCAGGCAGCCGCTGAGCGGAAGTTCATCGAGGGACGTCTGGCGCTGGCAGGCGGTGACCTGCGGGCAGCAGAGGAGCGCCTTAAGCACTTTTTGAGCACGAACAAGAATCTGGGCGGCTCGCCTGAGCTCAGCATCGAGCGCGATCGGATTCTGCGCGATGTCTCGTTGAGGCAGCAGGTGTTCACCACGCTCACGCAGGCCTATGAAGAAGCGCGGATTCGCGAGGTTCGCGACACTCCTGTGCTGATGATTGTAGAACCGCCTTCAGTCCCCACCCTTCCGCAACCTCGGGGGCGCATCAGGAGCGTACAGCTGGGACTTTTCTTCGGCGCATTGCTCGGCGCGTTTTTCGCGCTGGCCTCCGGAATCATTTCCCGCCGGCGGAGGGTGGGAGATCCTGACGCCGAAGAATTCTTCGTTAGTCTTCGCGAAGTGAGGAGTGAGGTGATCCGCCGCTTCCCTTGGCTCACCAAGGTTACGCGAAAATGACCTTGCCCAGGCGCGGCAATCTGCCCGCAACCAGCCGTTAGTTCCGTGAACAGCACCAAGAGCGGCGCTAGCCTTCCCCACTTGCTCGTCCGGCTTTGGCGGCATGTTAGCCCGCGTCGTCACCATCAGTTCGTCCTTCTGGCAGTGTTGATGCTGGTGAGTGCGTTCGCGGAAATCGTGAGTCTAGGTGCAGTGATACCGTTCCTCAGCGTCATCATCGCGCCCGACTTGGTGTACCAGCATCGTATCGTCTCGGCCCTTGCTGATGCCTGGGGCATCACCTCGGCGCATCAATTGGTACTGCCGCTCACCATCGCGTTCGCCAGCGCGGCGCTTTTGGCAGGCGCCATTCGTATCATCATGTTGTGGGTTAGCACGAGGCTGGCGTTCGCGACTGGCGCGGATCTCAGCATTGAAGTGTACCGTCGCACATTGTATCAGCCATACAGCGTGCACGTTGCGCGGAACAGTAGTGAGATCATCAGCGGCATTACCAGCAAGGTCGCTGGTTCCGTGAACGTTCTCCTATCGTTCCTACAACTGTTGAGTTCCGTCGTGCTTCTCGTGGCGATAACTGGCGCGTTGGTCGCCATTGATCCGTTAGTCGCATCAGTAGCTGCTCTGGTCTTTGGCGGCAGCTACGGCTTGATAACCTGGTTGTCACGCCGACGGTTGTATCGAAATAGCAAGCGCATCGCTTACGAACAGACGCAGGTGATCAAGGCCTTACAGGAGGGACTGGGCGGTATCCGCGATGTCCTATTGGATGGAACCCAGCCAGTCTACTCCGACGTGTACCGCCAGGCCGACTATCCCTCGCGGCGTGCACAGGGTAACAACGCGTTCATTACACAGAGTCCCCGATTTGCAATGGAGGCACTCGGAATGGTGATGATTGCGGTCTTGGCGTACGGACTCAGCCGCCCAACAGGAGGCGTGTCAACGGCCCTCCCTGTTCTGGGTGCGCTGGCACTCGGTGCCCAGCGGTTGTTGCCCGCGCTGCAGTATGCGTACAGCGCGTGGGCAACCATCGTAGGCCATCAGGTCTCACTGGCAGACACGATCGATCTCCTTGATCAGCCGCTTCCACCAGAGCTTGATTTTCCAAGTCTGACGGCGTTGCCGCTGCAGGAGTCCATCCGATACGAGGGTGTGCGCTTCAGATACACAAGCGACGGTCCCTGGGTGCTCGACGGCATAGATCTCGTCATTCCGAAAGGTGCAAGAGTTGGATTTGTCGGCAGGACAGGGAGTGGGAAAAGCACGGCGCTGGACTTGTTAATGGGACTATTGCTGCCAACCGAGGGAGAGGTCCTGGTCGACGGTCATCCGCTGAGGGGAAACCGGATCAGCGCGTGGCAGCGAACCATTGCCCACGTCCCGCAGAGCATTTTCCTCTCTGACGCGAGCATCGGTGAGAACATTGCCTTCGGTGTCCCGCGCGACCGAATCGACTTTCAACGTCTGCAACAGGCTGCACGTCAAGCGCACATTGCCGACCTGATTGAGAGCCGCGCTGATGGGTACGACGCGTTCGTGGGAGAACGCGGCATCCGGCTCTCGGGCGGCCAACGCCAACGCATCGGCATAGCGCGCGCGCTTTACAAACAGGCAAGCGTACTCGTATTCGACGAAGCCACGAGCGCCCTCGACAATGCGACAGAGCAGTCGGTAATGGATGCCATCGAAGGTCTCAATCTCGATCTTACCATCCTAATAATCGCTCACCGGCTTACTACCGTGCGCCGCTGCGACATCGTCGTGGAGCTGGAACACGGCCGCGTGGCGGCGGAGGGTTCATATGCAAACCTGCTCGAGCGGAATGCAAGCTCCCGTTCCGCGGGGAGGTGGCAGCGAAATAGATGAAGGTCCTTGTCACCGGTGCAGACGGATTCATCGGCTCGCATCTCACTGAAGCTCTTGTCCGCGCCGGCCAAGACGTCCGCGCCTTCGTTCTCTATAACTCCTTCAACTCGTGGGGTTGGCTAGACCAGTGCGGTGCGGACGTCAAAGGAGAGTTCGAGGTGTTTGCCGGCGATGTTCGCGACCCCAATGGGGTGCGAACGAGCATGAGAGGTTGTGATTTGGTTCTACACTTGGCGGCGTTAATCGCGATCCCCTACTCGTACCATTCGCCGGACAGCTACGTCGACACGAACATCAAAGGCACCTTGAATGTCCTCCAGGCTGCGCGGGATCTTGGAGTCGCCAAAGTGGTCCATACCTCCACGAGCGAGGTTTACGGAACTGCGCGGTTCGTGCCGATCACGGAAGATCACCCGTTGCAGTGCCAGTCGCCCTATTCGGCGACAAAGAGCGCCGCGGACCAGCTTGCGATGTCTTTCTATACCGCCTTTGGGACGCCGGTGGCGATCCTACGGCCATTCAACACGTACGGACCCCGTCAGTCAGCGAGAGCTGTAATACCCACCATTATCACGCAGATCGCGAGCGGCCACCAGAAAATCAAGCTCGGAGCTGTGCACCCAACGCGGGATTTCAGCTATGTAGCTGACACGGTAGCGGGCTTCATCGCGGCGGCAAAATCGGACAGGGCCATCGGCGAAGTCATAAACGTTGGCAGTAAGTTCGAGATCTCGATAGGCGATACAGCGAACATGATCGCCGAAGTCATGGGCACGGAGATCGAAATTGTCTCTGACGAGGAACGTCACCGTCCAGAAAAGAGCGAAGTCAATCGGCTATGGGCGTCGAACGACAAGGCTCGCGAGCTGCTTGACTGGGTTCCCCAGTACGGAGGGCTCAATGGATTTCGGCGTGGGCTGGTGGAAACGGTAAAATGGTTCAGAGAGCCGGGCAACGTCGTGTCGTACAAGCCGAACATTTACAACTGGTGAGCGTCGCGGCGGCATCCAGCTTGGTCACACAGGTCGTCGACGCAATTCAGTCGGTGGCGGGTCCGGGGCCGGCAGCTCTCCACGAACCGCGCTTCGCGGGCAACGAGTGGGTCTATCTCAAGGAGTGCCTTGACTCAACTTTCGTCTCGTCAGTCGGCCAGTTCGTCAATCGATTTGAGGATGATCTAGCAGCTTTCACAGGAGCTAGGCACGCGATCGCGGTCGTGAACGGCACTGCAGCTCTTCACGTTGCTCTACGGCTGGCGGGAGTGCGGGAGAACGATGAAGTGCTGGTTCCCGCGCTGACATTTGTCGGTACGGCCGCGGCCGTCGTCTACTGTTCGGCGGCGCCACATTTCGTGGACAGCGAAGAGCGAAGCCTCGGCGTGGACGCAGGTGCGCTGCGTGAGTATCTGACCGTCATCGCGGAGATCCGCGATGGACAGTGCATAAACCGCCAGACCCGCCGGGTGATTCGTGCGCTGGTTCCGATGCACACCTTCGGTCACCCTGTTGACATCGACGCCATGCTTGCCGTCGCCCGCGATTTCCATCTGGCGCTGATCGAAGACGCTGCGGAATCTCTGGGCAGCACCGTACAGGGACAGCATACAGGCACCTTCGGCCTGATGGGAATATTGAGCTTCAATGGAAACAAGACAATCACAACTGGGGGCGGCGGGGCCATCCTCACGAACGACGCGGAAATCGCACGGCGCGCGAAGCACCTCGTCACGACCGCCAAGGTTCCTCATCGGTGGGACTTCCGGCATGACGAGGTAGGGTACAACTATCGCATGCCGAACATAAATGCCGCGCTCGGCTGCGCACAGCTGGAACAGCTGCCCGGATTCATCCAGGCTAAACGGCGGTTGTTCGATTTGTATGAGGCTGCTTTTTCAGGCGTTGGTCAAGCTCACATCGTCGCCGAGCCGGCAGGGTGCCGTAGCAACTACTGGTTGCACGCACTGCTGCTGGACGAATCGCGCGCGGATGAACGTGACGCGATTCTCGCCGCGACCAACAATGCTGGATTGATGACTCGGCCCGCATGGATTCCGATGCATAAGCTCGCCCCCTACCGTGGCTATCCTAGTATGGAATTGCCAACGGCCGAATCTCTGGTGGGTCGTCTGATTAACCTTCCCAGTAGCGCTGTTCTCGGCATGCAGTCGGCAACTTGACGAAGAAGCCAATTTTGCTCGCGGGCGCTGGAGGACACGCGCGTGCCTGCATTGACGTCATCGAGCAGGAGGCCCGATTTCACGTCGTGGGGTTGCTGGGATTGCGGAGCGAACTTGGCACGAGCGTGCTCGGTTACCCTGTATTGGGTACGGATGAGGACCTCGTGAAAGTGCTTGCCGACGCCTCCGACGCGCTCGTCACCGTCGGTCAGATAAAAAGTCCCGATCTCCGTGTGCGCCTGTTCGAGCTGTTGGTCCGGCGCGAGTGCGGTCTGCCCGTCATTATTTCGCCGCGCGCGTATGTTTCACCCCATGCTACGATCGGAGCAGGTTCCATAGTCATGCATGGCGCCGTCGTCAACGCTGGGGCGTTCATCGGGCGTAACTGCATTATCAATAGTCAATCTTTGGTGGAACACGACGTCAGTATCGCGGACCATTGTCACATCGCTACGGCGGCCACCATCAACAGTGGCGTTCGGATTGGCATGGGCACGTTCGTGGGCAGTGGCAGCAGCGTGCGACAAGGGATCAATGTCGGCGAGCGTTGCCTAGTAGGCATGGGGGCCCGCGTGGTCGCTGATTGCGAAGCGGGAACGCGCTTCGTCTCCCAGCCGGAGCCATTGTGAGGACGCTGATAATCGCCGAGGCAGGCGTCAACCACAACGGGAATGTCGAGCTGGCGCATCAGTTGATTGACGTCGCATCGGATTCTGGAGCGGATTTCGTAAAGTTCCAGACTTTCAGCGCCGACCGTCTCGTTACTACTACCGCCGCAAAGGCGGAGTACCAGGCGCAAGGGACCGGCGGCTCTGAAGCCCAGCACATTATGATCAAGAGGTTGGAGCTGTCGCCTGAAGCTCACGAGATCCTGATCGCGCATTGTCGATCGCGTGGCATCCAGTTCCTTTCGGCGGCATTCGATACAGAAAGCGTCGATCTCCTGGTTCAACTTGGGGTGGACCGTTTCAAAATCCCGTCTGGCGAAATTACCAATCTCCCGTATTTGAGGCACGTCGGCAGATATGGGAAACCGGTGATCCTTTCCACGGGTATGGCGTCCCTCGCAGAGGTGGGGGCGGCGCTTGCTGCGCTTGAACAGGCCGGGACTTCGCGCGATCAAATCACGGTGCTTCACTGTACAACCGAATACCCCACTCCGATGCCCGACGTCAATCTTCGGGCGATGCTCACAATCCGCGACGCCTTCGGTGTTGCGGTCGGGTACTCCGACCACACGTTGGGCATTGCGGTCCCGATAGCCGCTGTCGCCTTGGGCGCGACGGTGATCGAGAAGCACTTCACTCTTGATCGAACGCTCCCGGGCCCCGACCACCAGGCCAGTCTGGAGCCCGAGGAGCTCAGAGCCATGGTCGCGAGCATCCGCAGTATCGAACTCGCTCTCGGCGATGGGATCAAGCGTCCTACTGCGGCGGAAACTAGAAACATACCAGTCGCCCGCAAATCACTTGTGGCGGCGCGACCTATTCGCACGGGAGAGATTCTGTCAGAGACGAATCTCACAACGAAGCGCCCCGGTATGGGGATATCGCCGATGCGCTGGGACGAAGTGATTGGCCGCAGATCGCCACGCGATTTCGCACGCGACGAACTGATCGAACTATGAGCCGTAAAATCTGTGTCATCACCGGTAGTCGAGCTGAGTACGGCCTACTGCGTTGGGTGCTCGAAGGCATTCGAGATGCACCCGAGCTCGAACTGCAACTCGTTGCGACCGGTATGCACTTATCGCCGCAATTTGGGATGACTTACAAGGAGATCGAGAGCGATGGCTTCGCGCTCGACTTCCGAATTGACACACTGCTCAGTTCCGATACTCCGACGGGAATCGCGAAATCGATGGGGCTCGGCCTGATCGGCTTTGCTGACGCACTTCGCCATCTCCAGCCGGATTTGTTGCTCATTTTGGGGGACAGATTCGAAGTGTTTCCGGCTGCTGCAGCTGCCATGGTTGCCCGCATCCCGGTGGCGCATCTCCATGGGGGAGAGACCAGCGAAGGCGCCTTTGACGATCCGATTCGGCATTCCATCACGAAGATGTCGCACCTGCATTTCGTCGCTGCCGAGGAGTACCGGAAGCGGGTCGTCCAGCTCGGTGAGCATCCAGATCGAGTGTTTGTAGTCGGGGGCCTCGGAGTTGATAGCATAAATAGACTCACGCTTCTCGATCGTACCGAGTTGGAAACCGCTCTGGACTTCGCCTTGGGCGAACGCAACCTCTTGGTGACGTTCCACCCGGCTACTTTAGAGAACGAGACGGCAGCCGTTCAAATGACTGAATTGCTAGTCGCACTGGAGTCGCTGAAGGACACGCACCTGATTTTCACGTTGCCGAATGCTGACACGGGCGGTCGCGAACTGGTCGGTATGGTAGAACAGTTCGTCGCGAGCCGGCCAAACGCCCGGGCATTCACGTCATTGGGTCAGTTGAAGTACCTCTCCTGCGTTCGCCATGTCGACGGTGTCGTAGGAAACTCGTCGAGCGGCTTGGCGGAGGTTCCGAGTCTTCGTAAGGGGACGATCAATATCGGAGACCGCCAGCGGGGACGTCTGAAAGCAGCGAGCATCATTGATTGCAGTCCCGATCGGCAGGCGATTCAGGAGGCGATAACGCACCTTTATTCTAGGCCGTTTCAGTCGACCCTGCAAAACGTCCGCAATCCTTATGGGGAACCCGGCGCGAGCGAGAAGGTCGTACGAGTCCTGCAACACTTCCCGCTCGAGTCGATCCTCAAAAAGTCTTTCTATGATCTGCCTTGACCCGCTCACATGAGTAGCAGTGTCACGAGCGCATCGGACTTACCTCTGTCGGAGCACAGTATGGCCATAGCGAAAGAGTCCTGGCGCCGGGCGCTGCTCCCGCATGATGCCATCCTAAAGGACGCGATTCGGAACTTGAACGAGACGGCGCTAAAAACCGCGCTGGTGGTGTCACCGGACGACACGCTTCTCGGCACCTTAACCGACGGGGATATCCGGCGAGGCCTACTTAAGGGACTGCACATCAACAGTCCGCTGTTATCCATCATCAAGCGGGACCCGCTTGTCGTGCCGCCCGAAGTAAGTCGCGATACGGTCATTCGGCTCATGCAGACGAACGATTTTGCAGCGATCCCAGTAGTCGACTCAGATCGCCGTGTAATCGGACTTCATCTCCTCCACGACCTCCTCGCGCCGCAGGAACGCTCGAACCTGATGGTGATCATGGCCGGTGGGATGGGTACGCGGTTGCGACCGCACAGCGAGAACTGTCCTAAGCCGCTCCTGCTCGTCGGTGGAAAGCCGATCTTGGAACACATAATCGAACGCGCCAAGAGCGAGGGATTCCACCGCTTCGTGTTGGCCATCAATTACTTGGGCCATATGATCGAAGACCATTTCGGCGATGGCAGTCGCTGGCATTTGCAGATCGATTATATCCGTGAGAGCCTACCGCTCGGGACGGCCGGAGCTTTGGGGCTGCTGCCAACGCGTCCCGACGCGCCTTTCTTGGTCTCCAACGGCGACGTCCTCACGGACATTCATTACGGAGAACTCCTCGAATTCCACTGCCGGCAGGGCGCGGCGGCGACGATGGCGGTCCGGCTGCACGAGTGGCAGCATCCGTACGGCGTCGTCCGCACGAACGGGGTGGATATCATCGGGTTTGAGGAGAAGCCAATTTCCAGGAGCCATATCAACGCGGGCGTCTACGTCCTCGAACCGCGTGCGTTGGACAGCTTGGCCCCTGCCGAGCATTGCGACATGCCCAGCCTTTTCAACCGACTTCAAGAAAGCTCGGCCCGGACGATTGTATATCCGATGCATGAGCCCTGGCTCGATGTTGGTCGCATCGATGATCTGGAACAAGCACACGTAAATCACTCACAAAACAAGAACGTCTAAAAAGCTCGCTGAATGGATATCGTACGCTACCCGACTGCTGTCGACACGAACCGATTCGCGCAGACCCTTCAACGTCCGGAGGCTTTCTATGGCCTTCCGCAGGACGTCAGGTTCTGCAGCAAGTGCGTGATCTCCAACCAGCGGCCCAACTCGGCCGTGGAGTACAAACACACGAGAGAGACTAGGAAGGTAACCATTCGCTTCGACGAGGAGGGAATGTGTGATGCGTGCACGTACGCCGAGCGAAAGCGAGACGTCATTGATTGGGCGGCTCGCGAACGACAATTGCGGGAACTGTGCGATAAGCACAGAAAGAATGACGGGGGATACGACTGCATCGTTCCAGGATCGGGAGGGAAGGACAGCTTTTACGCGTCGCACATTCTGAAGACAAGATACGGGATGCACCCATTGACCGTGACCTGGGCGCCTCACGTGTACACCGACTGGGGCTGGAAAAACTTCCAGTCTTGGATCCATGCGGGACACGACAATTATCTGATGACGCCCAACGGCCGCGTCCATCGACTCTTGACGCGCTTGTCGACTGAATTGTTGTTCCACCCGTTCCAGGCGTTCATGTTCGGGCAGAAGTCCCTAGCACCGAAAATGGCCCTCCTGTTCAATATCCCGCTCGTGTTTTATGGCGAGAACGAAGCCGAGTACGGCAACCCTAGCGGTGATGCGGACAGCGCCCAACGGGACTGGGCCTATTTTTCGACCGACGACCAATCCAAGATTTTTCTCGGTGGCGTGTCGGTCGCGGATCTCAAGACACGGTTTGGGATCGACCAGAACGACTTGCAGCCGTACCTGCCCGCAGACCCGGGCCAACTGTCTGAAAAGAAGGTGGAGGTGCATTACCTCGGTTATTACCTCAGATGGCACCCGCAAGCGTGCTACTACTACGCGGTTGAGCACGGAGGCTTCCAAGCTTCGCCGGAGCGGACGCCGGGAACATACAGCAAGTACAATAGTATCGATGATCGCATTGACGATTTTCATTACTACACAACGGGAGTCAAGTTCGGCCTAGGACGCGCTAGCTACGATGCTGCCCAGGAAATCCGATCAGGCGATATCAATCGAGACGAGGGTATGGCCCTTGTCCGACGCTTCGATCACGAGTTCCCCGAACGCTTTGCCGACGAAATCTTCAGATACTTGAGTGTGCCGGCGGAGGAGTTTCCGAAAGCCAGCAGCATGTTCGAGCGACCGGAAATGGACCGGGAATACTTTCGGCTACTGACCGATCAGTTTCGGTCACCTCACCTTTGGGTCAATGAAGACGGCGGATGGAAGTTGCGTCATGCCGTATGGCACGAGGAGCCGGTCTCTTCAGCGCGATGAGAAAGACCCGCCTTATCGCCCGCCTCGATATTAAAGGGCCCAATCTGATAAAGGGAATCCACCTCGAAGGGCTGAGAGTTATTGGATCCCCGAACGAACACGCTCTGCGTTACTACCAGCAGGGGGCTGATGAACTGATCTATATGGACATTGTGGCGAGCTTGTACGGTCGTAATAGCCTTGGCGACATCGTCCGAAGCGCCGCACAAGACGTCTTCATTCCGATGACGGTCGGTGGCGGTATACGGTCAGTGGCCGACGCCAAGGAGCTGCTCCGTTGCGGTGCGGACAAGGTTGCGGTTAATACGGCTGCCGTGAAGAACCCTACGTTGATTAGTGACGTCGCCAAACGGTTTGGCAGCCAGTGCGTGGTATTGTCGGTTGAGGCGAAACAGATCGGCTCCAATCAATGGGAAGCGTACACTGACAACGGCCGTGAGCGCACTGGGCTCGATGTCGTCGAATGGGCGAAGCGAGGGGTTGAGCTGGGAGCCGGGGAGATTTTGTTGACCTCAGTCGATCGTGAAGGGACGCGAAAGGGGTTCGATATCGCGCTCGTCCGAGCCGTTACCTCTCAAGTCCCCGTTCCGGTGATCGCCAGCGGTGGAATGGGAAAGCCTGAGGATCTCGTTGATGTCGTTCAACACGGCGAGGCGGACGCCGTCGCAATGGCCGACATCTTACACTATGGCCGCGCAAGCATAGACGACATTCGTCGAGCGGCGCAAAATGCGGGCATCGAGGTGAGAAACTATGAGTACGCCTGATGTCGCAGTTATCGATTACGGAATGGGCAATTTGCTCAGCGTTCAGCGCGGGTTGGAGCGCTGCCGAGCTGTAGTCGCAGTTACTGCTGATCCGCAGGTCATTCTTTCAGCGCCCAAAGTCGTTCTGCCCGGCGTCGGGGCGTTTGGCGACGGAATGGCCGAGCTAAAACGTCACGGACTTGATGACGTCGTGCGGGACGTCGCGGCTCGCGGCACCCCGTTGTTGGGGATCTGTCTCGGAATGCAGATGTTGCTCGACGAAAGTGAAGAGTTTGGCGCCACTGCAGGACTTGGGCTGATCCCAGGTCGTGTCATCCCGGTGCCGACGGTTACGGTCGATGGCCACCAACATAAGATTCCGCACATAGGCTGGAACGCTCTTGTCCTCGCTCTAGGCCGCGAGTGCTGGAAGGGAACGCCGCTACAGGACGACACGCCAGGCGAATCCGTCTACTTCGTCCACTCTTTCATGGCGGATCCGTCTAATGCTGGTCACCGAATCGCGGACTGTCTTTACGGCGGCATCCGAATTTCCGCCGCTGTCGGTCGCGAGAATATTTTTGGTTGCCAGTTCCACCCAGAGAAGAGCGGTGAAACAGGACTCAAAGTGCTGAAGAGCTTCCTGGAAAACTGAATTGCTTGACCGCGTGCTGATCGTTGGTCTTGGGAGTATCGGTACGCGTCACGCGCGGATCGTTCGAGAGCTGGTTCCAAAAGCGCAAATCATGGCGCTGAGGCATCGGAGCTGCGAGGACGGGCTCCCGGCTGGAATTGATCATTGCGTGACGACCCTCGCGGAAGCGCTTCAATTTCGGCCACAGGCCGCCGTTGTCGCGAATCCCTCGAATCTTCACCTGGAGATTGCCGCGCCGCTTGCTGACGCCGGCGTGCACCTTCTCCTCGAAAAACCCATTTCTAATACGACCGCCGGTGTATCCACATTGATTCGCGTTTGTCGAGAGCAGAGCCTCGTCCTGATGATCGGCTACAACCTGCGCTTCTCCCCGTCGCTGCAGCGATTACGGGACCTCGTTGAAGATGAGATTTGCGGGCGGGTTTTGTCGGTTCGCGCCGAGGTGGGTCAGTTCTTAGCCGCATGGCGGCCGCAAGCTGACTATCGGCAAGCCGTATCCGCAAACACCAGACTTGGTGGCGGCGTACTGTTGGAGTTGAGCCACGAGATCGATTATCTCAGGTGGTTGTTTGGCGACGTAGAGTGGGTGAGCGCAATTCAGCGGAAGCAGAGTGACCTCGCGATCGATGTAGATGACACAGCGCATCTGACTCTGGCATTTGCCAAAGGAGCAACGGGACGGCAAGTCCTGGCGTCATTGAACATGGATTTCATTCGTCACGATACAACGCGAAGCTGCGCGGTCATTGGTGAAACGGGAACATTGCGATGGAATGGCGTGATAGGATCTGTCGACCTACTCGAACAGGGTGCGAGTGAATGGAGCACGCTTTTCGCGCATCACGACGAGAGGGACGACAGCTATCGAGCTGAATGGCGGGAGTTTCTGCAATGCATTAGTTCCGGCAGCGCGCCGATGGTTTCAGGTGAGGATGGACTCGCCGTGCTCCAAGTCGTCGAAGCAGCTCGCAACTCTTCGGCGAATGCCGCCTCGGTTGTGAAGCTGCGGACAGCAGTATCGGCGACTTGATGCGGGCAATATGAAGGTAGTTGCCTTAATCTGCGCGCGGGGCGGTTCAAAAGGCCTACGAGGCAAGAACATTCGACCATTGGCCGGACG
>CAYTTC010000080.1:0-14949 GCA_964440525.1 uncultured Propylenella sp. | reverse complement strand
GACCGGCTTGGACCTCGATGCTGTGGCGCGGAGCATGGAAGGATGGCTGGTTCCAAGCGAAGCCCCTAGCGGGGGCGGCAACGCGAATTCCTGGCTCGATGAGCTTGGCGCCGCGAACCCGCTTCTCTCAGGCTTGCTTCGCTTCCGGCAAAACAGCATCACCAACCTGATAGCCGAGGCGCATCACGAGGCTTCAAATCTCGGCCGGAAGACTTCCCTCGATCTCTTTTCGCCCAGCCTGGGCTTGCTAGTTGGCCAGGACTACGAGGCCTTGTCGAGCTATTGCATCTGGGCCAAGCCCATGACCTACCGTGTCGCCATGGGGCCGGCTGGGCTCCGGCTCGAGATTCCGGCGCTCGTGGAAGGCGTCGCACGGATGTTTGGTCTCGGAGAAGAGACTATCTCCGAATGGGCGTCGCGCCATGTGCCGGGCTTTGACTCGGACACGCTCAGAGTGACCCGGGCGTCCGCGGTTCCGCTTTCGATCATGACGTCCGAAATCGCCAAAGCCGTGCGCTCAATGCACCCGGTTCCCATCTATTTCGGCCTTGAGCTCATCAACCACCCGGGCGTCATCGAAATCACCCCGGCTTTGGTGAACGACATGGTCCGCGCCGGACGCGAAGCCCGGGCCGCCGGGACCATCATTTCGTGGGATCTCATGCACGCGCCGATGGACTGCATCGAAGCGTTGGCGGCGGCCGTCTGAGGACCCTCCACCCACCGCCTCGTCCGTCAGCCTGTCCCCGGCGCTCTCCCGCCGGGGACAGGCAGCGTCGATTTGGGCCTAGCAGCCCCACGCCGGCGGAGTCGCTTCTGCGTTCTCCTTCGTGACCAGGGGCAGCGGCAGGAAGTACGGCTTCGGAACTTCGGCTTCCTTGCCGTTGAGAAACAGATACGCCATGTGCATCGCTTCATACGCCTGCGGGTACGGATCCTGGTCGACGGTGCCGAAGATCTTGCCGTCGTGGATCAGTTGCCGGATGTCCGCGGGGTAATCACCGGCGATGAACTTGATCTCGTCCCGACCATTCCTGGCGGCGAAATCAACGGC
Organism: uncultured Propylenella sp.; assembly: GCA_964440525.1. GTDB lineage: Bacteria > Pseudomonadota > Alphaproteobacteria > Rhizobiales > Afifellaceae > DASWJZ01. The sequence continues at coordinate 13,895 of CAYTTC010000080.1, read as the reverse complement.
GGCCGCGCCCTCTGGCCCCTGCATCACGATCGCGTCGAGCTCTCCCTTGGGGAATCGGCTGAGGAGATCCTGAACCACCGCGAGGGCTTTGGCGCCGTCGAAATCGTCAGTCACTCTTGCGACTTCTTCATATTGTGAATTCTTCGCCCGGAATTCGTCCCATCCCTTGGCCCGCAAAACCTGTGCGGGACTGCCCGCGAAACCCATGACATAGGCGACCTTCGCGTTCTGGCCGTTGAAGGCTTGATTGAGGAGTTCCCCCTGCAGCCGACCGAAGTCGACGTCATCCGCGCCGACATAGGTCTCGACATTCACTTCCGACCGGCCGAACCCCGCTTTGTTGTTTGCCTCGATGATCGGGATTCCGGCATCGTTCACGAGCTTGATCCCAGGGATGATCCCATCGCCCGAGGGCACCAGGATGATGAGATCATACTTCTGGGCGATGAAATTCTGCAGGTTCGCCAGCTCAGTTGCCACGTCGCCGCTGTTCCCGTCGACAAGATCGTATGTGAAGCCGAACTGCTTCGCTCCATCCTCCAGGCCGGTCTTGAAGTTCGCGTAGAAGGGCACCTTCAGATAGGCAACACTCACACCGATCCTCTTGTTGGCCGGCGGCGTGTCCGGAATTGCTGCCATTCTGACGACGGGAAGGCAGCTAAGGTCCGCCGCCGCCGCGGTCGAAGGCAACCCCGGAAATGCGGAAACCAGCAGGCCGAACGCTGCCATCCCTCTGAGGAGGCCGCGCCGATTGACCTCCTTCCCTCGCCTGTTTTCATCCCTAAGAGAACCGCCTAGAGCCATGACCGTTTCCTCCCGCGGACCGCTTATCTCTGCTGGGGCGGGGACCGTCCGCTTGTGCCCCCGACCATCGTGCCGTTCTATCTTTCGGCCGGCAACCGGCCGTGGTCAACGGCGCGCTGGCAATGCCCTCATCTCCCGTGCGCAAACACACCGCGCCTCGAATATCCGTCGAAAGCCACGGCAACGATGAGGATCAGCCCGGTCGCGACCGGCTGCCAGAACGGAGAGACCCCGAAGAGGTTCAGCGCGTTGGCTACAACGCCTAACAAAAACACCCCAATGATCGTACCTGAGATGCGGCCGCGCCCCCCTCCGAGAGATGCTCCGCCAACAATCACGGCGGCAATAGCGGTGAGCTCGTAGCCGAGAGCTGCCTGGGGGGTGGCGCTTGCGGTCTGACCGATCAGGATAATGCCCGACAGTGCAGCACATCCCGAAACCAACACATAGACTGCGAAGCGTACGCCGCGGGCGTTCACCCCCATCTCGGAAGTGGCAACCACATTCCCACCGACGGCATAGACGTAGTGGCCGAAACGCGTCCGGTGCAGCACGAAACCGAGCAGAAGGGCAACGATTGCAAAGATGATTGCCGGTATCGGGATGCCCGCGATGTATCCCAATCCGACTGTGGTGAAGGAATAAGGCACTCCGAAGCGGGGCGAGGCATTGGTGTAGACATAGATTAGACCGCGCACCACGGTCATCGTGCCAAGCGTTGCGACAAACGGGTTCACTCCGAGATACGCGATCAGCCAACCATTGGTTACTCCGACGAGAAGACAGGCGAGCAGCGCGCCCGCGATCCCGATGGGGATGCCGTACGCTCCCGCGTCTATCATCAGCGTTGCACCAACGACGCTGGACAGGGCGGTAACCGAGCCTACGGACAGATCAAAGCCGCCCAGAATGATCGCGAACGTCATTCCGCAGGCGATGATGCCGATGATGGAATTCTGCTGAAGAACATTGATGATGTTTTGGTAGGTCCCGAAGGTCGATTTCGTTGCAAACATGAAACCGACGAGCACCAGAAAAACGAGGAGAATGCCGTGACGTCGCGCGATGTTAGCGGCGGCGGTCCCGGCTGCCTGTACCGTCGCGGTCATCAGCCGCCCTGATTCAGCGCCGCGGCGCCGGTGATCATACTGACAATCTCATCTGGTCGAGTCTCTCTTGTCTCGCGCTGGCCGATCATCCGCCCCCGGCGCAACACCCAGATACGGTCTGTGATCCGGAAAATCTGATCGAGGTTGTGGCTGATCACGAGCACGCTGAGTCCTCGCTTCCGCAGGCCGAGGATGACCTCCTCCACTGCCCTCGTTTCCGCGACACCCAGCGCGGCGGTGGGCTCGTCCATGACAATGAGTTTCGACCCCCAGGCGCCTGCACGAGCGATTGCCACAATTTGTCGCTGTCCACCGGATAGTGTTTCAACAGACCCGTCGATCGGCGGCACGTTCACTGCGAACTGTTTCAACATCTGTCGCGTGTTCGACGACATGGTACGTTTGTCGAGCACGTGCATGAACTTTGGACCCTGGGTCAATTCGCGGCCGAGATAGACATTTGCCCAGACCGTCATGTTTCCGACGAGTGCAAGATCCTGATAAACGGTCTCGATTCCGCTGGCGCGCGCCTCAGCCGGCGAGGCGAAGTCAACGCGCGCTCCGTCGAAGTCAAGGGCGCCAGCATCAGGGCGAAGCACGCCGCTGATGATCTTTACCAAAGTGGATTTCCCTGCGCCGTTGTCGCCGACGAGTCCGGTGATCTCTCCGGAACCAAGAGCCATCGAGACGTCGTGTAACGCGATGACAGCGCCAAAACTCTTGTTGATGGCTTCTGCTCGAAGCACAGCGTCTGGCATCTTGCCCTCGTGAGTCGATATCTCGCTAACCGACAACTGCCCGTAGCAATTCGCCCCTCCCATTGCCGATGAGGCTGGTTCCGGGGAAAACGACTACGCCGGCGAGGTCTGTTCGGTCTTTCACTTTTGCAAGTGTTTCCTTCCAGTCTTCGACCGACATTGGAGGACCCCAATCGGCGGCCAGTCCGGGATCACGATTGGAATCAACTTGCACAACCGGCAATGTCTTCCGACCGGCCACTTGGACAATCGCAGGAAGTGCTTCGCCGATCCAACTTGGCGGTCGGAGAAGGATGTTGTGGTAGAGCATCGGAGAGATCAAATCCGCCAAGGGAGCGAGATCGCGCAAACGTTGTCCGGTGAGCGCTTCCGTCCGTCCATCAACGTCCGGAACAATGAAAAGTCCTAGTTGCGCATCCTGTCTTACGTTCTTGAAGAGCGTACGCGCCTCGCCCACGAAGTCACTCACAACTTTGCATTTGAACTCCACCCATTCCCGCAGATACCGCTCCCTGATCCAGCCTGCCCGGGTCCTGACGGGAACCGAGTCGGGCGGCAGTCGGACACCGGTTGCATGCTCGAAGATGGTCAAGGTGCCGGGGTCGAAACCCGAATCGGGCGGGCGCGGACGGTCGGGGCGAAGTTCGACCTCCCAGTGCACCGGCCAACGCACGAAGTCCAAGAAGAGGCCATCAACTGGGTAAGTTGCCGCGACCGTATGTATCGTTGAGAGAACCTGTCGCTGCTGCCGGCGATCTGTTGGAGTGATACCGACATACCACTCCATTTGCGGTCGCGGCTCACCAGTCTCAAGAACTGGCCACAGTTCCGGCCGCTCGACGAGCTGGCTGAAGTTTGTTGCATGGTCGGAAAAACAGGAAATGCCGGCATAAAATCGAAGACCAACATCATGCACGGCGCCGATAGCTGCCTCGTCGTACCTGTCGCTTTCCGTCAGGAGGGCATTGACGCCATAGTCTCGAAGCGCGCCAAGAAGCCTTCGAAAGAGTGCGAGATCACGCCAGACCTCCGGAAATACGAAAGCCCCGACCAATTGATCCGAGTTCATTCGGAACGCCGCTGTAAGTTCGAAGAAAAAGGGGCTCAAAGAAACCCAAAAATCAATAGGAAAAGAGCCAAGTGCCGTTCGACCGCAACGGCTCCACGCCATCGCGGTCAGCAAACGAGCGGCGCTCGCGACGCCCATGGCACTGATCGGCAGCGGGCCGGAAAAATGCTAGGCAGGATGAAGCGAGGGCCGCAACGATGCCGGGGAAGGAAGTGGAACGGCGACTAGCCGCTATCCTTGCCGCCGACGTGGCCGGCTACAGCCGGATGATGGAGGTGGACGAGGCCGGCACGCTGGGGCGCCTGAAGGCACACCTCGCCGAGGTCGTCAGGCCCAAGATCGAGGCGCATCGCGGAAACATCGTCAAGACGACCGGCGACGGCCTGCTCGCCGAGTTCGCCAGCGTCGTCGCGGCGGTCGAATGCGCCGTCGAAATCCAGCGCTCGATGGCTGAGCGGAACGCCGGCGACCCTGAAGACAACCAAATCCGCTTTCGAATCGGAATCAACGTCGGCGACATTATCATCGAAGACAGCGACATCTTCGGCGACGGCGTGAACATCGCGGCGCGGCTGGAGGGGCTCGCCGATCCCGGCGGCATCTGCGTTTCGCAGCGCGTGCAGGAGGACGCCGCCGGCAAGACGAGTGTAGCGTTCGATGACTTGGGCGAGCAAGTGCTGAAGAACATCGCGCGGCCGATCCGTGCCTATCGTCTGCGGCCGGAGAACGCGAAGCAGCCCTCCTCGTCGCGTTCCACGCCGGGTCTTCCCGACAAGCCGGCGATTGCGGTGCTGCCTTTCCAGAACATGAGTGGCGACGCCGAGCAGGACTATTTTGCCGACGGTGTCGTCGAGGACATCATCACGGCGCTCAGCCGCTTCAAGTCCTTCGCAGTGATCGCCCGCAATTCGAGCTTCGTCTTCAAGGGCCGCTCCATCGATGTGCGGCAGGTGGCCAAGGAACTCGGGGTCCGCTACGTGCTGGAGGGCAGCGTGCGGCGCGCCGGTCAGCGGCTGCGGATAACGGCGCAACTTGTCGATGGGACCTCGGGAGCGCACCTCTGGGCCGACAGGTTCGACGGCGCCGTTGAGGACATCTTCGACGTACAGGACCGGATTACCGAGAGTGTGGTCGTGGTCATTGAACCGCAGATCCGGTTGGCCGAAATCGAACGATCGCGCCGGAAACGCCCGGAAAACCTCGATGCCTATGATCTCTATCTGAGGGCGCTGTCGAAGATGTACGCGGCCCGGCCCGAGGACAATGCCGAGGCTTATGCGCAGATGATGCAGGCGATTGCACTTGAGCCGAACTACGCTCCTTTCCTTACCAATGCCTCCTGGGCGCTTGGATTCCGCATCGCGATGGGGTGGCCGATGCTCACCATCGACGACCGTACGATCTGTCTCGACCTTGCGCGCCGCGCCCTTGCCAATGCCCAGGGCGATGCGGCGGTACTTGCGTTATGTGGCAACACTCTTGTGAACATTGGGCGGGACTACGACCGCGGCATGCAGATCGTCGCCAACGCCGTCGAGGCGAACCCGAACAATCAGACAGTGCTGATCTGGGCGGGGATCGCCAAAATCCACTGTGGGAATTTGGAGGAATCTATAGCCCATAGTCGTCGCGCGATCCTCATGAGCCCGGGCGACCCGACAGCGCACTTGCCGATGTCTGCGATTGCGCACGCATACATGGCGCTGGGCAACTATGAGGAAGCGCTGAAAGCAGCCGAGCAGTCGCTGGCGGTCAATCCCAACTATGACGGTACCTACTGGATGCTGATCGCGGCGAACGCGCAGCTCGGCCGCTTGGACGATGCGCGGCGCTGGCTGGCAAAGTTCCGTGCTCTTGCGCCGGGCGTCACGATCGCGAGCATCAAGGCCGGACAGCCCGACAAACATCCGGATCGGATGGCGGCGATCCTCGAAGGGCTGCGGCTCGCCGGACTCGAAGAGGGCTAGCCATACGCAGGAGGGGCCCCCTGCGGCGAGGAGGTTGATGCGCCTCTTCGCGATGACATGGAACCCTCCAGAATGTCCGAGATGGGTCAACTTGCGAAGAAAAGCGATTTTCACACCATGTCCACGTTAGCGAGTGGCTAAGGGATATTTTCCGCGCCACAGCCCCACTGAGATCATAGTGAGACAAGGATTCTCCGGGGTCTCCGCCGCAACCACTTGATGCCTTCTGGTCGGCAGAAAACCCAAAAGGTGCTAGGCACGGGGCAGCGAGGGCCGCACCGATGCCGGTGAAGGACGTGGAACGGCGACTAGCCGCTATCCTTGCCGCCGACGTTGCCGGCTACAGCCGGATGATGGAGGTGGATGAGGCCGGCACGCTGGCGCGCTTGAAGGCGCATCTCGGCGAGGTCGTCAGGCCGAAGATCGCCGCGCATCGCGGAAATATCGTCAAGACCACCGGCGACGGCCTGCTCGCCGAGTTCGCCAGCGTGGTCTCGGCGGTCGAATGCGCCGTCGAAATCCAGCGTTCGATGGCCGAGCGAAACACCGGCGAAGCTGAAGACAGCCTGATCCGCTTTCGCATCGGCATCAATGTCGGCGACATCATCATCGATGATGGCGATATTTTCGGCGACGGCGTGAACGTCGCGGCGCGGCTGGAGGGGCTCGCCGATCCCGGCGGAATCTGCGTCCACCGCGACGTGCGCGGCCAAGTCCAGAATCGCCTTCCGCTGACCTTCGACGACATGGGCGAAGTGGAGGTGAAGAACATCGCCCGCCCGCTCCGGGTCTATCGTATTCGGCTCGACGGAACGAAAGCGCCAAAGCCCGCCGCGAAGAAGAAGGCGCGTGCGTTGCTCTGGAGGCGGGCCGCCCTTCCGCTTGCCATCGTCGCCGTTCTCGCGATTGCCGGCGGTGCGTCTTATTGGGCCGGGTGGAATCCGTTTCGGGATACGGCTCAGCCGGAGGCGGCGAAGCCGTTGGTGCCGGACAAGCGGTCGATCGCCGTGCTGCCGTTCGCCAACATCTCGAACGACCCGGAGCAGCAATACTTCGCCGATGGGCTCACCGAGGATCTGACGACGCAGCTTTCCAGCATCTCTCAGCTTTTCGTCATTTCCCGCGGCTCGATGCAGGGCTATCGGGGCAAAACCGTGCAGCCGCGCGATGTGGCGCACGACTTCGGCGTTCGCTATGTCCTGGAAGGCAGCGTGAGGAAAGCGGGCACGCGTCTGCGCATCAGCGCCGACCTTGTCGAGGCGGAAAGCGGACAGCAGCTTTGGGCTGAACAATACGACCGCGAAATCGCTGACATCTTCGCGCTGCAGGACGACGTGATTGCACAAATTGTTTCGGCGCTCGCAGTAGAGTTGACCGATTTAGAACAACAGCACATAGCCCGAGTCCCGACCTCAAACTTGCAAGCCTACGACTACTATTTGAGGGCCGAGGCGGAAGGCTATTACAACAACGATGCAGAAACATTTGTTCGTACCCTCGCCCTCTACACCAAGGCGATCAAGATCGATCCGAATTTCGCAGACGCGCACGCCGGCTATGCGCGGCTTGCCGCGGAGGTCTGGCGGCTCGATTCCTGGGACACGGTGATGCCCGCCGCAATGGCGCGGAAGCAGGCTTATGACGAGGCAAGCCGGGCGCTTGAAATCGATCCGAACAATGCCAGAGCCTATACGGTCCTAGCGATCTTACAGCTAACGGATGGGCGCTACGAGGATGCCATCCAATCCGCCCGCAGGGCGATCAGCCTCAATCCAAACGATGCCGAAGCTCGCGCCAATCTCGGGATCGTCCTCGCCTATTCGGGGCAGCATGAGGACGCGGTGACGGCGATAGAGCAGGCCGTGCAACTCAATCCTGCCGCACCGCCCGGATTTCGGCTGCTCGCCGGCATCGTCTTCTACCTTGTCGGCGACAATGACCGTGCCGCCAAAGAGCTCGAGGCTGTCAAAGCAGTCTGGCCCGCTGCGCAGACGATGCGCGAATACCTTGCTGCTACTTATGCCGCGCGCGGACAACTCGACATGGCACGCGGCGAAATCGCTGCCTTTCCGCATTTGTCATTCGTGAATCTCGCGTCGTACCGTCTCGCCTACGAATCCTACATGCGAGAGGAGGATCTTACCCGCCATATGGAGCTGTTGAAGGCTGCCGGCATGCCCGACTGGCCGTTCGGCTTCCAGGGTCATCCGGAAGATCGGGTCACCGGCACGGATTTGAAGAATCTGGTCACGGCCCGAACGTGGTCCGGCAACTCTCCCGTCCGCGACGAAAAGAATGCCCCATTCATGCTGCAGATCGATCACGAAAATCGCGTCGCTTATCGCAGCACAAACACATTTCTGACGGGCGAAGTCCGCATCGACGGCGAAGAAGTCTGCATGCGCTTCGACGGGTATCGCCGAAGCGCTTGGCTTTGCGGCAATATCTACAGGAGCAAAGGCGCCAGCCCAACGGCTGGTAACGAAGAATATGTGTACGTTTTTCCAGACGGCCTCAGGTACTTCTCACTCCAGGAATGAAAGGAGCCCGAGCCTGACGAGCACTGCCTTCAGCTAATCACGCTATTGAGTGAGAAGGTCGTGGACCTCCCCCCAATTCTCATCAGCCTGCGGCCGGCGTTCCTCCCCATAGCCTTCGTCGAATTGCGCCCCGGCCGTTAGGTAAAGCTTGCCGTCAATGATCTGCCAAGCTTCCGGCTCGATGTTCACGGTGATCTCGTTGTAGACGACGCCCTCGGAGCAAAGCCCTCCATACTGCGGCGCATAGGCAATCGGGCTGGCAGCGAACAGCTTGCGATGCTCGTCGCTGGCGAAGTGCCAAGACGCGCCGAGCCAGTCGTAGGAGAATTGCTCCGAGCCTTTGGTCGCCTTGCCCTCAGTGAAGTAGGCGACAGTGTCATAACCCTCGATCGCCACGCTGCCGAAGTAGCCAGTGTTGACCTCACCGGCTTCAGCGATCGTTGCGGGCAAGCCCGCAACGATACCCGTGGCAATGAAAGCAAAAGGGAAACGCACGCGGAAATGTCGCCAGATGTGCCTATTCATTGGGTGTCCCTTCAGGCCGATCCGCAGATTCTCATTGCCGCAGTTCGGCCAGTCGCTTGTTGCATTCCGTATTCCATGCCTTTCCGGCGACGTCAGCCGGCTGGCATTCTGCGCCGCTCTTAAGCAGAACCTGAACCACATCCCAGTGCGCCTTGAAGCCAGCACGCGTCAGGGCCGTGTAACGATGGCGTTCCTGAATCTCCAGTTCGGCGCCGTGGTCGATAAGGAACTGGACGATGTCGACGCGGTTCTCCTCGGCCGCCACGATCAGGGGCGTAACTTCGAATTTGTTTTCCCCGTCGTTGACCGCCCCACCCGTCTCCAAAAGCAACTGCACCGCTTCCAAATCGCCGGCGAAGGCGGCGGCGTGGAGCGGCGTCAACCCACGATCATTGCGGGCCATGACATCAGCGTCGCGCTTGATGAGCTCGGCCACAATTTCGGTGTTGCCGGCGAGCGAAGCCGCGAGGAGCGGCGTCTCCTTGGTCGCGTCGCGGTCTTCAAGACTTCCGCCCGCGTCGAGCAGCCGGACGATTGCGTCGAGATCGCCGCTCCGCGCCGCATCATGCAACGGACCAGCAGCAGCCGGCGCGCCCCCCACAGCCAATGCCATTGCGCTAACCAAGAGAAGTATGCGCCAGGCCATTTTTCCCCGCTCCTCAGGTCGTGAGGGGTGAGCCTCGAAATCGCAGAAATGACGCTAACACCGCTGCCTGTGGGAACAAAGCGAGAAGTATCGATGCTTGAAGACGCTGGGCAGATTGGTGGGCCACCGAGATGGTATTATAAACAGATCAGGGTTGGTCCCCGGTGCTGAGACAGCCGTTTAAGGTGAATGCGATAGTAACGACCAAGGTTGATCCTCCTAGGAGACGCCTGGGCGGTTCACGGCCGAGTTCAAGACGATGGTTGCGCTTGAGGCGATTCAGAGCAGCGGACCATCGCGAAGCTGGTGTAGCGGCATGACCCAAAGGCGCTTGCTTTTCGCGGGTATAGTCGGCGCGATCACTGCGGCGCTTTGCTGTTTCACGCCGATCTTGGTCGTACTCCTGAGCGTGGTCGGCTTATCGGCTGCGACCGGCTATGTCGACTACGTGCTGCTACCAGCTCTCGCGATCTGCATCGGCATAGTCATCTATGCGCTCGTCCGCAGGAAGCCTGCAAATCGAGGAATCGACCATCACGTGTCCGGACTGCGGCCATCAGGCGGCGGAACGGATGCCGGCGGATGCGTGCTTGTTCTTTTATGACTGCAAAGGCTGCCGTTCCGCGCTTCGACCGCTTCCAGGGGATTGCTGTGTCTTCTGCTCCTACGGATCGGTGCCGTGCCCCCCCATCCAGGCTGGGAATGATTGCTGCGCTCCGGCTCCGAAAAATTGAGGCGCGGTCAGTTGGTAGTGGGCCAGTTTGATTGTAGCGTTGCCGAGCCTAACCTCTTCCACGGTAGGTCGGCACGCCTTGCTCTGGAATCCAGATGTCTCTCGGTGCTGAGCCCGTCTGCCAAAACACATCGATCGGAATCCCACCGCGCGGATACCAGTATCCTCCAATGCGGAGCCATTTTGGCGCAAGCGTACCGACAAACTTCTTTCCGATAAACACAGTGCAATCTTCGTGAAACGCGCTGTGATTGCGAAACGAGAACAGGAACAGTTTCAGCGATTTCGATTCGACCAGCCACTGGTCAGGCAGGTAGTCGACCACTAGGTGCGCGAAATCCGGCTGACCTGTGATCGGGCAAAGCGACGTGAACTCGGGGCAGGTGAATCGGACAAGATAATCGCTATCAGGGTGCGGGTTCGGGACGCGACTCAGGACAGCAACGCTGGGCGATGCGGGAACCGGCGCTGTACGGCCTAAAACGTGATCCTCATCACCCATGACCCATACCCATCGATTGACACCTGTTTTTGCCTCAGCGCTTCGCAGCCCGATCCTCACAAGCTTCCCATGCCTCTAACATTTCTACCACGTCGCTCATTTCCCAGAGGCGCTTTGTGACGCCCGCCGCCCTCGCGGGCGACATGCAAAGCGTCTTACAAACCCGCACAAAATTGTAATAGAGAAAGTGAAGCGCCATCGCGTGCGCGTGGTTTGCGACCTTCTTTGAGAACGCGTTTGTCGGCCGTGTCATCCGACACGAGTGCATCCTGATATTGAGGTTGTTCCGCACAGAATAGGACGTGCTGACGTGCGCCCAATCGGGATCGCCTTCGATCCGCTGCTTGCGTGCGCCGATGCACTCTGCGATCCGCATGACGTGGACGGCGTTGCCGATCACGTCGGCGAGGCGTTTCTCGCCTTTAGGGCCTCGGGGCATCAGTTCGCCGCATCCAAGTTCTTCACGACATTCTCAGCTTGCTCGGCCACCGTGATAGCGTGGCCGTCGCCGAAGATGATGTCTGTGCCATTGGTGGGATTGGGCGAAACAAGACGAACCGTTGCAGGATTCACGTAAACAACGATTCTGGTTACGGCGTCCACGAATTGGCACATTTTCGGCATGGCGGCTCCGCCTTGGTCCATCGCTTGCGCTAAGCATATAGGAGCGGTGGCAGGCGCGCGACACCCGCGTCAACGGGGGCGGAATTTCAAACTGAGACACTACCGACCGCGCTGGAGCGTGTTCTTCCCCGCGAGAACGCGCTAGGATGACCGTGGACACGTTCTTCTCGACTGGCCGGCACCCGACAGAGGCACCACGGCCACGAAAACGAGTCCACGGGAGCCCCTAATGGTTCGCCCTGCGGTTCTTACCGCTTTCGCGATGCTCGCGGGCCTGACCCTTGCGACGCTCGGCTTGAATTCGATGGCATGCGCATATGACGCGACATGGTTCAGAGCCGAATCTTGGGGAGGCGAGTATCCGAACGGATTCACACTGGAAAGCGACCAGTCGATCCGGATTCGAGACGCCCCGGAGATTGAGGCGCCGCGGTCTGTGGAATGCATTCTGACGCGTGGGGCGACCTTTCATCCCTGGAATACTGAACGTGTCGAGCGGGACCATCTATCCTTTTTGACTTTCACGAAGACAGAAGACTACCGAGTCAAGCAGGAGGTCAAGGCCCACCTATTCCGGGCGCATGACAGTCGCAGCTTTGACATCGAGTTTAAACGAGAGGATCGCTGGCGCTTCCTCTACTACATCGGCGAAGGCGTTTTCTTAATGCAGTTCGAAGGTCACGAGTATCAAGCGGATCTGGATCTGATCCAGGCCTCCGAGATCGATGACCCATCTCCCCAGGTCACCGTCTCGAAAAGCGAGTGGCTGCAGTTGACCTGTGCGAATAACGCACGCGGGTGGCTTCTCTTGGATGATGTCAAAGGTCTCGCTGGATTTGGGCCACCAAATCTCGGCGACTATGGTGAGGCGAGGGATCGCTAGCCGGAGATTTCCCCACTCAGAACGTCATCGGAGAAGAAGCCGGTAATCCGGGCTTTCGCGAACCGGAAAATTTGGGAAATCTCCGCTGAAGAATTGGCGCATGGGGATTAAGGGATTGTCGATCCCGTCGAGCTTGTCGGCGTTGAGGTTGGCTACCTTGGTCGAGGAGGTGACCACCAACGGCGGCCGCGATGCATTGGTGAGGATGGTGATCCCGGTCGCATTCGCCGCAGCGCTGGTGTTGTCGACGCGAAGTGCGGCGCCGGCGAGCGGCGTCACCAGCTTTGTCTGCGTCGTGGCGCTGTTAAACTTTCCAAGGATGAAGTTGCCGCCGGTGGCCGAATAGCCCGCACCGCCGAGGGCGATCAGCAGCGCAAGCAGGGAAACGACGAACGACGGTGATGGAAGTCGGAACATAGGAGGTTCGCGACCGCTTTCGACGCAGATAAGGCGCAAGTAAACGAGCGGTCATGCCCTGCCTGAGTACCACACTCCGGAGGGCAGAGTCTGAAGCGTTGGAGGATGGGCTTTGGGCGCATCAATTGCAGCGGTTCAGGGTTCTTGCTCCGGCATCTTCGTCAGAGTAGGCGAGCGTGCCATTGGCGGCATCTTCGTGAATGGTTGCAAGGACTGGAAACCCTTCGTCTCCCCCTGCGTAGCAGGTCATCGACACCTGCGTTCCATCCGCGCTCTGCGGCCTGCATTCCCACTCCTGCCCGAGCACGAGGGCTTGGCTGACCAGCAGGTAATCAACGCCTTCTCCGTTGAGGGAATAGACAGATTCGAGGCCGCCGGTAGTAAAGAGTTCGCAGGCGTTTTCGGTGCCATAGACCCCGCTCAAGGACAGCGGGGAATCGGCAGCAAGCGTCGGCGTGGACAAAAGGAGCAAAAAACCGTTCAGGGCAACGCGCATACGTCCCTCCTTTCGCGACGAACGGAATTTAGGTCTCCCGCCCGCCAGGGAAGTTCTTGTTGACGTGGTCCCGAACGACCTATTCCAGCCACACCTCGGCTCATGGAGGAAGCAGAGCGGCAGCGCTCAGTTCCTCATTCGATAAGAGATTGAACCCCCTGCTTACCGCTTCTGAGAATAGACCTGCTACCATCTCACGCTTCCCTGCATCATCAGTAGCGTCCCACCACTCTCCCCACTCTTGGATGACCCCTTCCTCAGCACTGCTGGTCTGCGCGTTCCTTATCGCGTCAAAGCACACGATCCTAAGCTCGGGGAGACAGTCATAGACGGACTTTATGATTTCTCTCCTGACCATCTCTTCCAACGACGCAGTGAATTTGTCCATTTCAGCTACAACGGCCTCTTGTTGATCACTGAGGTTCTCGCTGGCTGCGATGAACGCACGGACATAGACCTGACTAAAGTCTTCTGCGAAAGCCTTCCCACGTTCACCAAATTGGCCGCCAGCAATTATAAGCATCAACGCGAACGCAGCCACGAAACTCTTCAGCACGGCGAGGCCCTCCCTGCTCGCTGGAGGTTACATCATTTCGGATCGTGACCGACATCCCGGTCACGGTCGGGCAGTGTCTCAGTTTGAAATTTGGCGCGCCCGCACGCGCTCACGTAACGTTGAACTCAGGGATGAAAGCGCTGATATCCTCGTATGACACAACGACATCGAAGCGGCCGACCTCGACCGGACAACGCGCGATGTGGGCTGTTGCCGGTTCCGAAGACACCGAGTTGGGTGTTTTGATGGAACCGGAGGTGGGTCAT
>CAYTTC010000079.1:0-15337 GCA_964440525.1 uncultured Propylenella sp. | reverse complement strand
TGCGCTCCGAGATCGGCCCGATCGCCTCGCCCGATCTGATCCAGTTCGCCCCCGGCCTGCCGAAGACGCGCTCGGGAAAAATCATGCGGCGCATCCTGCGAAAAATCGCCGAGGACGATTTCGGCAATCTCGGCGACACCTCCACACTCGCCGACCCGACGGTTGTCGATAATCTCGTCGACAACCGGCAGAACAAGCAGGTCTGAGGGCGTCGGGATGCTCTTCAAGAAGGACATCATCGATGCGATCGCCGCCAAACGTGTGACGGTCGCGTTTCGCCGTTGGCGGAAGCCAAGCGTGAAGGTCGGTGGCGCGCTGATGACCGCCGCCGGCATCCTCGCGATCGACGCGGTCGACAAGATTGCGCTCGCCAGGATCGCCGAGGCTGACGTGAAGCGCGCCGGCTATCCCTCGCGCGCGGCGCTGCTGAAAGAGCTCGCCAAGCATCCGGGCGGCGATCTTTACAGGATCGCGTTTCATCTCCGCGGCGCCGACCCGCGCATCGCGCTCCGAGAGGACGGCAGGCTCACCAAGGCGGAGATGAAGGGCGCCATCGCCGCCCTCAATCGCCTCGATCAGACGAGCGAGCACGGCGCCTGGACCACGACGATTCTGAGGCTCATCGACAAATATCCGGCCCGCCGCGCCCCCGACCTTGCCGCGAGCCAGCGCCGCGACATCCTCGCCTTCAAGCGCGACGTGCGAAAACTGAAGGATCTCGGCCTGACCGAGAGCCTTGAGATCGGTTTTCGGCTTTCGCCGCGCGGCCGCGCCGTGCTCGCCGCAATAACCGCATCTGACGACCGCCACGCGACACCGCATGCGCCGAAGCCGACCGCGCCCGTATTCCCTGCACGCAGGATCAGGCTGCCGCGCGCGTTCGTCTCCAGCAAATAGGTTCATTGCCTACCGACTGGCCTTCACCACTCCCGAATCCCCCGCCCAGCGGCGGCTTTATCCGCCAAAATCCACAGCGCCTGTATTCCCGCCGCAGAGAATGATGCCGACCCGCTCGTCCGCTTCCGCTCGGTAGCGCCCCGAGAGAAGCGCGGCGAAGGCCGCCGCCCCGCCCGGCTCCGTTGCGATCCTGAGCTTGTCCCAGAGGACACGCTGCGCCTCCTCGATCGCCGCATCCTCGACCAGCGTCACGTGATCGACATGCGCCTCGGCAATCGGGAACATGAGCGAGCCGACCCGCTTTGGCGCGAGCGAATCGGCGGCGATGCCGCCGGCCGGTGCGTCGACCGGTTTTCCGGCCGCAAGCGCCATGAACAGCGTCGGCGCCAACTCCGGCTCGACGCCCACGATCTTGACCCGCTTCCGATACCAGGCCGCGACGCCACCGATCAGCCCGCCACCGCCGACCGCGACGAGGAGCGTATCGATGTCCGGCGCCTGCTCTTCGAGCTCCAGGCCGAGCGTGCCCTGGCCGATGATTGTCTCGGCCTGGTCGTAGGCGTGCACGGGGAGCGCGCCCGTCTTGGCCGAAAAATCGTCGCTCGCGGCGAGCGCCTCCACATAGCGCTCGCCGACGACGACAAGGTCGGCGCCGTAGGAGCGGATGCGCGCAAGTTTTGCGGAGGAGGCAACGCCCGGCACGAAGATCGTCGCCTTGTGGCCGAGCTGCATCGCGGCATAGGCGACCGCCGCGCCGTGATTGCCGCCCGACGCCGCGACGACGCCCGCCGCCGGCACGGCGCGCGACAAAAGATTGGTGAACGCGCCGCGCGGCTTGAACGAGCCGGCATGCTGCAAGAGCTCGAGCTTGAAGACGACTTCTTTTGGCGCAAGCCCGAAATCACTGCCCAAAACCTCGATGACCGGCGTCCGCCGCACATGCGCGCGGATCAGCGCCGCCGCCCGGCGGATTTCTTCAGCGCCGATGGTCGGCGTGTCCTGTGTCGCAAGCATATGAGTAGCCCGTTCTTCCCGAGCCACGATTGGCACAAAGCAGGCAGCGCGGTCGAGGTCCCCGCTGGCTTGCCGCTTTCAATAGTTGGTTGAACCTCGTCCTCCCAAGTGCTCTGCTCCGCATCCTTCGAGCCGAGGGAAATCAACGTGACAAACCTGAAGACGCCGTCGCCTGCCCTGGTCGTCGCGTGCATCGCGCTCATTGTCGCGCTAGGGCCGGCCGTTCGCGCAGCCAATACGATCTTTAGTACGGATATCGTCGATGGCGACGTCCAGACCGTCGATCTCGCCGATTTCGCCGTCACGCGTACGAAGCTCGGACTGAACTCGATCGGATCGAACAACGTGGTGAACGGGGCGCTGACCGGCGCCGACCTGAAGGGCGCTAATGGCAACTCGGCGATAAGCCTCGCCGCCGGGGCGGTCGCGAACGGCCGCTGCAAAGATTTCCCCGTAGTGGTGGCGGGAGCGAGCCTCGGAGAGGCTGTGGTCGTATCGCTGAAACGCAGCGTGCCGTCGGGGATGCTCATCTACGGTGTCATGGTTCCCGCGGCCAACCGGGTGACTGTGAAGGTCTGCAATCTCACGGGCGGCACCTCCCCGGCGATTTCCGCCTTGCCTCTTCGCGTGTTCACCTTCGGCTGACGCACGGAGGCGCTCACTCCGGCGCAGAAAGGCTCGCGAGATCCCGCCCGCCCTCGGCGCTTCCTAGCCTTTCGGCCTCGCACCAGGCTTGCCTCGCGCCGCCGTCATAGGTCCGCGCATGGCCGCTTGCCACGAGTGCCGCGCCGACATCCTCTCCCGCGGATGTCGTCACGTCGGCGAGGACGCGCCCGAAAAACTTGTCGCCTTCGATCTCGGTCAGCACGACCCTGCCGCCCGACGCCAGCCGCTCGAGCGCCAGCATCGCCTCGCGCGCCTGTTTTCGCTCGCCCGCGCATCGGCCACGAAGCTCGGGCGCGTCGATGCCGCGGATGCGGACGAGGACGGAGAGATCCTGATTGAGCCAGATCGCGACGCGGGCGCCGATCGTGTCGCCGTCGACGACGCGCTCCACCTCGGCCGGATAGGGGCCGGGGAGGATTTCCGCAGCGCGCCCGCTTGTCGAGCAAGCGACCGCGCTAGCCAGGCACGCCGCAATCCTGAGAATCGCCGCCATGCCGAACCATACGGCAGAACAATGGGTTAGGCTAGGATTATATTCTCTAGCGCCCTTGCTCGGCGATTCGCTCGGCCCGTTCGGAATTCGACCGGCCGGCATGTGAGATAGCGAGATGATTAGGCGGCCGGAGCAAGGCTGAAGCGGTTTGGGGGGCCGTATGGCATCAACTCCATTCGCGCAAGATCGGCTGCGACAAGTCCAGCTGCGGCATGGTCTCGATCGGCCCCTGTTCCTTCTCACCGGGACGCTCGCTCCGGGCAATCTGTTCAAGCTGCCTGTTGATGTGAGTGAGCAAGTCCACGATCATCCGCTCGCCGTCGCTCATAGGGTGCCTGCTCCTGTTCCAGGGCCGAGCCTCGCCCCGACTGGCTTGAAGAATAAGCCGTGTGCGGCTCCCGAGCAGGCTGCAATCGTATGGTTAAGGATTGGTTAAAGCGGCTCCTGTTCGCTGTCTTGTCGACATGACCCCGTTCACATTAGCCAAAGCCGCTTGATCACGCCGCCATTCTGGTTAACTGGATCGCTCGGCCGAGTCGGCTATAATTCGCCCCAAATGGAGGCGAATTCTCCAACGTTCGCAAATGGGAAGAGAGTGATGATTTTCAGCCGCAACGCCCTTGTCGGTTTTGCCGTTCTCGTCGCCGTCGCCGCCGACCCCGCCTCTGCCGCCGGTGGCGGCGCGATCGACCGGCAGTTCAGCACCGCTGTCGGCCGCATGCTGAACAGCATCCGCGGGGTGGAATTTCTCGACAGCCTGAGCGCGGCCGAAAAGCGCGACTTCGTCGCCTGCGCTCAGCGCGTCATGTCCGACGCGCCGCTCGCCCGGAAGCAGTATGTGCTCGCCGCCGCCAACCAGAGCGAGATGCGCCAGCGCTTCGACGAGGTCGCCCTCGACAACCGCGCCAAGCTGAAGCAGCGCATCAGCCTCGAATGCGCTTAGCCGACGATCCCTCGCGCTTCTTCGCCGGCTAAAAGTCGCTGGCGATCCCCTTGACCTCCCAGTCCCCATAGCGGGCAGGCTCCGGCGCGCCGCGGCCGTTCAATTCCTTTGGGAACTGCTCCTTCGCGAGAGTAAGGTCGGCTGCCGTCCGGCGGGCCTGGGCCTCGGCCTTGGCGCGCGCGGCGGCCGCGTGGAAGCGGCGGTCCACGGCCTCGTCACTGGTCTCAGGTTGCGGCACGCCGCTCATGACAGGCGAACTCCAGGGGCGAAAAGAATCGCATCGGGAAAACGATCTCGCAATCGTGATGAAATCATACACCGGTAAAAGGGGAGAAGCACATGCAGCGTTCCATCACCGCCCGCGCCGGCGCAACGGCTTTGGCCATCGCTCTCGGCAGCTCGACGGCCTCCGCCGACCTCATTACCTGGGCGCAGCGATCCATCGCATTTACGAGCAACAGCACAGCTGAGGTTCCGGTCCCGATCAAGCAAAACGGTTCACCGATCATCACCTTCAACACCACGGGGCCGGCGCTGATCAGGATCACCTACAACGCGGAATGCGTCGTAGACGCGACGCGTGGCACCTGGGTCAGCATCAAGGCGACCGTCGACGGCAATGCGGCCATCGGAAATGTCGGCCCGGACCTCGCGTTCTGTTCCGCTGTCGACAGCAACGGCGGAACCTTCACGTCGGTCTCGCGCCAGTTCCTCTATCAAGTAGCGGCCGCCGGTCAGCATACGGCACGAATCTACGCCCGGCTCTCGGACCCTGGAGACTACGCGCTGGACGACATGGTGACCGTGATCGACAGGTAACGAGCGGCGACGGTCAATCGTCTGTCTCCGCCGTTGAACGCCTTCCTCGTCCGCATCATATGACCTCGCGGGGCCGGATCGAACCGGCTCCGACGAGGTGTGTTTGAAATGAATGCCCTGAAGACCACGATGCTGCTGGCGACGCTGACGGCGCTGTTCATGGGCGTCGGCTATCTGATCGGCGGATCGGGCGGCGCATCAATCGCGTTTCTGCTGGCGGCGGGGATGAACCTCTTCAGCTACTGGAACGCCGACAAGCTCGTGCTCCGCATGCACCGGGCGCGCGAGGTCGATCGGCGCGAGGCGCCCGAGTTCTACGCCATCGTCGAAGGGCTGACGGAACGCGCTCGCCTGCCGATGCCAAAGCTGTATCTGATCGACAATCCGCAGCCGAACGCTTTTGCCACCGGCCGCAACCCGGAAAACGCTGCGCTGGCGGCGACGACCGGCCTCTTGCAGCAATTGTCGCGCGAGGAAATCGCCGGCGTCATGGCGCACGAGCTGGCGCATGTGAAGAACCGCGACACGCTGACCATGACGATCGCCGCGACGATCGCCGGCGCCATTGCGATGCTTGCGAACTTCGCCTTCTTCTTCGGCGGCAACCGCAACAACAATCCGCTCGGCATCGTCGGCGTGCTCGTTGCCGCGATCACCGCGCCGATCGCCGCCATGCTGATCCAGATGGCAATCAGCCGCACGCGCGAATATTCCGCCGACCGCGACGGCGCCGCGATCGCCGGCAATCCGCTCTGGCTCGCCTCCGCGCTTGGCAAGATCGCGCGCGCCGCCGGCCGCGTGCCGATGATCACGGCCGAGCGCAATCCCGCCACCGCGCCGCTCTTCATCGTCAACCCGCTGACCGGCGAACGCATGGACAATCTCTTCTCCACCCATCCGGCGACCGAAAACCGCATCGCCGCGCTCTATGATCTGGCGCGCGCCTCCAGCCTCGGCGGAGGCGAGGCGCCGGCGAGCGCGCCCACACTCGCCGCGTCTGCTGTGTCTGGCGCGCCCGGCCCGTGGTCTCGCGCAGGCGTCAGGCGCGGCCCTTGGGGGTGAGTCCGAAGGCGGGATCAGCCAGAGCAAGCAGCGCCGAGGCTTTGCTGCCCGGTCTCGCCGTGCGCCTGACCGCGACGTCGATTCTCCGCCAGGTGATCGAGCACCACGTGCCACTCGACTCCATTCTCGATGAACGACACGGGAATCCGCATTTTCTCGAGCTCGACCAGCGTGACCGCTCCCTCGTCCGCGCCATCATCGGTGTGGCGCTCCGCCGACGCGGCGAGATCGAGGCGGCGCTCGCGCGGGTACTAGACAAGCCGCTGCCGGAGAATTCCCGCGCGCTCGCCCTGATCCTGCACGTCGCGGCTGCGCAGATTCTCTTTCTCGACGTCCCCGACCACGCCGCCGTCAACCTCGCCGTCGCCCAGGCGGGCGGCGACAAACGCACCGGCCGCGCACGAGGTCTCGTCAACGGCGCGCTGCGACAGCTCGTCCGCCAACGCCTGGAGAATCCTCCACGGCCGGATGCCGGCCAGGTGAATACGCCGGCCTGGCTCTTCGAGCGCTGGAGCGCCGCCTACGGCGAGGCGACCGCCGAAAAGATCGCCGCGGCGCATCTCGAACCGCCCGGACTCGACCTCTCAGTGAAGCGCGATGCCGCGCTCTGGGCCGAGCGTCTCGGCGGCGTGCTCCTTCCGACCGGCTCGATCCGGCTCATTGGAGCGCACCGCATTCCGGACCTGCACGGCTTCGACGAAGGCGCCTGGTGGGTGCAGGACGCCGCGGCTTCTTTGCCGGTGCAACTCCTTGGCAATGTGCGAGGCAAGAGCGTTGCCGATCTCTGCGCTGCGCCGGGCGGCAAGTCGGCCGCGCTCGCAGCCGCCGGCGCGAGCGTCACCGCCGTGGATATTTCGGAAAGCCGGCTGAAGCGGGTTGCGGAGAATCTTCGCCGCCTCAATCTCGAGGCGCGGCTCGAAGCCGCCGACATCTTGAAATGGCAGCCGGGGCAAAACTTCGATGCCGTGCTTCTCGATGCGCCCTGCTCGGCGACCGGCACCATCCGCCGCCATCCCGACATTCCGTGGCTGAAGGAGCCGAAGGACATCGCCACACTTGCTGGATTGCAGTCGCGGATGCTCGATCGCGCCGCCGCACTGGTGAAGCCGGGCGGGCTGTTGGTCTATTGCACCTGCTCGCTCGAGCCGGAAGAGGGCGAAGCGCAGCTCGCGCCGTTTTTGGCGCGCCACTCCGACTTCACCCTGCAACCTATCGACTCGGCCGAGATCGCCGGCCTGGTACATCTGCTTACGCCCGCAGGCGCGCTCCGCACGCTCCCGTGTCATGGCTTCGGCGAGGAGCCGGTGATGCAGGGCATGGACGGCTTCTTCGCGGCGCGGTTCCGCCGCCGCTGAGGCTCCCATTCGCCGGGGCGCTTCGCTTGCCAATGACATCGAACAGGGTTACCCGCTACCCATGTCAGCGATCGCTCCGGTCGACCAGCTGCGGCTTGTCCTGCATCGGGCCGGACGGCTCACCCGGCGACTGCGGCTAGGCGCGGTTTCCGGGCCGATCGGACGCTTCAGGGCGTCGGGGGGCGGGCGCTCGAAACTCCTCATCGCCCCCCCGGATCTCCGGACCGCCGATCCGACCATCGCTACCGAGATCTATGGCGGGCGCTTCGCTTTTGCCGGCCACGTCGTGGAGGCCGCCGGCGAGTCTCCCTTCGATGTCGGCCCGCCCTCCGAGGACTGGCTGCGCGAGCTGCATTCCTTCGGCTGGCTCCGGCATCTCCGCGCTGCCGACACGCCGCTTGCGCGTTCCAACGCGCGCGCCATCGTCGAGGACTGGCTGGCGCTCCACCGCCGGCCGGGCGGCGAGACGGTCTGGGACGCCGACGTCACGTCGCGCCGCGCGCTCTCCTTTCTCGCGCAATCGCCGCTCATCCTGCATGACGCCGACCACGACCTCTACCGCGATTTCGTCCGCTCGCTGCTCCGGCACGCCAGCGTTCTGCGCTCGGCGATCAGCTCGAGCGAGCCCGGCCTGCCGCGAGTCCACGCGGCAATCGCCATCGCGCTTATCGGCCTCTCGCTCTCGCAGCAGGAGCGCCTCGCCCGCACCGGCCTTGACCGGATCGACGCAGAGCTGCAGGCGCAGATCCTTCCCGACGGCGGCCATGTGTCCCGCAATTCGGCCGCCCTTGTCGAGATCCTCGTCGATCTTCTGCCGCTCAGGCAGGCGCTGATCGCGCGCGGCCTCGTGCCCTCCGAAACGCTGATGCATTCGATCGACCGGATGATGCCGATGCTGCGCTTCTTCCGGCACGGCGACGGAGCGTTCGCCCATTTCAACGGCGTCGCCGCCTCCGCGGGTGGGCTGGTCGCGACCGTCATCTCCTATGACGAGACGTTGGGGGCGCCCGCCTCCAGCGCCGACTATTCCGGCTACGAGCGCGTCGAGGGCGGCGACACCCTCCTCCTAGTCGACACCGGCGGGCCACCCCCCCTCGCCTATTCGAGCGAGGCGCATGCGGGAACGCTCTCCTTCGAGTTCTCGCGCGGCACGCAACGCCTCATCATCAATTGCGGCGCGCCCGCTTCGCGTCACCACCACCTTCGCCGCGCCGCCCGCCGCACCGCCGCCCATTCGACCGCTATCCTGAACGAGGAATCCTCCAGCGGCTTTTCAGGCCCCTCCGTCAACGCCCAGATCGTATCCGGCCCTCGGGCGGTCGCGGCCCGACGCCACAATCCGGGCGACAATTCCACCGTCCTGCAGACGAGCCACGACGGCTATGCCCGCCGCTTCGGGCTAATGCACGAGCGGAGTTTTCGGCTCGCGGCCGACGGCCGGCTGCTGGAGGGCATGGACCGCTTCACCGGCGTGCCGTCGCAGCCCGACCTTTCCTTCGCCGTCCGCTTTCACCTGCATCACGCCGTCGTCGTCCATGCGACGGACCGGCGCACGGCGCTCGACCTCCGCCTGCCGGACGGGGGCGTGTGGCGGTTCGAGGCGAATGGGCCGGTCGAGCTCGAAGAGAGCGTGCACCTCTCCGACGTTTTCGGCAGCCGCCCGACGCATCAGATCGTGCTCTCCAGCAATGCCCGCTCGGAAGTTCCGGTGAAGTGGCGGCTGACGCTGATCTCCTGATCCTTCCCGGCGCCCGAACAGCGTGCTAGTCGCCATCCTCAGCACTTGTCGTCATTGCCGTCCCCCGGTTTAACCGGGGGATCGCCCGGCAATCCATTCCGCAGCGGTCGCGAATGGCCGGCGCGTTACGGAATGGATCCCATGGTCAAGCCATGGGATGACGACAGTAAAGGATTTGTCGTCTCGCCCCGTGCGACAATCGCCGTGGCTTCTGGAAGGCCTCGCTCATGTCCGCTGCGGAGACCGCCGGTCCCGTGCTTCTCGACATCAAGCGCGCGCTCATATCCGTCTACGACAAATCCGGCGTGGTGGAGCTCGCCCGCGCTTTTGCCGAGCATGGGGTCGAGATTCTCTCGACCGGCGGCACCGCGAAAACGCTCGTCGAAGCCGGCCTCGCGGTGACCGACATCGGCGCCCTCACCGGCATGCCGGAGATGATGGACGGCCGGGTGAAGACGCTGCATCCGCGCATCCACGGCGGCCTGCTCGCGATCCGCGACGACCCGGCGCATCAGGCAGCCATGCAGAGTTTTGGCATCGCGGGCATCGATTGCCTCGTCTCGAACCTCTATCCCTTCGAAGCGACGATTGCGCGCGGCGCCGACGCCGCGGAGGCGATCGAGAACATCGACATCGGAGGGCCCGCAATGATCCGCGGCGCCGCCAAGAACGCCGCCTGGGTAGCGGTGGTGACCGACCCCAGCGACTACGGCGCCATCATCGCCGCGTTGCAGGAGGGCGGCGCGCCGCGCGCGCTTCGCGCCCGCCTCGCCGCAAAGGCGTTCGCCCGGACCGCCGCCTACGACGCAACGATCGCCGCCTGGTACGGGCGCGAGGTGGGTGACGATTTTCCCGAGCGGCTGGTCGTCGCGGGAAAACTCCGCGAGCGCCTGCGCTACGGCGAAAATCCGCATCAGCCGGCCGCGCTCTACCTGACGGAGGAGCCGCCGCCGAACGTCGCGACGGCGCGGCAGGTGCAGGGAAAAGAGCTCTCCTTCAACAACCTCAACGACGCCGACGCGGCTTTCGAGCTCGTCTCCGACTTGCCCCCGGAACAGCCGTTGGTGGTCATCGTCAAGCACGCCAATCCCTGTGGCGCGGCGGTCGGCAATGATCTCGCCGACGCTTACGCGAAGGCGCTCCTCTGCGACCCCGTCTCCGCCTATGGCGGCATCGTGGCGGCGAACCGGCCGCTCGACGCGGCGGCGGCCACGGCGATCACCCGCATCTTCACCGAAGTGGTGGTGGCGCCTGACGCCGACGCGGCGGCGCTCGAAATCTTCGCCAAGAAACCTAATCTCCGTCTGCTCCTCACCGGCGGGATGGCCGATCCCGGCGCGAAGCATCTAAGGGTAAAGAGCGTGGCCGGCGGCCTGCTGGTGCAGGAGCGCGACGCCGGGCTCGTTACCCGCGCCGAATGCCGCGTCGTCACGCGCCGCGCGCCAACGGAAGGCGAGATGCACGACCTCTTGTTCGCCTTCCGCGTGGCCAAGCACGTGAAGTCGAACGCCATCGTCTATGTGCGGGATGGCGCGACCGTCGGAATCGGCGCGGGTCAGATGAGCCGCGTCGACGCGGCAAGGATCGCCGCCCACAAGGCAGCCGACGCCGCCAAGGCCGCAGGGCTCGAAAAACCGCTGACCGAAAACTCGGTCGTCGCCTCCGACGCCTTCTTCCCCTTCGCCGACGGGCTTTTGGCCGCGGCCGAAGCCGGCGCGACCGCGGTGATCCAGCCGGGAGGTTCTCTCCGGGACAACGAAGTGATTGCCGCCGCCGACGAAAAGGGCCTCGCCATGGTTTTTACCGACATGCGGCACTTCCGGCACTAGGAGGATGCCCGTCTACATCGCCTTCCTCCGCGGCATCAATGTCGGCGGCAACAAGACGATCAAGATGGCCACGCTGAAGGCACTCTTCGAAGAGCTTGGTACGCGCCCGTGAAGACACTGCTGAACAGCGGCAACGTCATCTTCGCCACAAAGGAGAAAGAGCGCGGAAAACTCACGAAGACGATCGAGGATGCCGTCGAGAAGGAATTTGGGTTTCGCCCGGCGATCGTGATCCGCAGCGTTTCCGAGCTAAAGACGATCCTCCACAAGAATCCGTTTCCCGACATGGCGAAGTCCGACCCGAGCCATCTCCTCGTGATGACGCTGGCGAAAAAGCCCAAGGCCGGCGCTAAAGCGCGTGTCGCCGAGGCCTATGCCGGCCCGGAAAAAATCGAGATCAAAGGTGAGAACGTCTACCTCACCTATCCGAACGGTATCGGCCGCTCCAAGCTCACCAACGCGCCGCTCGAAAAACAGCTCGGCGTCGTCGGTACGGCGCGGAACTGGAACACGCTGATTAAGCTCTTCAAGATCGCCACGGCGATCGACAGAGGTTGAGCGGGACGGATCAGGAGGAGCGCGAGACCTTCTCCCATAGGGAGAAGGTGGCTGCGATCCCCCGGTTTAACCGGGGGACGGATGAGGGGATGCGACGCCGACGGTGAGCAGGACGATAGACGTCGCAGCCCCTCACCCGCCCGCTTCGCGGGCACCCTCTCCCTCTGGGAGAGGGGCAATCCCCGTCATTTCGCGCTCGCTCTTCCGCATCCTCTCACTGGCGCTCTTCAATTGCCCGCAGGCGGCGAAAATGTCGCGGCCGCGCGGGGTGCGGATCGGCGAGGCATAACCGGCGCGGTTGACGACTTCGGCAAACGACTCGATCCGCTCCCAGTCGGAGCACTCGTAGGGCGCGCCCGGCCAGGGGTTGAACGGGATGAGATTGATTTTTGCAGGAATGCCGGAGAGCAATCGCACCAGCTCCCGCGCTTCGGGAAGCGAGTCGTTCACCCCCTTCAGCATCACATATTCGAAGGTGATCCGCCTCGCATTCGAGAGGCCCGGATAGGCGCGGCAGGCTTCCATCAATTCCGCGATCGGCCACTTCCTGTTGATCGGCACGAGCTCGTCGCGAAGCTCGTCGCGGACGGCGTGGAGCGAGATAGCGAGCATGGTGCCGATCTCGGCGCCGGCGCGCGGGATCATCGGGGCGATGCCGGAGGTGGAGAGCGTGATCCGCCGCCTGGAAAGCGCGATGCCGTCGCCGTCGGCAGCGATCAGCAGCGCTTCCTTCACGTTGTCGAAATTGTAAAGCGGCTCGCCCATCCCCATCATAACGACGTTAGAAACGAGCCGTCCCTCGCTCGGCACGACCGCGCCTTGCGGCGTTTCCGCGTCGGGGAAATCGCCAAGTTTTTCGCGTGCCACAAGAATCTGCGCCACGATCTCCTCGGCCGTCAGGTTGCGCACGAGGCGCTGCGTACCGGTATGGCAGAAGGTGCAGGCGAGCGTGCAGCCGACCTGGCTGGAGACGCAGAGCGTGCCGCGTCCCTCCTCCGGGATATAGACGGTCTCCACCTCGACCGGCCGGCCGGCGCCGCGGGCAGGAAAGCGCAGCAGCCATTTCCGCGTCCCATCGACGGAAACCTGCTCGGCGACGATCTCGGGCCGCGCCAGCGTGAAGCGCTCGCCGAACTCGTCGCGGAGCGCTTTCGACATATTCGTCATCGCCGAGAAATCGGTCGCGCCGCGGAAGTAGAGCCAATGCCAGAGCTGGCTCGCGCGCATGCGAAGCTGCGCCTCCGGCACGCTGATGCCGCGGAGCGCATCGGCAAGACCCAAGCGCGACAGCCCGATCAGCGAGAGCTTCTCGGGCGCCGCCGTGGGGAATTCCTGCGCAGCGGCGATCGGAGCGATCGTATTCATGGCAGTTCTTCTATCACGTCGGGACGCCATAACGAAAACGGACCGCCGAGGCGGCCCGTCCGTCGATTCCGTGTCAGATAAGGTCGGCGCCCGTGGAAAGCTACTTGCACTCCGCGATCATTTTGTCGGCCGCCGCGGTCACGCCGGAGAGCGAATAATTGTAGGTGGTCGGGTTGCCGCGCCGCGAAACCGCTTTCACCACCATCGAGCTGCCGTCTCGCATCGCGGCCAGCAGCGCCGGCTCCTCCTCCTTGTTCACCAACCAGGCGCTGTCGCCCTGGGTGAACATCGTGAAGCTCCTGTCGCCGATCTCCACCGTAACGGAGGATTGCTCCTTCATCACGTAGCCGGTGACGAAATTCGCCTCCGTCTGGATTCCCTCGGCCGGGCTCGACGTCACCGAAAAGCTGACGCGTCCATGGTCGAGCTTGGTGGGCTGCATCTTGTCCGGCTCGGAATAGATGTAGCAGACCTTGCCCTCCGCATTGCCGCGGTAGCTGCCGGTATAGGACCACATTGTCCATTGGCTGAAGGTGCCGATAAGCGTCGGCTTCGCGGCACCTTGCGCAAGCGCGCCTGCGGCAGTGCAAAGCGCGAGGGCTACCCCGATAAGCTGTCTGAAATGGATCATGATCGCGATCCTGGTTCCTCTTCGTGCTCGCCGAATCCTGCGCCGGCCGGAGGCCGGCAATCGCGAGGCAGCAGATTTCCGTGCTTTGGTTACCAAAACGTCAACGACGCACCGCGCCCACCCTACTGTCGGCGCGATCCGCGGGGAATACTTCCAAAAATCTGGGCGAGACTGTGACTGAGCGGCGTCCAAGGGCGTTCAAGCGGCGCCCGCCTTCTCGGCAAGCGCCTGCCGCGCCGCCACACGATGCTCTTCCTTGATGGAGCTGCGAACGGCGCCGAGCGCCGCCATCAACACCGAGGCGTCGTCGAGGAAGCCGATCCCGAGGATGAAGTCGGGGACGAAGTCGAAGGGCGCCACGAAATAGGCGAGCGCCGCGACAAGCGTCAGGCGAGCGCCGAGCGGCGTCGTCGGGTCGAGCATGGCGTAGTAGGCCGCCGCGACCTCCTCGATGAACGGGATGTGCCGAAGCGCCCGTTTGACCGTCGGCCAGAAGCGGGCGCGCACGCGCCGCTCCTTCTCGGATGCGTCCTCCGGCCCCAAAATTTCGATGTCGGGAACATGCTTCGTCATCAAGTCCTCCACCCCGCCAAGATGGAGCGGAGCCGCGCCGATCGCAAGACACTCGTCAGCCGCCCGCCTGCCAGTCGCGGATCGCCTGGAGCGGCCACAACAGCATGATGACATTGAGGGCGAGGTTGTCGCGGATCATGAAGCCGACGAAGAGCTCCATCACGATGGCGATCGCGATCGTCAGCCAGACCGGCAGTTTTGACGCGAGCACAAAGCCGAGCACCATGAAGAGGATGTCGGACGCCGAGTTGATGACGCTGTCGCCGTAATAGTCGAGCGAGATCGTCGCCTCGCGATAGCGGTTGATGATCCACTCGGTGTTTTCCACGATCTCCCAGGCCGACTCGACGATCGTTGCTGCGACAAGCCGAATCCCGGCCGGCCAGCGCCGCGCGAAAAGCCACAGAATCCCGAAGAAGATGAAGCCGTGGATGACGTGCGAGGGCGAGTACCAGTCGGAGAGGTGCTGCGAGTTCTCCGAGCTGACGGTCACGCCATGCCAGAGCTTCACGTACGCGCACTTGCAGATCGGCTCGCGCCCCATGAGGAGAAGGACGAGCGCCGCAACGGCGATGACGCCGAGCGTGATGGCGAGATGAGCGCGATTTAGGCGGAAATCCGATTTCTTCACCCTCGCTCCCCACCTGTCGTCATGCCCGGTCCCCCGGTTTAACCGGGGGATGATCCGGGCATCCATTCCGTAGCGATTCTCCTACGTGAAACCGTCACGGAATGGATCGCCGGGTCAAGCCCGGCGATGACTACAATCAATTGGGCCGCTGCTCTTGCTCGGCGCCGTACCTAAGGTTGCGGCCGTTCCATCGATGCCGCGGACTTGGCGAGGCGGACGAGGTTGACGAACTCGCTCCTATAGCCGAACTCGTCGTCGCCCTTGTTGGCGTTGGCGAGCGCGATCACGTCGTCATACCCGAAGTCGCCGGTGTAGCGCCCGCCGCGCAGGATCTGCCCGAAGGCCGCCACCGAAGCCGCGAAACGGGCCTCGCGCGCGATATCGCTTCCGCCCGCCGCGCCGACCTCGTTCCCCGCGCCAATGGGCGTCTCGATCAACTTGCTCGTGTCCTCATCCGGCAGCTTGTAGCGGATCCTGAGGAAGGCATACTCGCTTACGCGATCACCCACCGCCGGCGCAGCGCCACTCTGATAGCGAAGATCGTCGACCAGCTCAGCCGAGCTTCCCGCAGGCGTGATCTCGTAGATCGCGGTCACCGTGTGCCCGGAGCCGATTTCGCCGGCGTCGACGCGGTCGTTGTTGAAGTCCTCGCGGTTCAGAAGCCGGTTCTCGTAGCCGATCAGCCGATATTCGGCGACCGTCACCGGGTTGAACTCGACCTGCAGCTTCACGTCCTTGGCGATCGGAAAAAGCGTCGAGGTCG
>CAYTTC010000078.1:0-15494 GCA_964440525.1 uncultured Propylenella sp. | reverse complement strand
AAGCTTGCGACTCCGCGTCCGGAGTCGCAAGCCGCTAAGACATTGAAATCGCACGCGCCGGCTTGAGCGGCATTTTGCGGTGATCTCGCTCTTCCGAGGTGAAACTCGGGCGGTCCGACAGCAAGAGCGCCAATCGCGCTAGTTCCTACCGAAACGCGTTTCGTAGTGGCGTTGGACGATATCATCTTCCCAGTCTGAAATACGCTCACGACTACAGCCCGCCTCGACCACGGTGACCACCTTTCTGCGTCCTGAGCTCCCGCTTTGGTTTTCGCTTGGACAAGTCGGACTTTCTACGCTCTACGCTTCCTTTTATCGCATGCGGCGCAAGGCTCTCGACTAACTCGTCAAGGGCAATCCGGGCTTCGCCGACGATAGATCGCGCAATCTCCGAAAAATCTATCTTCTGTCGCGCTCCGCGAGAGCGTCCTTTTGAAGGTTTGGACGACGAATTGAGCTGCGCCTCGGTCAGCCACATCCCGACCGCAGCGACAATCTCCTTCTCTGACCCTTCCTGGAACTGAGCGGTGGACTGGGCGCTGCCCATCCGGGCAGACATCCTGCCGGCAGCATCCAGCTCCCTGAAGAGAAGAGACAAGATCAGTCTGCGGAAAGTGTCATAGACCGGCCGGATAGGATTGCGGGCCTGGTCGCCGAAGTGCGTGACCCACGTGTTCTTGTCCGGATCAAGAGTTTGCAAAACCTGAATGATCGGCTTCAGCTCGAAAAGCGGATTGAGACGATTGTCGTAGGTCGATCGGTGCGACCAAAGTTTCATGATCGTTTCCGCAGCTCTCGATTCAAGAGCGTGCCTTGCGTTTTGGTCTTTGGCTGACTCCGCCTGCGTTATCAGCTCGGCGATGTGATGCGCCATCCATCGCCCGAGCGTATCCGTGCTCCGTCCGAGATCGAGTTCCGCTACCAGAAGCTTGCCAAGTCCCAATACGTCCTTTGGAGTCTTCGATGCTTCCGTCCGCCGTGACGAGGAAGATTTTTTCGTGGGCTTTCCTTTTGGCATCCGGGTCATAGGAACGACTGTATTCCTTTCGCAGTCTCCGGTCGATACTTACCTCAACTATCAGGTTCAACTTCCGCGTTGCAAGAAACGATTTGAGTATCTCTTTTCTTATACGCAAACGATGCCCGTCGGACCTGGCATTTCGATCGTGGTAGTCCTCCTGGGGCGCGGGCTCGTCACTCCACGCCTCATAGATGAAAGCGGGTTCCTGTGAATTCTGTAGATTCCATGCGGTGGGCCTGCAAAGCGCCTGTTCAAGTTCGAGAACGCGGAGAACATCTTGCCCGGGCTTCGAGCGAATCCGCGAAACATCGTAGCGGAAGGGATCGTTGTCGTCGAAGCGCAGATCTCCGTCGGGGTGCGAAATCCATCCTTCGAGCTTGTAAGATGACGCGTCGATCTCGTGATTGCTGTCCTCCGCGGGGATCGCAAAATCCCACGGGTTGTCGGCAGTTTGAAGGGCACGAACTAGGGAGAGGGCGGTTGCCGGAGTGACGAGGGCGGAGCTGACCTTCACCGTTTCATCGCGGGTTGGAAATCGTGCGTCGCAGTAAGCGTCGATGGTAATCCAATCATCATCGGCGGGCTCGCCGACAACCTCGCTCAGGAAATCTTCCCGATTCGCACTCTTTAGCCATGATGCGTCGCTCTTCTTGTCCTGACGCCAAAGGCGCGGTTCCAAGGGTGTCGGAACCCGAATGTCGAATAGCCAGTGAGGCGGCTCGGTGGGCAAGAACCGGCTCAGCCAATACGCGAGGCTGCCGTAGCTGTCCTCATATTCCGGTTCGACAGTAGGGTGGGTTTTTAAGAGCTCGCCTGCAACACAAAGCATCGCATGCCATTCAAGATACGTGCCGTAGGGTTCGACGGTAGGCAGATCGCCTTGGCGGTGAGACCACAACCCGTAACGGCGCTCATCATAGCGCGACTTGCGGGGTTCCTTGTCCCACCAGTTTGCCTCCGGATCCGCGCCCCACACGTCAAGGATCCAGCGCTCGGCCATCTTCAGCACTTTGTCCGGTGATACCGTGGGGAAAATCCTCAGAAGATCCCGATACCAATGGGGAAGTGTATCCATTTCATCGAACTTGAACCGGGTGTCCCTTTTCCCGGAACGGTCGAAGGATCGGTAGGAAGCGTCCGGTTTGGTAACCGATCCCTTTGCTGCCTTATTCACGGCGCTTACCTTTTTCAGCTCGGCAGCGGTGAATAGGCCTTCTTGCGATGCCCCTAGTTCCAAGATTGCGCGCTTCGCATATTCGCGTGCTGCAACATGAGGAAGAGATTGTCCGAGCGCTAGGTTGAGCAAGGCTTCCTTGCATAAACGAAGAGCCGCGGGCGCCTCCGCGCTGATGCGGTAGAGGGCGATCGCCAACCAGAGTCTCGCCGCGAGGAAATAGAAAGGGGCGGTTGGATCGCGGAATACATCGTCCCGCTGACGGTCCAGCTGAGCGACTGTTTGCGCCATCGCTGGAAGAGAATTGAGGCGGGCGAGGCAGCGCAGCGCGTGAGCTGCTCGCCATCTAACCCGCGTATCGATATCGCTCATTTGGGCGAAGAGGAATCTTCCGACCGCCTCGGCCGTGTCCGCAGGGATGGCATCGACCTGCAGAAGATTTTGATCCTCCGCGGGGAGTCGTTCCCGCAGCCGATCTGAATACCATTTCAGGAGACCGCCGGCTTCTTCAGCGTCTAGTGAGCGCGAAATCAGCTCTGCGAGCCCGAAGAGAGTTCGGCTGCCCAATGTGTCTCCGGCCCCTGCGATCCCGGAGAGAAGAATCTCAGCCTGTTCCCGAGGAGTGTGCTGCATCAAGCTAAGAAGTTTCAGAACAGGCGCTTCTCCCTCCTTCAACCACCGGGTAATGGCGGAGAAATCACGCACGATCGTTTGCGGGAGGACGTTTCCAATCCAATCGTCGACCGCGGGCGTAGGCTAGGGAGGCTATAAGCTTGTCGAAAAGCGCGCGCTGACCAAGCTTCTGAAGTGCCGAGTCGAACGTGGCTCGCAGAACGTCTGTGAGAGATTTTCCTCCCGGCAGCAACGCATCGAGCAAGCGCGCCTTCTCTCCTTTCGAGACGGCAATTGCGTACGCCTGGACGCGGGGATTCTTGTTCGAGAGGGTATGAAACTGTTCAACGAGGTCAGCGTCGACGTCACGGAATGTGCGCTCGAGGTGAATCCTGCTCTCATCATCGGTGAACGGAGGACAGACGACCTCGGTTGTTCCCGACGGCAAACGAAGGGATTCACGGCGCGCGGTCCTAGCCGAAACCACAAACCGGACGTTCGCCGGCAAGTCTGCCAAGTTCGCGCCGAACAGATCGAACACAAAACAAGGATCGGGAGGGTCTGCGTCTGCGGCCGCCGTTACCGAATTGTCGGCCGCGTCGATTCCTAGCAGGAGGAGCCCGCCGGGCTCGATCTGCTGAATCGCCTCGCCCGCGGCGCGAAGCTTCGAAAGCAAGGTTCTGACGTTCGCGGGGTTCTTGAAATTGCGGGGAATGAAGAGCGGCATTTTCAGACCGAGAGCCAGCTCGTTCGCCAGCTGCAGGAACGCGTTCTCAGGCAAATGGCGCCTGTCGTCGGAATGAATGTAACGGCCTCCGCCATAGCAGTCGAAAAACACCGAGACGGATCCGGCAGGAAGGTGATCGGGGATCTGCCGCATCAAGGTAGTCTTTCCACAACCCCCCTCGCCGTGAAGCAGCAGGAGTCGTTCGCCTCCGTTCAAAATGCTGGCTATTTGAGAAGTCGCGGTCCGCTCTATCGGCCTAGCGACGGGCTTGATGTCGGGAACCGCCGGAAACAGGCCGTCCCGTCCGCTGAGTCCGAACCAGAGCAGAACGGTTTTTTCAGTGATGATTTCGCGATGACGCTCGGGAAGCATGAGCTCCCGAACGTTCGTCTGAAGCTCACGGACCTCGGAAAAAACGTCATCGCCAAGTAGACCGGCAACGATGCCCAGCACCCTCTCTCGCGCCGAGAACCTGGATGTTCCTCCGGTTTCAGTAAAATCGAGGCAAGCGATGAATTCCGGGAGATCGTTGTCTGTCAGACCGCCTGCTGATTGAAGTTTCGTGAGGGTCTTCACAACGTCGGGGGGAAGGCCCGCGCCGTCGAGATTGCCAGACCACCGCGCGTCAATGGCTGCCGTCACCTTAGAAGAGACGGGTTGGTTGCTTAAGGAAGCTTCGCGCCCAGTCCCAGGCCTCGGAAACCGCTTTCGTGGAAGAACCTGCTAACAAAACCGATCTGACTGCAGCGTCCATTCGATGGGAAACGGCTTCAAGACGTCTTCGAGCTGCAAATGCCTGGACTGCCTGCCGTCGAGGATCATTTCGGTGATCTCTGGCGATAAGAGCGTCAGGCGCAGGATGCGGCGAATGTAGGAGTGGTTGATCCTCTCGGCTCGGGCCAAATCACTGATCGAGGCAAAGTCCCCAGACTCCAAGAGCCGCTTCCACCGATGGGCACGCCCTAGCGCCTTTAGGATGGTGTCGTCTGTTTTGATCCTTGCGGCTCTGATTGGCGCTTGGCCCGTTGCGACCATCAGCTTTCTGCCGCCGCGCCTGCGAACACGCAGTGGAACGCGAACGATGACAGTTCGCTCGTCGGCAGAGAGCTGCACTTCTCCGCTCACGCGGCTCTCCGAGTTTCGGCTGGGGCAGCGAGTTCCTCGTATAGGTGAGCCAGGCCGTCTGCGCGCAGCCGGATTTGCAGGCCATCGACGTCCACATCGACGCGCTCGACGAGGAGCTGGACTATACGGGCCTGCTCCGCGGGAAAGAGCTCATCCCAGAGGGGGTCGAACTGCCCGAGAGCCTCTCTGACCTCGGATTCGGAGAGCTCTGCGATCGTCTGCCGGGCTGCCCGCCAGGTCGCCACCACAATCTCCGGCGAGCAAAGGAGAACCCGAAGCTGTTCAACCACGGCAGCTTCGATTTCCGCCGCGGAAACCCTTCCGACGGGGCAGGCTCCCCGTCCCTCCTTCAATATCGTCTGGCTGACATAGTATCGGTAGAGCCGCTGGCCCCGCCGGGTATGGGTCGGCGACATGGCAGCGCCGGTCGGACCGAAGATCAGGCCCTTCAGGAGAGCCGGCGTCTGTGCTCGGGTGCGTCCTGTTCGGACGCGTGAGGACTCCGCGAAGATAGCTTGAACCTTGTCCCAGAGGGCCTTCGTTACGATCGCCTCGTGCTCGCCAGGATAGGCCGTACCCTTGTGGACCGCATCGCCAACATAGACCCGGTTGTTGAGGAGCTTGTAGATGCGGCCCTTGTCCAGCTTCTGGCCGTATTTGTTGACGAAGCCCGTGGCGTTCAGCTCCCGAACCACGGTGGTGGCTGAACCGCACTTCGCGAACCGCTCGAAGATCCACCGGACCTTTGCGGCCTCAGCCTCGTTGATGACCAGCTTGCGGTCCCTGATGTCGTAGCCAAGCGGCGCCCAGCCGCCCATCCACATCCCCTTGGCTCGCGACGCAGCGAACTTGTCCCTGATGCGCTCGCCGATCACCTCGCGCTCGAACTGGGCGAAAGAGAGCAGGACGTTCAGCGTCAGCCGTCCCATCGAGGTGGTGGTGTTGAACGACTGGGTGACAGATACGAAGGTCACGTTCTTCCGGTCGAACACCTCGACCAGCTTGGCGAAGTCCATGAGGGAGCGGGAGAGCCGGTCGATCTTGTAGACGACTATGACGTCCACTCTGCCCGCCTCGATGTCGGCGAGGAGCCGCTTCAGGGCGGGCCGCTCCAGAGTGCCCCCCGAGACACCGCCATCGTCGTAGCGGTCGGGCACGAGGATCCAGCCCTCGGCCCTTTGGCTAGCCACATAGGCCTCGCAGGCCTCTCGCTGTGCATCGAGCGAGTTGAACTCCTGCTCCAGCCCCTCCTCGCTGCTTTTGCGCGTGTAGACGGCGCAGCGGCGCTTCAGGATCACCTGCTGACGAGCGCTGCTCTCACCCAAGCTGGCGCGCGTCACGCCCGCCTCCGCTGGTTCCTCAGGCCGAAGAACACCCAGCCGTTCCAGCGTGTGCCGGTTATGGCGCGGGCGACTGACGAGAGGGATTTGTACGGCCGACCCTGATGCTCGTAGTCGTGATCCCGCACGGTCACGCAGTGCTCCACGCCCTGCCATTCGCGGATCAGCTTGGTCCCCGCGATGGGGAGGTTATCGACGCGCGTCCTCCGCGTGACGATATTCCCGCCATCGAGCTGCTCGCCCAGGGCTTCAAGCCGCGCGATGGTTTCCGATTTCAGACCACCGTAGGTGAGTTCCTGGATTCTGTAGGCCAGCCGGCTTTCGAGGAATTTTCGATTGTAGGGCGGCGGCTCGCTATCGAAGAGTTCCCGCCATTGCTGCTTCAGGTCCGGAGTCGGCGTCATTTTCAGCGCCGCCAATCTGGCAAGCACGGTATCGGTCATGAGCGCCCCTCACGCGTGAGAACCTTTGGGTCATGACCGCTCTCGGCAGGCGAGAAGTGAAGCGAACTTTCTCCGTTGTCGCTCGACAATTCACTGGACTTCCGGGCGCGGAGTCGCATTAGGCCGGCGGCAAGGATCGCGCCGATGTCGGCGATGCGCTCGGATCCGCTCATCGCGCTCACGAAAGAGACATGTGCTCCCGGACATGAGGCGCTCGGCTGGATCAAGGTCACGCAGAAGGGCCGCGGCGGCAACTCCGAGTTCAGGAAAGCGTCGAAATACGCCCTCGGCTGGCTACCGATGGCCGACGGAACCCTAACGGACAACAGATGGCGCCGTATTCAGACGATTGAAGAGGCCGTCGAGGTTCTCCGAGGGGTCAACCCTCATCGGAAGAGGCGTCCAGAAACAGTGTGAAAAACAGAAAGCCGGACCCGTTTTCGTGCCCACACCAGACCCGTTTTCGGGCCTCGATCCCAGACCCGTTTTCGTGCCCACGGCGGAAATGCCCGGACCCGTTTTCGTGCCTACTTTCTATATCTCGGCAAGGGGGGCCGCGAGCGAGCGCGCCATCAAAGCGCCGTAGCGAGCGAGCGGCCCGCGGCGATCAGGCCCGAGAGCTCTGACTGATGCAGAGCCGCCGGATGTCATTGGTCGAGGCCGTGGCGAACGTCGTCATCGGCTACTGGATCGCGGTGGTAACGCAGATCCTCGTGTTCCCTGCCTTCGGATTCCGGGCAAGGCTCGGCGACAACCTGTTGCTCGGCGCCATATTCACCGGCGCCTCGCTTGCGCGGTCCTACGCCGTGCGGCGTGCCTTCGAGCGGTGGCGGATTGTCCAGGAAGAACGAAGCGCCGCCGAGTAGCCCGGCGGCGCTCTTTGCACGACTGGTGGAATTCCTCAGTCGGCGATGCGGTAGACGCGACCGCGAGCCTCGACCTTCTCCGAGACGATCTTCAACCCGAGCTTCTTCTTCAGGGCTCCGGCAATCGCGCCGCGGACCGTGTGAGCCTGCCAACCGGTAGCTTCCATGATGTCGGTGACCGAGGCGCCTTCCTTCGTCTGAAGCATCTCGATCAGCGCCGCCTGCTTTGTGCCGGCGCGGCCTTCTTCGGCCTTCGCCTTTGCTTTGCGCACAAGGCCCCTGGTCGTGGCGGCGCGCCCTACCCGTCCCTTTTGCGCGCGTGTCGCGCCCTTGGCCGCCTGTGTGGCTCGGGGCGCCCTCTTTCGCGTGCTAGGCATGGCACGAGCCTGAGTGGAGGGTGCCCCGCCCCCCGCGGCCGAGACGTGGCTGTTCGTTTGAGAGGCGCCCTCACTCGCCCCGATGCCAAGCGCCGTATGGGCAGCAGACGTGGCTTTCAGGGTGAGCCGTGCTCCATCCGCCGTGCGCCAGACCTCGTCCTGGAGGCCGGCCGGAACCTCTTCAACCAGCCCCTGACGGAGAAGGCTATTCAAGACCTTCGAGGGCCCCGCCGGTCAGCCTGGTTGCAATCGGGTAGACGCCGCCATCATCGCGCTGGCAGGCGGCGGAAAGGATGGTGAGCTGCGTATCAGAAAGTACTTTGGCCATGATTGTCTCCGGTGTTGATGGAGAAGGCGGATCTGCCTCTCCCACCACCGGATGGCCCGGAAGGCTGAGGACCTCGGGCCTGCCCGGTCGATCCGGGCCACACCCGCACTGATGCTCTGAACCGAGAGGACATCAAGCGGAATGTCGCGGCACCCAAAGATATCCGCATAGGCACTGAAGGGCGCGCGCCCTGTCCGCTTCTATTCCGAGACCGGACATTGTTGGCGCCAACGCGGGTGTCAGTTTCGCGCCAGGAGCGGAACTTGAGTGATGGCCCCTGAAGGTCGGCTTCGCGCCGATATTGTTGAAAAACTGCCTGGAGCGACTTCAACGCGCAGTCCTTCACAGGGCACTCGAAATGCGATTCCAGAACCATGCGTTTCCTGAAGCAATTTACTCCACGACGCGGGGTGAGCCGGGCTGGGGGGAAGAAAACAATTCCTGCCGTTTTCAGATGACGGGACCCGTCGAGAGTTTTTCAACACAATCCGCCAATAGCGGACATTCGTTGGTTTACAGATCCAACAGTCGTTGGCTATGGCTGCCTCACGTTATGTCGGTGCGCCAGCCCCAACGATTGGCGAGAAGCAAACATTGCTTCCAATTCTCAACAGCATCGGTCGTGCCCATACCCCTTAAGGAAGCTGCGGCAG
Organism: uncultured Propylenella sp.; assembly: GCA_964440525.1. Lineage (GTDB taxonomy): Bacteria > Pseudomonadota > Alphaproteobacteria > Rhizobiales > Afifellaceae > DASWJZ01. The sequence goes on along the minus strand of CAYTTC010000078.1, from coordinate 6,828 downwards.
CGGCATGGCCGAGAGTGATAGCGTCGTCGAGCGACCAGTTCTCATGGAGCCCGTAGATGACACCGGCGGCGAAGGCGTCGCCGGCACCGTTCGCTCCTATGACCGCTTCAGACGGAACATTTACCGATGGTCTCATCCGCACCGAGCCTTCGCGATCTACCACGACGGCGCCCGTCGGAAAGTGTACGGCGAGAAGGCGGAGGCTGCCCCACTCCATCACGGCCTTCGCTGCCTCCACGCAACGCTCTAAATCTGCCCTCCCCTCGGCGGCGGTCGCGTTGCCAGCGATGGCGCCGATCTCAAAGTCGTTCACAATCAGCATGTCGAGATGTGCCAGGCACGGTCTGACGACCTCGGCGAGTTTCTCTGCTGCCACCGAGGCTAGCTCCATATTCGTCTCAAGCCCTGCCGCTCGCGCCCTGCGGAGGACAGTGACCCACCCGTTCGCATCATCATTCCACGGAGCGTCCATCAAGCGGTGAATGCCGGGGAGGCCGACATGAAGAATTCGGCCGCGGGTCCGGTCGAAGTCAAAGTGATTGGGCGTCAGAAGCGCGTTCGTGCCTTGATTGTAGATGTGCGTGCGGCGGCCTGTCGCCTTTGATGTGTAGGCATCGGTGTAGTTCGTCGATGCGGCGCTGGTGACAACGAGTTGCGACCGCTCAATGCCGTGGGCATCCGCCTCGGCAAGCAGGATGCGGCCATCGTCGTCATTGCCGACAAGCCCGATCGTCTCAGTGAAGAAATCCGGATCGAGCTTCTTCAGGTCGATCGCCATATTGCAGCCTGGTCCGCCGCCGTGCCGCTCCTCGCTGATAATCTCGACAAGCCCATCCTCCGAGGGCCAGAACGCCACGAGCTTGTTGTGATCGCAGCACCACGTGCCGCCGGTCACGACGCCGGCCCGCCTCACGGGTGGCTCACTCCTTGGCACCGGGCCTGCGGAGTGCTTCGGTGATCACCGCGTCCTCCGCAGGCGTTCGCCGCGCCACGACGCCCTGCTTCTCCGGCACGGCGGACCAATTTTAAAATCCATCGTCCTTACTCTGCAGCCATCAAAAACCTCGAATGCACGCCAAGATTTGTACACGGCATGCTAGGTAGGAGGAGCGCTTGAGTAGGAATCCTTGGCGCTCCCTCGTTCAGCCCTTAACGGCACCGAGAGTCAGCCCGCGGACGATGTAGCGCTGCGCGATGATGGCGATCAGCACCGGCGGGATCATCACGACCATCGCCCGCACGCCCATGAACCAGAATTGCACGCCGCGCGTATCGACGGCGCCGGCGATGTGGACGGGCACCGTAATGGCGCGCTTGCTGCCGAGGGTCACGGCAAACAGGAATTCGTTCCAGGTGAAGGCGAAGATGATGAGGCCGGTGGCAGCCATTGACGGTGCGGCGAGCGGCAGCGCCACCCGCCAGAAGGCACCGAAATAGCCGGCGCCGTCGACCAGCGCCGCCTCGTCGAGCTCGATCGGAAGGTCGAGGAACGTCTGGCGCAGGATGACCACCACGAAGGGCAGCACGAAGGTGGCGTTGATGAGAATGAGCGCCAGGTGCGTATCGAGCAGCCCGAGCCAGCGCATGGTGAGATAGAAGGGCACGACGGTCGCGACCGGCGGCAGCACGCGCTGCGACAGGAACCAGACCGTGATGTCACGATTCTTCCAGCGCTCGAAGCGGAAGCGTGCGAGCGCGTAGGCGGCGGGAGTGCCGATCGCCAGCGCGAGCACCGAGGCCGAAACCGCGATGATGGTACTGTTCAGGAGCGACTGCACCGTCTCCGGCGTGCTCAACTGGTCGATCCAGTTTCCGAGCGTTGGCTGGAAGTTGACCCAGGGGATGCCGAATCCGGCGACCGTGAAGGTGTCGAGCGGGTTGCGGAGCGATTGGGAGAAGGCCCAATAGATTGGGAAGACAAACAGCAGCGCTATGCAGACCGCGGCCAGCGAGGCGGCCGCATCGACGAGTGTCGAACCGAGCGGGCGGCGCTGTTCAGCCATAGTTTTCCCGCAGGCGGCGGAAGAAGACCGTGATGACGATCATTGCAACGGCGAGCAGCCCGTACGCCATAGCGCTTGCATAGCCGAGGTCGAAGAAGCGCAGGCCCGTGCGGAAGGCGAGCATCGAAAGTGGTTGCGTCGCGACCCCGGGCCCGCCACCCGTCAGCGCGAAGGGAATGTCGAAGAGTTTCAGCGCCTCGGCCATGCGTAGGAGGAGCACCAGAACAATGGTCGCCTGCAGGACCGGAAGGAGCACCTGGAAAAGCATGGCAAGCGGTCCGGCTCCGTCCATCCGGGCGGCCTCATAGAGTTCGTCAGGCACGCCCTGCAGCGCCGCCAGGAGGACGAGAAAACAGAACGGCGTCCACTGCCAGACGTCCACGAGGATGACCGAGAAGAGCGCCCAGTCTGGATTCGACAGGAACGGGATGCGCGTCCAACCGAGCGGGCCGCCTTCCTCGTAGAAGATCGTGAAGAACGTGTAGCCCACGGCAAGAGGCGTCGCGAAGATCGGCAGGATCATCACCGCTCTGAGCACCGGGCGTCCAAAGATATGGCGATTGAAAAGCAGCGCCAGCAGGAGGCCGAGCGCGAGTTCCAACGGCACAGCCACCAGGACAAAGATTGCCGTGACGCGCACTGCCTCCTTCACCTGGGGATCGCCGAACAGCCGCTTGAAGTTCTGCAATCCGATGAACGTGGCGGTGTTCACCTGGTTCTTCTGGACGACATTCTTGGTGCGCTGAACGCCCTTGGAATCGAGGACCGGATTACCCTTTGCATCCACCATCGCTTCCTTGACGCGCGTGACCTCCACCTTCTGCTCGATCTTGTAAAAGGCGAGGTAGAGCGAGTAGCCGAGCGGAAAGATCGTAAAGACCAGCACCCACAGCACGGCCGGGGCCAGGAACACGAATCGGACACGGCTGGTCCAGCGCATTGGCTCTCGCTAGGGGCGCCGGGGCGGCGAACCGCCCCGGCCAGTAGTGCGTTCCCGGTCCTACGGCTGGTAGCCGATGGCCGCCTGATAGTCCGCGAGCTGCTTGTCGCGGCCGATGCGGTCGGTGACCTGCTCCCAGGACGTCGCGGTTGCGTCGAGCGCCTCCTGCGCAGTGGAAGATCCGCTCATCGCCGCCGACAGGTTTTTGTCCAGGATGTCCCAGTATTCGAATGTGCCGGGGATACGCAGGTATGGCAGGGTCGTCTCTGCGTAGAAGGTCTGGTTGTAGGCGTGCGTATAGGTCTTGGCGTCGTTCTCCGCCCAGCCTGCCGCCACGTAATCCTCGACCTTCGCGGTCCCACCGTCCTCCTCCAGGAACTGATAGGAAAAGCCCGGGTCCACTCCGTCCCAGCCGACCGTCGCCATGAGCTTCGACACCGGCTGGATCGCCATCAGCGAAAGGAACGCATAGGCCGCTTCCGGGTTGGCCGAAAAATTCGAGACGACACCGTGCCACGAGCCGCCGGTCGTGTTGCCGATTACGCGAGGCGTGTCGAGCTTCACGAATTCCTTCTTCGCGAAGTCATAGTACTCGTTCGAAGAGGGAAGAACGGCCGCGGCGCACTTGCCCTTCACCTTTGAGCGCGCCTCGTCCTGGCAGAGCGCGCCGACGTCGCCCCAGCTGAACACGAAGACTGCCTTGCCGCGCAGGAAGTAGTCCCACGCTTCGCCGAGCGACCAGCCGACCTGGGCCGCCGGTCCGGTCTTGTGCAGCTCCTGCAGGAACTCCAGCGCCTTCACGTGGCCGGGGCTGTTGATCAGCGGCTTCATGTCGGTCGGGTCGAACCAGTAGACGTTCTGCGTCTGCGTGACCTTATCGCCCGGATTGATTACGAAGGAGGCCGAGAGCGACTGGAAGTGATAGTGGCCCTGCTCACCGACCTTCAAGTGGAGCACGGTGCCGGCGTCAGGATCCGCGTCGTTGGAATCCCAGTTCTTGCCGTTGAAGTATTTCGAGATGTCGAGCAGCTGCTGCCAGGTCTGCGGGGGGCTCGGCAGGTCGTAGCCGTATTCGGCCTTGAACGCCGCCTGGTGTGTCGGATCGGACAGCATGTCGTTGCGATAGTAGAGGACCTGCCCGTCGCCGTCGTTCAGCACGCCGTAGCTGACGCCTTCCCATTGATGCAGCTTCTTCAGCGAGGGCGGCATGTCGTCATACGTCCACTTCGGATATTTGCCGGACGCCATCAACTCGTCGATCGCATAGGCGTAGCCGGCCGGCGCGATGTCGCCGTACCAGAAGGCGCCAACCATGAAGGCGTCGTACTCACCGGTGCCGTTCCGGAGGTCGAGCATCATCTTCGTGTAGTGCTCGGCAAACGGGAGTTCGACGATGTTGATGTCCCCACCGGTCAGCTCCTTCCAGATCGGACGGAACTGGTGCAGCGGGCCGCTGATACCGCCCTTCGGCCCGGCGCCGTTCACGGTAACGGTGGTGGTGATGCCCTCGAAGGGCTTCAAATCCGGCCCGAACTCGGAGCCGAGTTCCTCGCGAGAGGTCGTTATGACTGCATTGTTGTAGGCCTCGCCCAAATTCAGGAGGACGGTCCCGTCGTCCTTCCACTCCACCTGCTGGGCCCCTGCCTGGCTGGCAAAAACTACCGCCAAGCTGGTCGCCGCGAGAAACGATCTCGTTTGCATGCGCATCCCTCCCGTTAAGGCGATCACACGTTGGGTGTGTCGCCATTCTTGCAAGCCCATTATGCGAATTTTTATCCCAACTTCAAAGGCCGCAATGGAAAGGTTCTGAAGAATACGCGCTGGACCGCCGCACCCTCTATGCGAGCGTAATCGGACTCGCTCGCGCACGAGAGCCGCGCGGAGGGCCGGGTGATTTCGACCGGACAACGACGGCGAACGCCAAGGACAGGAAGCGCGCGCGACTCGAACCGGAACGGTAGGGCGTCTTGCAGCTTCTTAGTAACCGCACCACAATGCTGGCGTTCACGCCGGTACTTGGTTGTCAGCGGAGTGTCGACGTAGAGTGGCGAAACTATCGGGTGTCGTGATCGTCACCGGCGCGGCGTCGGGGCTCGGCCGAGAATCGGCGAGGCACTTCGCCGATTGCGGGGCGACGGTTGTCGCCGTCGATATCAACAAGGCCGGGCTTGTGTCGATCGCCTCCGACCGCATTCATCCGGTCGTCGCCGACCTGACCAAGGCCGCCGAATGCAAGTCGGTTGCCGACGAAGCTGCCGCGCTCGGCGCAGTCTCGGGACTGCTGAATTCGGCGGGGATCGAGCTCCACGGTAGCGTGATCGAGATGCCGGAGGACGACTGGGACAAGGTGTTCAACGTCAATCTGAAGGCGATCTTCCTTCTCTCCAAGCACGTTATCCCGCACATGATCGCCAATGGTGGTGGGTCGGTGGTCAATATGTCGTCGGTGCAGGCTCTGGCGACCCAGGCTGGCGTTGCCGCCTACGCCGCCACCAAAGGCGCCGTCCTTTCCCTGACCCGGGTGATGGCGCTTGACCACGGCAAGCAGAATATCCGCGTTACCGCCATCTGCCCCGGGACAATCGAGACGCCCCTTGCCCACGCCAATGCACGTCATTGGAACCCGGCGAACCCGACTGCGGTACTCGCCGAATGGGGATCGAAGCATGCCCTCAATCGTATAGGCCAGCCGATCGAGGTTGCCCGGCTAGCAGCGTTCCTGATCTCAGAGGAATCGAGCTTCATCACTGGATCCTATCACCTCGTCGACGGCGGCCTGCTGGCCTCGTTCTGACGTGCCGCTCAATCGAAGGAAAGAATGATGAAACGTTCCGAGATCAATCGCCTCCAGCGCGAGGCCCTCACCTTGTTCGCCGAGCATCGCTTCTCGTTGCCGCCCTTCGCAACGTGGGGCGAAGCCGAATGGCGCGGCGACCCTGAGACGGCGAGCTACTGTCTGTCGCACCAGATGGGATGGGACATCACCGACTTCGGCTCTTCCGATTTTTTGAGGCGCGGCCTCGTCATCTTCTGCGCGCGCAATGGCCGGCAGGGCGTCGCCGACGAAAAGCCCTATGCCGAGAAGCTGCTGGTCGTGGGGGAGAACCAGGAAACCCCGCACCACTCACATCGCGTCAAGATGGAGGACATCATCGTCAGAGGCGGCGGCAACTTGATCCTCGAGCTGCACAACATGTCGGCCGGCGGGCTTGCGGATACGCCGGTCACTGTGATGGTCGACGGAAAGCGCCACGTGCTGGCCCCGGGAGCGCCCTTGCGGCTTCACCCCGGCCAGAGCGTGACCATTACGCGCGATCTTTGGCACCGTTTCTATGGAGAGGTAGGCAAGGGAACGGTTTTCGTCGGCGAGGTGTCGCAGGTTAATGATGATCTGAGCGATAACTACTTCCTTGAGAGAGTTGGTCGCTTCGCCGGCATAGAGGAGGACGAGGCGAAACTCTTCCCGCTCTGGAACGAGCTTTCACGGCTGGGCTAGAGCGCGATGTAGTCGGTCATTAGCGATCGAAGGCTAGGGACGAAGAAGGGGCGCCTACATCATCCGCTGTAACCTGCAACGTCAGCGGCGAGGGTGGCAGCCGGCTCCGCGCAACTGCTGTTCCGTCGTGCGCATGTACCCGGTACGCGGCATGAGCGAGGAAAGGCGATTCCGGCGCCTGGGCGAACGTCGGATCGGAAGGGATTCGGATCGCGCATGATCCAAGCGATGATCAATCAACTCGGCGGAGATCTTGCCTACTTGAATGACAATCCGGCACTACGCACAAAGCTGACCACACCTATGACGGATTAAGTCCGAGTCTTCCGAATGACCGCTTTGGGTCTTGGTCGTGTGAAAACTCGGCGGCGCGGAGAACCGATAGAATG
>CAYTTC010000077.1:0-15859 GCA_964440525.1 uncultured Propylenella sp. | reverse complement strand
TTCGGGATGTTGTCATGAGCGACGCGCCGGTCCGCGACAGGATCGTGAAGTTCGGCCGATCGATCTTCGACCGCGGCCTCACTTTTGGCTCGACCGGCAACATCAGCGTCAAGGTAGACGACGGTTGGCTGATGACGCCGACGGGGTCCTCGTTGGGGGACCTCGATCCGGCGCGAATCTCGAAGGTCGCGTGGGACGGGCGGCACATCGGTGGCGACGCTCCGACCAAGGAGTCGTTTCTCCATGTCGCGATGTACGAGGAAAGGCCGCGCGCCGGCGCCGTCGTGCATCTGCACTCGACCCATTCCACCGCCGTCAGCTGCATGGCCGATATCGATCCGGCGAATATCCTGCCGCCGCTGACGGCCTATTATGTGATGCGGATCGGCACCTTGCCGCTCGTTCCTTACTTCGCCCCCGGCGACATCAATCTCGCCAAGGCGGTGCGGGAATTGGCGTCCAGCCACCACGCCGTGATGCTGGCTAATCACGGTCCGGTCGTCGCCGGGACGACGCTCGAAGACGCCGTCTACGCGACCGAGGAACTGGAGGAGACGGCTAGGCTTTTCCTGCTTCTGCGCGGGACAGCGACCCGACCCCTGACTGCCGAGCAGGTCGAAGAATTGCGGCAGCGTTTTCCCATCACGGCCTAGCGGGTCGCGAAGGGCGTCTATTGACGGAACGTCTGCGAACGCCGAAGCGTCAGACAGCCGTGAGACGCACATCCATAACGGCCGCGCGCTTCTCTTTTCGAACCACATTGAGAGCGTCGGCGATTGCGCTCTCCACGTCCTCGGGCTTGTCCACCCTCAGCGCATATGCGTTGCCCGCCGCCGCGGCGATGCCGGCATAGTCCGGCGCGGGCTCGAAGCTCAGGTCCATGTCGCCGGCGCGGCTCGCATAGCCGTCGGGGTGAACAGCAAGTGCTGAAAACTTCGGGGCCTGCCATCCGCCATTGTTGTAGACGACCTGGAGGAACGGCGTGCCGTAGCGACGCGCCATCCAGTGAACCGTCGAGGGGACGGAGAACATGTAGGAGCCGTCGCCGGTCAGTGCGACGACCGTCTTGTGCGGAGCCGCAAGCCTGGCGCCGATCGCCGCGCCGCCGTGCCAGCCGAGCGAGCTGCCGCCGCTCGTGAACATGGTTCCGGGCTTGGTGCGCGCCAGATGGTCGGAGATCGCGGGGTAGTTGGTGATGCCTTCGCTCAGAACGATCGCGTCGTCACCGATTTGCGCCCGCACGGCCGCCGTCAGAAATTGCGGAGTGATGATGCCCCCATTGGCGCTTTCCGCCTTGAGGAGATCGACCGCGCGCTCGGTGTGCCGGCGCGAATAATGAGCCCGGCGCGCCGCGGCTTTCTCCGCGTCGACTTGCTTGCCATCGAGATGCCGGTTCAGCTGGTCGAGCGCGGTGCGTGCATCGGCACGAAACGACCCGTGCGCATGGATGTACCAAAGCAACATCGACTGCTTCAGTGGGTCGACATCGACGTGGAGGATTGTCGCCGCGGGGTTCGGCCGGCTGACCGACGGCACCCACGGCACGTCGCTGTCGAGAACCAGAACCACATCGGCTTCGGCGAGCGCCGCATTCTGAAACGGGTGGTTCCAGTGGCTCCCCTGGTAGAACGGATTGCTATGGGGGAAGTTCATGGTGCTGGGCGCGGATTCCAGCACCCCGACCCCCAGCCGTTCGCACAGTTTCACAAGGCCGGCGACCGCAGCCGGATTCCGCCCCACATAGGACGTGACGATCAGCGGACGGTGCGCGCCAGCCAAGGAGTTTGCGATCGCCTCAACGGCTTCGCTCGTCAGGGCCGCGCTGCCGATCGGTGACCATCGCGAAACATCGACCGCGTTCTCCAACGACGCGGCTTCCATCACCTCGCGCGATCCGACGAGATAGACCGGTCCCTTCGGGTCGCTCGCCGCCAATTGCATCGCACGATGCACGATCTGTTTCACGTTGGCGCCGGTCCTGAATTCGTTCTCGTATTTCACATACTGGCGCATGATGCCGCGCTGATCGGCGGTGTCCTGAAGCCAGTGAATGAACTCGTTGCGGCTGCCCGTGAGCTCGCCTTCCTGGGTGGAAGGGGAAAGGCCGGCGTAGATGAAAACGGGAATGCGGCCGCGCGCGGCGTTGTGAACGGCGCCCCCAAGCGCCTGCGTGCCGCAATCGACGTGCACGATCACCGCCTGCGCCACACCGCTCACTTGAGCGAAACCGTGCGCGGCGCTGAGCGCCACCATCTCGTTTGGACAGGTGACGATTTGCGGGATATGGCGGCCTGTCGCCCGCGCCTCGGCGATGGCTTCGATCAGCGCTGGATGATCGCTGCCGAAATTCGCGAAGATGTACGACACGCCCGCTTCGGTCAGCGCCTCGAGCATCGCCATGCTGGCCGTGTACATCGAACAATTCTCCGGCAACCGGCGCTCAGGTGAGGGCGTCCGCGATCTTCTTCAGAAGACGAATCAACTCGGGCTTTGCCGACCCGACGATGGCGTCGAGCTTGCGGTCATGATCGACGGCGTGGACGAGCAGGCGACGCAGCATTGTTTCGCCGGCGCGAGTGAGCGTCAGCGTCACGCTGCGCCTGTCTGTTTTCGATTGAACGCGCTTGACGAAATCGTGCCTTTCGAGGTCCTGGATCAGCGGTGTCACCGACGACTTGTCACGCGCGATCGCCCGGCTGAGCTCGATCTGGGAAATGCCGGGATTGTTATGGATCACCATCATTGCCGCAAAGCGCCCAGGCTTCAGGTCGCGAAGTCCGGCGTGGCGTGCGAATGCGCGGAAGGAAGCGTCCTGCGCCAGCCGCAGATGAAAGCCGATGAACGTGTCGAGGAGCCCGAGGAGCGCGTCACCGTTTCGCACCGGGAGCTGCGGCAATTCTTCCATTTCCGGCATTGAGTCGCGGGACGATGGGCCCTCTCGTTTCATGGGCTTGTCGAACTCAGCCAGTGCGGCAGTGCCAGCGAGATGACGGGAAAGAGGACGAGGATCGTCACCCGGACGATCTCGGCCGCGAAGAACGGCATTACCCCCTTGAAGGTCTCGCGCATCGGTACCTCGGGCGCCAGCGAATGGATGATGAAGACGTTGAGGCCGACCGGCGGCGTCATCAGGCCGAGTTCCACCACGATGAGCGCGATGATGCCGAACCATATCTTCAGGTCGTCGATCGGCATGCCGTAGTCGAGCCCGGCGACCATCGGCCAGAAGAACGGTATGGCGAGGATGATCATCGACAGGCTGTCCATGAGACAGCCGAGGATGATGAAAATGAAGATGATGAGCGCCATGACCGCGAGCGGCGGCAGGCCGCTATCTTGCAGCAGAGCCGCAGTTGCCTGCGGCACGCCCGCCCGTGCCATAAAGATCGAGAGCAGCGCGGCGCCGAGCAGGATGAGGAAGATCATGCCGCTCGTCCGCGCCATTTCGAACAGCGCCTCGACCGTGTCGCGCCAGGACAGGCGCCGCATCCCATAGCCGTAGAGCGCCACCAGGAAGACTCCGATCGCGGCGGCCGGTGTCACATTGTAAAAGCCGGCATAAATGCCACCGATGACGACGCCGAAGATGACAAGAACCGGAACGACGGCGATCGAAGCGCTGATGAACTCCTGCCGGCTGACCGGATCGCCCTTCGGCCCAGACCCGGGTACGACGCGCACATAGATCGCCACCGTCGTCATGAAGAAGATGACGGCGATGATGCCGGGGATGAGCGCTGCGGCGAACAGCGTTACGATGTTCGCTTCGACGATGATCGCATAGACGATCAGCACGATCGAAGGCGGGATCAGGATGCCGAGCGTGCCACCGGCGGCGAGGGTGCCGGTAGCGAGCGTGGGCGAATAGCCGAACCGTTTCAGCTCGGGCAGGGCGACCTGGCCCATCGTGGAGGCCGTTGCGGTGGACGATCCGCAGACAGCGCCGAATCCACCGCAGGCGGCGACAGCCGCCATGGCGATGCCCCCGCGGAAACGGCCGACATAGGCGTTTGCCGCGCGAAAGAGATCGCGGCTGAGGCCACACCGCGACGCCAGCCCGCCCATCAGGATGAACATGGGAAGCACCGACAGGTCGTAGTTGGAGAATTGCGAGTAGGCGAGGTCCTTGAGCTGAAGCAGCAGGACATCCGGCCCCGATTGAAAAATCGTGCCGATCCCGCCGACGAGGATCATCGTATAGGCAATCGGAACGCGGATCGCGATCAGCACGAGCAGCGCCAAAAGCCCGACGATGCCGATGACGAATGTCCAGTCCATCGGCGGCTCCCTATTCCGCCATGGGCTCAGGACGAGGCAGCGATTCGCCGCGCATGCCGCGGAAGCCGTCGGCCCCCGTGATCAGGGCGGCAACTAAGAGCAGCAGCAGCGACAGGAGGATTGGCGGGAAGGCGGTCCACAAGGGAACGCCGAGAGTCGCCGTCGTTTCCGGGTAGCGGATGTAGTCGCGGAAGCCGAGTGACATCTGGCGAAGCAGCAGAAGCGCGAAGAGCGCGGCGAGGAGCGAGGAGAATACGACCATCGCCGACTTGGCGCGCTCGCTCACGCCCTCGGTGAAAATATCGACGGTGACGTTCGCGCCCGCGAGTTGGCAGTAGGGCAGGAAGGTGAAGATCGCGATGGCGATGAAATGCTTCACCAACTCGTATTCACCGGGGATCGGCTTGTGGGAGACAAGGTTCAGGATTGCGCTTGCCGCCGTCATGACAACGAGCGCCGCGACGATTGCGCCGCCGGCGAGCGCCCAATACCTGATGACGACGGCGAGTGCCCCCCGGAGCGAGGCAAGGCGCGAGACAAACCGGCGGGCCCCGGGAGCCCCGCCGGTGCCGTGCGACGTTTCAGTGTTCACTGACTGTATTTGGCAATGGCCGCCCGCGCTGCGTCAACCAAGGCCTGCGCGTCGATGCCCTGCGCGGTCCGCTCCTTGACCCAACGGTCGACGACCGGCGCGAGCGCCGTGTTGAACTCGGCCATTTCCGCATCGCTCAGCACGATGTGCTCGTTGCCGGCTTCGGTCGCTATCTTGATGCCGTTGTCATCGGACGCCCGCCAAACGCCGGCGACGGTTTTCAGCCACTCGGCATCGGAGTGCTTGTTGAACACCTCCTTGAGGTCGTCCGGCAACGACTCCCACCTCGCCTTGTTCATCGACACCTGAAAGGTTGTCGTGCCGAAGCGGGCGTTGTTCGGTCCCTCGATCTGGTAGTCGGTCGAATCCTGCAGTTTTAGCGCGGGGATGATCTCCCAAGGAATGAGGGCGCCATCCACAGCATGGGTGGTCAGCGCTTGCGGCAGGTCAGGCACCGGCATCGTCACCGGCGTTGCACCGAGCGCCTCGACGACCGCGTTTCCCGTAGGCCCCGGCACGCGTATCTTCAATCCGGCGAGATCGGCCGGATGATGCACTGGCTTCGACGCCATCTGGAGCGCCTGTCCGGCGTGCACATGCAGGAAGAGAACGTGCACATCCTTGTATTCCTCCGCGAGGTATTGGTCGAACACCTCGCGCATTGCGAGGTTGGTCGCCTCGATGTCGTTGGTGAAGACCGTCGGAAGCTCGAACACCTCCGAACGCGGGAAGAGGTTTGGCGTGTAGCCGTTGACGGTCCAGACGATGTCGACCACGCCATCGGTTACCTGGCGGATCAAGGCGGGCGGCGCGCCGCCGAGCGACATCGACGGATAGATCTCGATCTTGATGCGGCCGCCCGAGTCCTGCTCGATGGCTTGCGCCCAGGGCTCCAGCATCTTGGTGTGGGCGGGAGATTTCGGCCCGAGAAGATGATGCAGTTTCAAGGTGAATTCCGGCTCCTGGCTCCAGGCGCCGGTTGCCAGCAGCGGCAGCGCAAGCGCGCCGATGGTGCTCGCAAGAATTTGTCTGCGGCTGATCATCCTGTGTCTCCTCCATGTGAATGCCCGTTTGAATCGGGCACTTCTTGACTGCTGGATCGGTTGACCCGCTGACTTGCGAGGCTGTCCGATCCCAGAGCTCTCCGGAGAAATCCGGGCGACCTCAAATTAGTTTTGCCTCAAACCATATCCAAGCATCGGCGGTGCGGCCACTTGTTTTTTTTGCAGCGTGCTGCCCGACCTTCAGGGCAAGATCGCCACTCTCTCGGCCATGAGAGTCTCGTCCGCTCAGCGGCGGTCTCGCAAGGCGCCGAATACCGCGGCGGCAAGAGCGACCGCGGCGACCGTGGCGCCCGCGCACATGGTCAGCGCCAGGACCGGGATCGGGAAGCCGCCCCACATCGCGATTGGCGGCGTCTCCGCGCTGATCTTCTGGTCCACTGTCTTCACCTCATTGCTTCTTGCCGCCGGCGGCTCGGCGGTCGGGTTCTGGGTGTGCCGTGGGGTTTCGAAACGGCTTGATGATCGCGCGGGGTAGTGCGGATGAGCGTCAGCGTCGGACGCGAGCCTCAGCCGGTGTATTCCATGATGTGGAGGCCGGCGCCGCTCCAGTCGGTGCAGTAGCAGATGCCGTTCTTGTCGACGAAGACGTCGGCGGAGTGGAGGACAACCGGCCGATTGGGGCGCGGATCGACGAGCTTCTTCGGCGCCGGGGGCACACAGGCGCCGACCTCCTTCGGCCGAAACTGGTCGCTGATGTCGTACACCCGCGCGCCCGCGTTCTGGTAGGTGGCGAAGATCAGCGTCTCGCTCTGAAAACTTCCCGGCCGGTTCTCGTGGATATTGTGCGGTCCGAAATGGCCGCCGACGGCGATGTAGTCGCGGTCGGAGGGGAGGGGAAAGGTCGAGATGCTGATCGGGTTCGACTTCACCTGATTGTCGAACACCCAGATCGGCTTGAACCCATCCTCCATGTTGTCGAGCACCGCCTCGTCGAGAACGATGAGGAGGTTTCGGTCAGGTAGCGGCAGGCAGTTGTGCGTGCCACCACCGAAGGGCGGCGACCAGTTCTTGTGGACGATGAGTTTCGGGTTGGCCTTGTCCTTCACGTCCACGACAGCGAGGCAGCCGTCGCGCCAGGCACAATAGGCGATGTCGTCGTGGATGACGGCGTGGTGGAGCCCGTAGCGGCCCTGCGGAAGCGGCCAGTTGCCCTTCTCGCCCGCCGCGAGGTTCATTCCCGGCAGCCAGTAGCGGCCGACCATCTCGGGCTTCGCCGGATTTTGCATGTCGATGGTAACGAGGATGTAGTCGGAAAAACCGTCGATCATCGCCGAGGCATAGGCCCAGCGCCCGCCCACGTACCAGATGCGATGAAGGCCGGTGCCTTCGACCGGCATGAAGCCGATCTGGCGCGGCTCCGCCGGCTTCGAGATATCGAATACCGCCATGCCGGCCGACCAGTTGCGCGTGGCCGGTGTCTCGTGCGCGTCGTGCCGCCCCGCCTTTGGTTTGTAGTAGTTCCGCTCGTCAGCCATTTCGGGCTGGGAGAACATGTCCCTGCCGTGGACGAGGAGGAGGAGATCGTCATGCACCTGGAGGTGCAGGCTCCAGGTGTTGGGCGGGTTGGCGATGTAGTTGACCGTCTTCGGCCGGGTCGGATCGCGCACGTCGACGACGGTGAAGCCGCGCGAGCAGACGTGACCGATATAGGCGTAGCCGTTTCGCACCATAATCTGCTGGCCGTCGGCGCGGCCGTCCTGATCGGTATGTCCGATGAGGCGCATATTCTCCGCGTAGGTCGGCTGCGGCAGGTCCGTGCCGGTGCGAGCCAAGAGGCTGTACTCCGTCCCGTCCGCGGCTCAGCCCTTGTATTCGACGATATAGAGTCCGGCGCTGAAATCGGTGACGTAGCAGAGTGCGTTCTTGTCGACGAAGACGTCGGCCGAGTGCAGCACCACCGGGCGATTCGGCCGCGGATCGACCCACTTCGCGGGCGGTGGCGGAACGAAAGCGGCAACCTCCTTCGGCCGGAACTGTTCCTTGATGTCGTACACGCGCAGGCCGGCGTTCTGGTAGGTCGAAAAAATCAGCTCCGAGCTCTGAAAACTGCCCGGCCGGTTTTCGTGCACGTTGTGCGGGCCGAAATGGCCGCCGACCTTGAGGTAGTCCTTGTTGGAGGGCGCCGGGAACGTCGAGATCGAGATCGGGTTCGACTTCACCTGGTTGTCGAACACCCAGATCGGCTTGAAGCCGTCCTCCTGGTCGTCGAGCACGGTCTCGTCGACCACGATCAGAAGGTCGCGATCGGGAAGCGGCAGCGCATTGTGCGTGCCGCCGCCAAAGGGTGGCGCCCAGGTCTTGTGGACGATCAGCTTGGGGTTGGACTTGTTCTTGACATCGACCACCGCGAGGCAGGCATCGCGCCACGAGCAATAAGCGATATCGTCGTGGGTGATGGCGTGGTGGAGGCCAAAACGCCCGTTCTTGGTCGGCCAATTGGCCTTCTCGCCGGCAGCGACGTTCATGCCCGGCAGCCAGTATTTGCCCGCCAGCTTCGGCTTCTTCGGGTTCTTCAGGTCGATGGTGATGAGGATATAGTCGGAGAAGCCGTCGAGCAGCGCCGAGGCATAGGCCCAGCGCCCGCCCACATACCAGAGCCGATGCAGCCCAGTGCCCTCGACCGGCATGAAGCCGATCTGCTTCGGATCGGCCGGCTTCGAGATGTCATAGACCGCCATACCTGCCGACCAATTGCGGCCCGAGGATTCCTGCTTGGCGTGGTGATCGACCGAGCCCTTGTAGTAGGCCTTCTCATCGGCAAGCTCGGGCTGCGCGAACATGTCCTTGTTGTGGATGACGAGGAGGAGGTCGTCGTGGGTCTGCAGATGCAGCGTCCAGGTGTTCGGCGGCGCTGCGACGTATTTGACCACCTTCGGCTGTTTCGGGTCGCGCACGTCGACGACCGAAAAGCCTTTCGAGAAGATGTGCCCGACATAGGCGTAGCCCCGGTGCACCATAATCTGGACGCCGTCGCAGCGGCCGCCCAGGTCGCTGTAGCCGACGAGCTTCATGTTCTTGGTGGCGTAGTCGGGCTTCGGAAGGGCGCTGCTGGCCATGATGGTCGTCTCTCCGTGATCTATCGGCGCGGGCTCGACAGCCGGCGCTGGTTCGTAATTCTCGAAAAAGGGTACTGCCGGGATTTCGGGAAGGAGCCGCAGTCTCGCCGTGACCGCTTTCTTTCATCAAAGGGGCAGCGCCGTGAGGCGCCGCCCCCCCTCTCTCACGCTTGCGATCACGCGATTACTGAACGCCCCAGATCTTCTTGTACTCGTCCTTGTAGCCATTGCCCGGGTCAAAGATGTTTTCGGCGCCGCCGTCCTTTTCGATGTTGTCCGGCGTGAACAGATGCACCGGGGCGACGTAGCCGCTCGGAGCCTCGCCGGCGAAGGCGCGGTTGAGCTCGTCGATGACCTGCCAACCGTGTAAGTGCAGAGGCTCCGCGACGGTGGCGAGCTGATACTGCTTGTCGCGAATGCGCTGGAAGGCCGGGACGGAACCGTCGCCGGCTGAGATCTGCCGCGGATAGCCTTCAGCCGGATCGATACCGGCCGAGGTCAACGAAGGCGCCGAGAAATCGTAATAGAGGTCATTCACGGCGATCGAGTAAGTCCAGTCCGCGCCGTACTTGGAGAGGAGCGTCGTGGTGAGCTGGCCCATGCGGTTGGCGAGATCGCCGATCGGCGTGTCCTCGACCGACAGCACTTTGCAGCCCGCGCACCCCTCGACCGCCGCCTTGGTAGCATTGGTCTTGGCGGTGGCGATCGCATAGATCGAGTCGGTGAAGAGAATTACGTTCGCCTTGCCGCCGGAATCGACGACCGCGAAGAGACCGGCCGCCTTAGCGACTTCAAGCGGATCGGTGGTGATGTTGGTGATCACGCCGGGCACGCCTTCGACCGGGCCGGGCGCCGCGCCCGAGTGCCAGCCGACGACCTTGATGCCGGCTGCCGTCGCCTCTTCGATGAGCGGAGCCTGCTCGGCCGCGTCAACCGTGCCGAGAATGATGCCGTGCGGCTGCAGCGCGATGGCCTGTGTCATGGCGGAGGTGCGCGCCGGCACCGAGCCCTGGCCGTCGAGGATGCGAAAATCCCAGCCGAGGGCCGTCGCGGCTTCCTGGGCGCCGTCGCCGACGCCCTGTGCGCCGCCGTTCCGCTGGTCGGCGGAGACGTAGATCACCAGCTTGCCGGCTTGCGCTTTCGGACCAGTGGTCGGACCGGTCCAGGCCGTCACCGGCGATGCCGCCTGGGCGACATAGTCCTTGGCCATCTTCATGAACTCGTCGTCCTGCGCCGAGGCGCTGACGACGCTCAGGCTGAACATTGCGGCGGAGGCCAGAAGCACCCCACCGATCAAACGAAATCTCGACATACGCATTTCCTCCCTTGAGCTTGCTGGCAAGCCGCTGACGGCTCGTCAGGCCGGTTCATCCGGCGCTATGGCGACGGCTTGACGGCCGCCGACAATCTTCAGAGCCGGGAAGCCGCGGCCGCCCGGCAAAAAGCAGTCTCACCCCGAATCGATAGGCCCCCGTGCCGGCTTCGCCACCGCGCGTCGGCGCTGCGCGAACGCGGCGAGCGCGATGGAGACAACCAGCGTCGTGCCGTTGAAGAGCGGTTCGACGAAGAACGCGCCGCCGAGCTGCTGGATGCCCGAGATGCCGACCGCGAGAATGGCAACGCCGAACATCGTGCCCCAGACATTGACCCGGCCCGGCTTGATCGTCGTCGATCCGAGGAAGGCGCCGACCAGCGCGGGGAGCAGGTAGTCGAGACCGACATTGGCCTGCCCGATCCTGAGCTTCGCTGCGAGCACGCAGCCGGCGAAGCCCGCGATGAGGCCGGATCCGACAAAGACGGCGATGACATAGGCGCGGACCGGGATGCCGTTCAGCGCAGCGGCCTTCTCGTTGGCGCCGATCGCATAGACATGGCGCCCGATCGGCAGCCGCTCACTGATGACCCACAAGACGATCGCGAGCGCCATCACGTAGAGAGCCGGTATGGGGATGCCGGCGATTTTAGTCGTGTTGAGGGCGATAAAATCGGGCGGGAGCGGTCCGATAATCTGGCGCCCGTCGGTGAACCAGAGTGCCAGCGCGTAGAGCATGGTGCCGGTGCCGAGCGTCGCGATGAACGAGTCGATCTGCGCCACCTCGACCAGGATGCCGTTGATGAGGCCGACCAGGGCGGCGCAGGCGAGCACGATCAGGATCGCGATCGGCCACGGCACGCCGTATTTCACCTGCAGACCAATGGCGAGGATGTGCCACATGACGATGCCGAAGCCGACCGTCAGATCGATGCGTCCGGCCATCATCGGGAGCGTCGCGGCGAGGGAGAGGAGCGCGATGATCGCTTTGTCGGCGAGGATCGAGCGGAAATTGAGATAGGTCGGAAAAGTCCGGGGCAGGAGCAGCGAGAAGAAGATGATGAGGAGGAGCGTGATGATCGGCAGGCCGTAGACCGGGAGAATGCGCCCGATCTGCCGCCACCGTGACAAGCCGGCAAGTTCGGAGCGCGTCGGTTCCAGGGCGTTTGACTTAATGGACTGCATAACCGCCCGCGTCTGGGTTGCTCGGATCGCCGGGTTTTGCGATGTGCTCCACGCTGGCCGAAGCGGCGGCGAGCAGGTTTTCGACCGAGAGGTCGGCGGCGCCAAGCTCGGCGACCACGCGACCCCGATCGAACACCAGCGCCCGATGGCAAACCTTGGCGACCTCCTCAAAATCGGTCGAGACGATGATGATGGCGGCTCCGGCCTGGAGGGCGACGTCGAAGAGCCGATAGATCTCGGCCTTTGCGCCGACGTCGACGCCGGCGGTCGGATCTTCGAAGATGTAGATCTTGCTGGCGAGATGCAGCCAGCGTCCGACGACGACCTTTTGCTGATTGCCGCCTGACAGCAACTCGATCGCGAGGTTCGGATCGTTGGGTCTCAGTCCGACACGCCGGCCTAGCTCCCGCGAAGCACGGTTTTCCCGGCCCGGAGCGAGGAAGGAAAACAGGCTCAAGCCGGCAGCGAGCGGATTGAGGAACAGATTCTCGCGAACAGTGAGGTTGGGCATGACCGACTCGCCCGCGCGGTCGGCGCAGACGAGATTGATGCCGACGGCCATCGACTGGCCCGGCGAGCTTGCGAGGAGAGCTTTGCCATCAAGCATGGCGCTGCCGCTGGTGATCGGGTGCAATCCGAAAAGGGAGCGACCGATGCTTTCCTGCCCGGCGCCTCTTAGACCCACGAAGCCGACTACCTCGCCGGCATGCAGCGAACAGTCGACGGGCCCGACGGCATCGACCGTCATCCCTTCAAGCACGAGCCGCGCCACCCCCTCTCGCTGTGCCGGCCTCCGAAAGACCTGAGAGGGCTCGCGGCCGACGATAAGGAGGATCGTTTCCTCCGGCGTGGTCCCCGTCAGGCGGCGCTCGCCGGCGACCCGGCCGTCGCGGAGGACGACCATACGGTCGGCGATCACGAACACTTCGTCCAGCCGGTGCGAGACGTAGATCATTCCGACGCCGCGGGCGCGCAGACGCCGCAAGGCTGTGAAGAGCCGCACGACCTCGTCCGCCGGAAGGCTGGCGGTCGGTTCGTCGAGGACTAGAATCTCGGCCTCGGCGGCCAGCGCTCGCGCGATGGCGACCAGCGATTTCTCCGTCCGGCTCAGGCTTTGGATTCGCACATCCGGATCGATATCGGCGCCAAGGATTTCCAAGGCCGCGGCGGCGCGCCGGCGCGACGCCTGCCAGTCCACCATGCCGGCCCGCCGCGGATAGCCAAGGGTCAGGCAGATGTTCTCGGCCACGGTCATCCATTCGATCAGGCCGAGATCCTGATGGATGAAGGCGATCGGCAGACGCCGGAGAGAATTGGTCGCGTCGCGGCCGCGGTACGTCACGGAGCCTTCGTCGAGCGTGTAGACGCTGGCAAGAATTTTGATGAGGGTGGATTTGCCGGCGCCGTTCTCGCCGAGGAGCGCGACGATTTCGCCGGCGTTCACATGCATGCCGACCTGGATGAGCGCCTGCGTTCCGCCGAATTGCTTGGAGACGTTCTGGACGACCAGCAGCGGGTCGCCACCCGTAGCTGCCGCGCTAGCGACAGCCGCGCCGGGTAAGCTGGCCGCTACAACGGGTTGCCGATCGGCATCCACTCGGCTCCTCCTCCCGTCACGCCGGTTCACCCGTCGACCGCAGCCCCGCAAACGCAGTCAGGCTGCAGTTCTGAACCCCAGCAACGCGTGCTGAAGTTGACGAGGGCATCTGCGTCTTCGCGCAGCGCCAAGCGAATTCCGGTCTCTACACGTCGCGACGAGAAACCATCGTCGCTTCCTACTGGATTAACCGTAAGGAATTCAGTAAAGCTGTCAATCTGATTTTGGGGAATCAGAGGACCGCGCTTTGTGCTGCGGCCTAATTTCCTAGGATCGGCAAGTGGCGGAAGGCGCGGATGCAGCCAGAATCTGTCAGACAACTTGTCAGAGATTGGGATGCGCTGGCACCCGCTACCCGCCTTGGTGACCGCCTCTCCCAGCGCATGGCAGTCCTTATCGACCGCGGCGAATTCGGCGAGGGCGGCCGGCTGCCGGCCGAAAGCGAGCTGGCCAGCCGCTTCGGCGTGTCCCGCCCCGTCATTCGGGAGGCGCTGTCGCGCCTGCGCGTGATGGGTGTGATCGTCTCGCGAAAGGGCTCCGGCAGCTACGTGCAAAAACGTGCCGACCGCCCGGCGGAGACGCAGGCAACGATCGGGTTCGGGCCGGTCAACAGTCTCGCCCAGGTGCGCAAATGCTATGAGTTTCGGATGAGCTTCGAAGGAGACGCGGCCTATTACGCGGCGCTGAACCGGACGCCCGAGATGCTCCTGACGATGCGCGATGCGCTGGATCGAATGGAGACTGCGATCGAACAAGGCATCGTCGGCATGAACGCGGACCTCGAGTTCCATTTCGCCGTCGCGCGCGCGTCAGGAAACGAGTTCTTCGAGGCGGTGATGGAGTCGATGCGCACGCCGCTCGAGTTTGCGGTCAATCTGGCCCGCAGCCTGTCGCTCACCCGACCGCTCGACCACCTGCTGACGGTCCAGGCCGAGCACGTTGCCATGTTCGAGGCGATCGAAGCGGGGGACAAGGATGCGGCGCGCCTCGCCATGCGCACGCACATCGAGAATGCGTGCTCGCGCGTGTTCGAGGGGCCGGGCGGTGGCGTCGAGGGATTGCGGAGTGTAGCCGAGCATGGCCGGCCATAGCGGCAACCGCGCATGAGCGAGCCCGCTGGACCGCGAACGGGCGGCCGCATCCTCGCCGATGCGATGGTGCGGAACGGGGTGGAGCGGGCCTTCTGCGTTCCCGGCGAATCCTATCTCGCGCTTCTCGACGCGCTCTACGATGCGCCGGTCGCGGTCACTATGGCGCGCCAGGAAGGCGGCGCGGCGATGATGGCTGAGGCCTGGGGCAAGCTGACCGGCCGCCCGGGCATCGTCATGGCGACGCGCGGGCCTGGGGCTACTAACGCCTCCGCGGGTCTTCACATCGCGGGTCAGGATTCCACCCCGATGATCCTGCTCCTCGGCCAGGTGGCGCGAAAGATGCGGGGCCGCGAGGCTTTTCAGGAAATCGACGCCAAACAGTTCTTCGGCGAGGTCGCCAAATGGGTCGAGGAGATCGGCAGCGCCGACCGCATCCCCGAGATTTTTTCCCGCGCCATGCATATGGCGACCTCGGGCCGACCGGGTCCGGTGGTGCTCTCGCTCCCCGAGGATATGCTGCGCGAGACAGCCACTGTCGCTGACGCGGCGCCGTGGGTGGAGGTCGAGACGCACCCCGGCCCCATACAGATTGCTGATCTCCAGCAGATGTTGTCCAAGGCGAAGAAACCCTTCGTCATCCTCGGCGGCTCGCGCTGGAGCGAGGCGGCGGTCGCCGGCATGCGCCGCTTCGCCGAGCGCTTCGACCTTCCGGTCGGCTGTTCGCTCCGCCGTCAGATGCTCTTCGATCACGATCACCCGAACTATGCCGGCGATGTCGCGATCGGGATCAACCCGGCGCTCGCCGCCCGCGTGAAGGAGGCCGACGTGCTCCTCCTCGTCGGCGGTCGCATGAGCGAGATGCCTTCGTCGGGCTACACGCTGATCGACATTCCCGAGCCGCGTCAGGCGCTGATCCATGTCCATCCCGGCGCCGGGGAGCTTGGCCGCGTCTATCACCCGACACTGGCGATCCATGCCAGTCCCACCGCATTCGTCGCTGCGCTCGAAGGCCTGCAGCTGCCATCTGGGGAGATTGCGTGGGCGGCCGAGACCCGCGCCGCCAACGAAGCCTACCGCGCGTGGTCGACGCCGAGAGAAAATCCCGGCCCGGTCCAGTTCGGCTCGATCGTGACCTGGCTGCGTCAGCGCCTCCCCGACGACGCGATCGTGACCAACGGCGCCGGCAACTATTCCGGCTGGGTGCATCGCTTCTTCCGCTTCCGCCGCTACAATACTCAGCTCGCCCCGATCTCGGGCTCCATGGGCTACGGCCTCCCCGCGGCAATCGCCGCAAAGCTCAGATTTCCCGAGCGGATGGTCGTCGCTTTCGCCGGCGATGGCTGTTTTCAGCTGACCAACCAGGAATTCGCGACGGCGGTGCAATATGGCGCCGCAGTGATCACCGTCATCGTCAACAACGGCATTCACGGCACCATCCGCATGCACCAGGAGCGCGACTATCCCGGTCGCCCGATCGCGACCGACCTCGTGAACCCGGATTTTGCCGCGCTTGCGCGCGCTTATGGCGGCCACGGCGAAACCGTCGCGACCACGGAGGAATTCACTCCGGCCTTCGAGCGCGCCGCGGCTTCCGGCAGACCCGCAATCATCGAAGTGAAAATGGATCCGGAAGCGATCAGCACTTCCGCGACGCTATCCGGCATCCGCGGCAAGGCTCGGCACT
>CAYTTC010000076.1:0-15864 GCA_964440525.1 uncultured Propylenella sp. | reverse complement strand
ATTGATCGAGCTTCGAAGCATAGGCAGACATCCGTTCATAGCGCGAAACCGACACTCGCGTTGGCGCCAACAATGTCCGGTCGCGGGATCGAAGCGGACGGGCGCGCGCCTTCAGTGCCTATGCGGATGTCTCTTGGGTGCCGCGACATTCCGCTTGATGTCCTTTCGGTTCAGAGCATCAGTGGTCGCGTCGCCCGGATCGTGGACTGTGAGCAGATAACCGTTGAACGCATCGAGGCCGGAAGCCTCGGCGGGACGGGAGCCGCTGACGGTGATCTGATCGCCAATACCAGCGAGGCGCGCGCACAGGGCTTCACGGTTATTCGCGGCATCGATCTGGCGATAGCCGCTGAAAGCCGCAGCGGCGCCGTTACACACGCCCGGTTCGTCGGGGGTGGCGGGTAGGCCGACCACCGTGCCGGAAGGGAAACCGGCACGAAAGTCAGGAAAAAAGCTTCGCCATGCATCTGGCGGAGCCGTGCTTGCGCGCGAAGACGTTGAAGTCTCCGAGCTCCACGGCGCGGTAACCAAGGCCGGCCCAGATTTCCGCGTTGCGGCGTTCGGCGGCCGCAAGCGCGCGCCATTTGCCGTGTGCGTAGGTTGGAAGCAGGACGGTCCTTCTCCGGACCCAATGCTGCGGCCCGCCAAGCATGCGTCTTGGCTCCACAGGGAAAAGTCTAGATCGTCATCGAGCGGCACAAGCGTTGCTGGTTGCGCGCGATCCCGCACCCAGGCTGCGACCCGGTCCAGACATCGCCGGTGACATGCGATCAACATCTGCAACCGCCCCGGAAACTTCTCGATCAGGTCTTGTATTCCAGCCCGGAACGCGCGCGCCTCCGGGCGTTCGTGCGTGATCGGACCGGCCGGAATCGTTAGCAGCGCGACACTCGGCTCCTGCGGCTCGAACGACAGGGCGACGCGCGTTTCTTGCTTGTGTAGTTGCCCGGCGATGGCAAGACTCCAAAGGCTGTGCACAATCTCTGGTTCATGGAAACCCGCCTAAAGGCTTTCGGGCCTGCCGCGCGGCTGCTAGCTTAGCGCTTGCTCGGCCATCCCCTGAAAGTCCGTCCCCCGCAAGGCCGACAGCACTTCGTCCTTGTTCACAACGACTTCGCCTAGCGGCGGTGTAACCTTCCGGTGCAAAGTGGAGAGAGGCTGCCCCGGCGCAATCCCGTAAATCCCGGCGAAGGTCTGCTCGACGTCCTTGGAAAACCCCTCGGCGGCCAAGAGCGTCTCGTATTCAAGCTCGTGAACCGGATAGCCGGAGAGCCATCGCTCGAATAGGCGCCGTGTCGTGCGCATGTCGTCTAGCTCGCGCAAGCAGCGGGATATATCGACCGTCAGCCTCCGGTCCGGTCCGGTCCGATCCTCGAACGCCTGCCACACGCTGGTTTGAGCGGCCAGCTTTTGCGAGCAGTAAAGGGAAAACAGATTCGAGCGCTTGAGATGGACGAGTGGAAGCCGCAGCTGCGTCACTTCAGCGAGCAAGTGCGGCCGCTGATAGAAGGCGTGCCAATATGAATCGAGGTGATGCCACGAGGTATATTTGATGTCGAGCAGATAGCGGTCAGCGTTCTGGAACGAGGCCAGATACTCAAGGTACTCGTTGAAAATCAACGACTGGTTCGCCGTCGACGGCAACGAAAGCTCCGGACTTCTCCTAAGGAGGTCGTGGCGGAAGTTGAAAAAACTGAGTCGCTTGCCGATGTCCGCGGACGCTTTGAAGTCGATTTGCGGATCAGCGTGCTGGTCGTGGAAGATCTCCTGCGGCCAAACCGTCTGGAAGGAGCGCGACACCGCATCTCCGAGCATCGTCGTCCCACTCCGTGGCGCGGCAAGCAGGATGCAGAATATCGTCATTGCAGATCCCGGATGCGTTTCGGCGCTGCAGTGCGGCCTGCAAACAATTTCCCCGGTGGCACAAACGCGTTCTGTCACCGAAGCGCTTAGCGTAGTCGTTCACGGTTGGCGAGAGAAACCGGTGGAGCACCGGAAAAAACTGACTTGGAGGCGCGGTTACGCACATTCACATTTTGAGAGTACTTTCCGCGCAAGCTTGCTCTCGATGCCCGGCGCCGTGCAGTGTCCTGCCTCATGGATCCCGTTAAGCGGTGCTTCAATCAGCCGTCCATTTCATCCAGATTGACTGGCAGGAACCTTGTGGGCCCGGAGAGCGAGAGTATCCTCGGATCGACTCCGGTCTCATCAGAAGCAGGCGACGATGCGCGACTCTATCTCCGCACGCGATTTCGGGTCGCCACCTAATCCGATCTTGAGATCTGCGAGGAAGGGTTAGATGGATTGTGACTCAGACGGGGCTGAGGCCGACCGGGAAAGGAGCGGCCATGCTGCGCTCATATCCGCCGCCCCGCTGATCATTTCAACGCCCACCACTTGGCAGAGCCGAATTGGGCTTGCTGAAGCGCTCGGTCGCCGCGGCGCGAATCGACAAATCACATTTCTCATTCCCCTTTCCTGGCATTGCAACGAAGCGAGTGCAGCGGCTAAGGCAGCGGCCATCAAAGCGCACCGTTCCCGGCTTCCGTCGCATGACCTGATCGTCCTTGGAAACACGAAAGAAGAGGTCGCAACCTTATGCGCGGCCGGCGCTGAGGCATTCTTTGCCAATCACAATATCTTCGCATCCGAGGACGTCTTTCGCCCGCTGCCGGACGTGGGCATCGAATTCGACGCCGTTTACAATGCTCGACCATCACCGATGAAGCGTCACGAGCTGGCCTCCCTCATCGAAAGGATCCTCTACATCAGCTTCGTCAGCCCCGGCCAGGAGGCGCTCCATTCTCGCAGCGTCGTGTCTGAGCTTCTGAAGCGCGCGCGGGGACGTCTCCTCGCCAACGAGATCGTGGACGGCTTCCCACGGGCGATGAACGCGACTGCCGTGAACAGTTGGCTCGCGCGGGCTGCAGTCGGGCTTTGCCTTTCCGAGGAAGAGGGTGCGATGTATGCGAGCATCGAATACATGCTCGCAGGGCTTCCTATCGTCAGCGTTCCGAGCCGTGGCGGCCGCGATGTCTTCTTTGATCCAGATTTTTGCATCATCACAAAGCCGGAGCCGCACTCCGTACGCGAAGCGGTCGAGACGCTACGCGACCGCAATATCCCACGCTCGTATGTGCGCTCACGCACGTTGGCAAAGCTCACCTTCGAGCGCCACAGATTTCTCGCTTTTGTCGAGGGGATCAAGGCACGACACGGCGTTCCTCGTAGCTACCGGACAGAATGGACCTTCTCCGGGGCGCCTTTCCACTTATGGAGGTCCCTCCAGCATCACGCCCGCGAGATGCTTGGCGCAGGCTGACCCAGAATTAATCGAGGGTGGCTGCGGCCGCACCGGAGCGGCGGAAATGGTGCAGACGCCGTCGTCCCCAGCCAGTCACGCAGCGAGCAGAATGTCAGCGCTCAGCCAGAAATCGCTCAACTATGGTGAGAAATTCGCGGCTTCCCACCCCAATTGGACTATGCTGGTGGGGGACGGCACGGCTAGTCTTCTCGCGAAAGGAATTCGGCGGCCGCGCCGCTCACCTCGCGGGCGACGAGTAACGGGATCGGCATGCGTGTCTGGGATACTGGTAGGCAAAATCGCAACATGCACGACACGCTCGCTACCGACCATGCCCTCGATCTCAGATCTGCGCCGCTGGATCACATCGTGCATTGCGCATGGGAGATCGGAAAAACGATCGATCTGACCGGCATAGCCTACGGCCGCATCCATTGGGGCAACTTTCAGGATGTACAGACTGCGCCAATTCCATACTACTTCTTCCTAGCCGGACTGGCGCGGCTCTCCGGAGCCACGCGTATTTGCGAGATCGGCACCCATTCAGGCGGCTCGACCAGAGCATTGCGGCGCGGCATAATGAGCACTCGCGCGGATCTCGTGACGATAGACATCAGCGAAATTAGTGATCCCCAGCTCGCGGAAGAGCGGAACATCCGAAAGATTGTGGGCGACGCCGGTTCCTCGATGGTCCTCGAGGCAGTCCGCGAGCATTTCGGTCATCAGCGCGGCATTGATCTGCTGTTCATCGACGGCGATCACCAAATGAAGCCGACGCGTGATCAATACCGAGCATATGTCTCCGCGCTCCAGCCGAGGTTCGTAGTTCTCGACGACATTGCAATCAATGACGAAATGGCCAAGGCATGGCAATTCGTCTGCGACGACGTTCCGGCAGGCGAGGCCGTGAACGTGGCCGACATCGAGCCACGCGCGCGCAGCCAATCGGAAAGTCTCGGGCTGGTCCGGTTCAGCGATAGTCCAGGTTGGACAAGCGCGAGCCGTCGCAGACGCCCACGCAAGGATTCTTCTTCCGTCCATAGGCTTGTTGCGTTCGTCGGCCAGGACGATTCCGACATCTTGCCGTTCTTTATCGACCACTACCGGCGCCTGGGCATCGGAGCGTTCCACGTCATCGTGCATGGCGGCACTTGGTCCAAGACGGAACTCGCGCCGCTTCACGCCGACGACGTTACGATCGAAGGGTTCAATGGCGAGCCGTTCGACGACGTGTTGTTGACGTCGTCGCTTGATACGCTCGCGCGGCAGTTCGAAGGAGAATGGATCGTCGTCGTCGATGCCGATGAGTTCCTCGAACTTCCCTACGCATCGCTCGATCGCACGATCGATGCTCTCTCGCGTCTTGGGATGGAAGAGTTGCCCGCCAATCTCTTGCAGCGCGCAGCGCCCGACGGGCAGCTTCGCTCGCTTTCCGAGGGCACGCCGGTAGCGCTTTTCCCCTGTTACGACTATCGGCTCGCGGAGCGGATGAATACGGCCTTCCCGGTCTGGAAGAGCAAATACCCTCTCGTCCGCATCGGCCCGAAGTTCCGTTTCTCGCAGGGGAACCATCACCCGAGCAACGGCCGGGCCGCGATGCATCTTCCAATTCGCGGCGTCCTTCATCATTTCAAGTGGCGGGATCGGCTGCTTCGCTCAATCTCCCGCAAGCGCGGCGAGATCGAGAAGCAACAGGGGAACCAGGAGGAACAGAACTCCTATCAGCTGTGGCTGCTGGAGCACGACTCGTGCGTTCCCATGGAAGGGTTCAAGCCTTACAGCCGGTCGGAGCTCCTGCGGCAAGGCCATCTGATAAAGCCCACCCGAACCGAGCTCAGACTGTGGGCCGCGCTACGCACGGCCCGGCAGAGCCGCCCTTCGGCCGCCCTCGCGAGCATTCCTCACGCCATACCGCAGCCGGATTCAGGCATGGGCTACCTCGACCGAGGCGGGCTCCGCACCCTACCCGGCCGCATCGCGCTTGTGACAACGGACTTGCTTGGCCTGCGAAGAACGGGCGGAATCGGCACCGCGATGACGGCGCTTGCCGAGCGGCTCGCCGGCGAGGGACACGAGGTCCACGTCTTCCTTTGCCCTTGGGGCGACCATAGCTGGCACCGAATCTGGGCCGACCACTGGGAGGCGCGTGGATGTCAGGTCCATCACCTTCCTCTACGCAAGGGTTGGACGCTGGCGGACGCTTCGTTGTTCATCGCCGATGCGCTTAACGCAGCGGACTGGGATGTGATTCACTTTGCCGAGAACGACGGTTTGGGTGCGCCGGCACTCCTTCTCCGTTCGGCCGGACTTGCTTTTCGAAATACGCAGATGGTCGTCACTGCCCATGGGCCGACCCGCTGGCATCGGCACGGCAATCTCGTGCAATGGACGGAGTCGGAGGCGCTTGGCTCCGACCTCGAAGCCAGATCGATCGAACTCGCCGATGTCCTCGTTTGCCCGAGCGACTACATCGCGGAGTGGTGCAGGAACCGCTACACCATACCGGCGCCACCCATCATCATCCCGAACAGCTTGACCGGCGAGGGCAGACGCTTCGGCCGCGGGCAGCGCGAGCCGCGGCCGATCGAAAAGATCGTCTTCTTTGGACGGATCGAAATACGGAAGGGGATCGACCGGTTCCTCGCGGCCATAGATCGTGTCCTGGAACAGGGCCTCTCGGATTTCGAGGCCGTGTTTCTGGGAAGCTTCGTGTCCTACTACCCGTACTCGGAACTGAAGCGCCGGATGGAGCGCTGGCCGTGCCAGACGCGCATCCTGGCGAACTATACGAGCCATGATGCGATAGATTTGCTGCGAACAGAGAATTGCATCGCGGTGATGCCTTCGCGGTTGGACAATTCTCCCTATTGCGTCTTTGAGTGCCTCGACAACGCCGTCCCTTTCATCGCCACGGACGTTGGTGGGGTAGCCGAGCTGATCCGCGAGGACGACAGAGCGCGCGTGCTTGTCTCCGGCGATCCGGAAGAGATCGCGGAAAAGCTGGTCGATGCGTTGCAAAACGGCGCAGCACCGGCGGCGATGAGCTTCGATCCTACGCTCGCGGACATCGATCTTCTCGCGTTGCACGGCAACCTTGTCGCCAAGGCGCGGGCTTCTCGCAGTGACCCCGCACGGCGTGCCCAGTCGAAGGCTTCGGTTGTCGTCTATGGGCCGCAAGCGGATGCGGCGGCGCCACCGCTGGCGGAGTGGATGGGGCGCGTGGGCGGCGCCTCGATCGAAGTGCTCTGGAGCATAGGTCCAGGCACAGACGCAGGGGGTGACGTGCATGGCAACGCGAATGCCCTGAATGACGCGGCCCGATCGACTTCGCATGAGCGCCTCTTTTTCTGCCACACCTCGGCGCTCCCAGATCCCGATGCCCTGACCGCGCTTCTGACCGCGGTGGATGAGACTGGCGCGGATGCGGCAGTGTGCGGATACCGATTTCAAGGGGCAGGCGGCACATCCGACGTGCCAGTGTTCGGCGGGCCGCCCGAGCTGTCGGCCCAACGAAATGTTTTCGGCGCCAGACTGTTCCTGGTGCGAAAGGCGACTTTTCTAGAAGCCGGCGGGTTCTCCGACGAGCCGAGCGTCGCGGGCATCATAGAATGGGAATTTCTGAACCGTCTGACGGCGTCGGGGCGCCGCGTCATCGGGATTCCGATTGCAATGGCGAGCACCGGAGGCGCCGTCGCGCCAGCGACCCCCACGGAATCGCAAGCGGGAGCATTGACCGCGCCCTGGACGGAGGCCGCTCCTCTACACCTGCAAGGCTTCATGCGCATGGCCTTGCATGCCATCGGTCCGACCCGACCAGCCACCCTGCCGGGTTCGTTCCGTACGGAGCCAAATGCGCCAGAACGGAATCTTTCGGACCTCCTCAAGCTCCGGCCGAAAACTAAGGACATTTCACGCCAAGCAACTGGATTGGTGGCAGGGGATGGAATTCCGGATGGGCGACTGATCGCCAAGACGATTGCAGGAAGCGAGATTCTGTCGGTCGCTTCACCCCTTGATGGAATCGACTTGGCAGACGACAGCCTGAACCGCGAAGGCCGACTGAGGATCGGAAGCGATGGACGTCTATTGGACGCGTCCGAAACGTATCGCATCCAATCTACTGCGGATGCGGAAGCCTGCAATTTCCTCGTCGCTGAAAGCCTGTTGGACACAGAACAAGCGTCGTCGCTCACTGAGGTGTTTCGCGATGTTGAAAGACAAGTGTTGCGTTCAAAGGGCAGCGCGCTTCCAGACAACGGCTTCCTCTGGATGCGTGAGATATCGGCAAGCCGACCGGACGCTACGGATCCGATTATCGAGCTTGTCAAAAGAGGCATGGCTCAAACCGCGGAATTTTACAGCCTGGAGGCCACGCTCTTTCCCGATCTCATCCGGCTGAGGAAGCTCGGAACCGGCATGTCGGCAAGACCCGGCAGAAGGGCCGCGCCGCTGCGTGCCTATCCGGAGGGAACGGATCTCGTCGGCTTCGCCGGTCATCTGTTCGTCAACGATGATTGTGAGGGCGGCGCCCTCTATTTCACCGGTCTCGACATGGCGGTGGAGCCAAGGCTTGGCCGCTTCGTCGCCTCGACGAATTGCCCCTATCATGAGCAGGCGCTGCTCAGAGTCGATTCGGGCGCTCTTCTTGTTCTGTCCTTCGTGATGCGATTGAGCCGCGAGCAGATCAGCCTGGATCTTCGACAAATCTTCTGAGGAAGGCAGCCCTCACTCAGGGCGGCATGGCCCCGACACGACAGCCTAATAGGGCGAGCCGTTGGGCGGAGGCTCGGTATGCTCGTTTTCCGGCGGCGACGCATTGGTGTTGGGACTGGTGACTGGTAGGATCCCCCCAAAACCCGGGCCGAGCCCGGTCCCGAGGCCGATGGTAAGCATGTTCAACACCTGCTGGAGCTCTCCCGGACGGAAGTTCGCAAACCCTCCTCCGGGCGGGGCGCCGAATGTATCGCCAGCCTCGGCGTCATTGCACTCGGTGCGCTGCTGGTTCGGCGATTGCGCAGGGACGACACATGCGGTGCCGCCGCCCTGCCTCCAGGCTGCATAACTGTAGCCGCCGATGAGCACGCGAACGTCGAGGACGGTGCCGCGGACGCCAAGTGTCATCGTAGGAGTGCGAACTGAGTAGGCGTCGTGCGGGCTTTTGCCGCTGATTAAGCGGAATGTGCCCTTCAAGGTGTTAAACGCGACGTCCGTCGCGGTGCCGCCAGGGCTGAACACGAATTCGTCGATTACAACCCGCGAATTTGGGCCGACGACGAATCGCGTATCGTCGACGAAGCGGATTTGTGCTTGCCCGCGCCCATCGGTGACGATCTCATCGCCCTGGAACACGTCTCCCGGCGCATTGAGGACACGTGTGCCCCCGGGGCCCACTGCCTGAGCTTCGGCCGATACCGATACCGCACTGCCGCTCGGCTCCAACGCCCAGCCGAGACTCGGAATAGCGGTACTTGCGAGAAGAGAGAAGCCCAGTTGCCGAAGGTATTGCTTCCGGGACATGCTTTTGGCCTCGTAGCGTTGGGACACACTGAGCGCGACACGTCTCTGAGTCAATCGACGACAATGTCCGGTAGTGCATCAGTTTGAAATTCATTCGATGATGTTGTCCACCACGAGACCGTCCGCCAATTTTCGTACCCTGAACGCCAAAACGTCCGCTTCTGGCACGAAACCGACACCCGCGTTGGCGCCAACAATGTCCGGTCTCGGAATAGAAGCGGACAGGCGCGCGCCTTTCACCGCCCAAGCGGATGTCTTTTGGGTGCCGCGACATTCCGCTTGATGTCCTCTCGGTTCAGAGCATCAGTGCGGGTGTGGCCCGGATCGACCGGGCAGGCCCGAGGTCCTCAGCCTTCCGGGCCATCCGGTGGTGGGAGAGGCAGATCCGCCTTCTCCATCAACACCGGAGACGATCATGGCCAAAGTACTTTCCGACACGCAGCTCACCATCCTTTCCGCCGCCTGCCAGCGCGAGGACGGCAGCGTCTACCCGATGGCAACCAAGCTGACCGGTGGGGCCCTCGCGAAGGTCTTGAACAGCCTTCTCCGCCAGGGGCTGGTCGAAGAGGTTCCGGCGGGCCTTCAGGAGCAGGTCTGGCGCACCGCCGATGATGGAGCACGGCTCACCCTGAAAGCCACGTCTGCTGCCCACACGGCGCTTGGCATCTCGGTGGCGCTTTCTCTTTCCTGACAGACGCGCCACCGCTCGAAGGAACGCCGCACGGCGTAGGACCGCGCAAGCGAAACGACGGTGAAGACGGCACCAAGCAACAGGTTGTCGCGAAGGCCTGCCTGGAATCAAAGGCAGGAAACACGATTAGCTGCGTCGCCACGGCGATCACGTAGCCGACGGCTACGTTCGTTACCGCCTCGGTTATGCCGTCGACAATGATGGAGTGACGATCCAACGTCGCACTGAGCGGGCTGCTTTGCTCGGATTGGCCTTGATCCCGGAGGTTGTGTACATACGATTCACATCAAGCGGATGGGGGCGGAGATGGCGAGGAGAGCGTCCGGCAAGGCCGGCGGCGAAAATGGCTCGAACCTTGGCTTCGAGGCGAAGCTGTGGGCGGCCGCGGATGCGCTGCGGAACAACATGGACGCGGCGGAATACAAGCACGTCGTCCTCGGCCTGATTTTTCTCAAATACATCTCCGACGCATTCGAGGCGAAGCACGCGGAGCTCGATGGCCAGCGGGCGCAGGGCGCCGACCTGGAGGATCCTGACGAATACCGCGCCGTGAATATCTTCTGGGTGCCGCCCGAGGCGCGCTGGACGTATCTGAAATCGCAGGCGGTGCAGCCCACGATCGGCCAGCTCGTCGACGATGCCATGAGCGCGATCGAGCGCGACAACAGCTCACTGAAAGGTGTGCTGCCGAAGGACTTCGCCCGCCCCGGGCTCGACAAGCAGCGGCTCGGCCAGATCATCAATCTGGTGAGCGACGTCGCGCTCGGCGCTCCCGCGGACCGATCGAAGGACACGCTCGGCCGCGTCTACGAGTATTTCCTCTCCCGCTTCGCCAGCGCCGAGGGCAAGAGCGGCGGCCAGTTCTATACGCCGCGCCACGTCGTCCGCGTGCTGGTCGAGATGCTCGCGCCCTACAAGGGCCGCGTCTACGACCCGTGCTGCGGCTCGGGCGGCATGTTCGTGCAGAGCGAAAAATTCATCCAAGCGCACGCCAACGGAAACGGCAACGGCGGCAAGGGCAAGGCCGACATCTCGATCTTCGGCCAGGAGTCCAACTACACGACCTGGCGTCTCGCCAAGATGAACCTCGCCATTCGCGGCATCGACGCGCAGATCGCCCACGGCGACAGTTTTCACAACGATCGCCACCCGGATCTGAAGGCCGACTACGTCCTCGCCAATCCGCCGTTTAACGATTCCGACTGGCGTGGCGAGCTGTTGAAGGACGACAAGCGCTGGATCTACGGCATGCCGCCGGCGGGCAATGCTAACTTCGCCTGGGTGCAGCACTTCATCCACCACCTTGCGCCGACCGGGCGCGCCGGTTTCGTGCTCGCCAACGGCTCGATGTCATCGAGCCAGTCGGGTGAGGGCGAAATTCGCAAGGCCATCGTCGAGGCCGACCTTGTGGACTGCATGGTCGCGTTGCCGGGCCAACTGTTCTATTCGACACCGATTCCAGTTGGCCTGTGGTTTTTGGCGCGCGCGAAGAAGAACGGTCGCTGCCGCGACCGGCGTGGTCAAACGTTGTTCATTGATGCACGCAAGATGGGATCGTTGGTCGATCGTGTGCACCGCGAGCTGAGCGATAACGACATTGCGAGGATAGCTGGTATCTATCACGCTTGGCGCGGCGACAGTGATGCCGCCGAATACACAGACGTGCCCGGGTTTTGCAGAGCGGCTACGCTCGAAGATATCCGTAAGCGCGGTCATGTGCTCACACCCGGCCGCTATGTCGGCGCGGCGGCAGCCGAGGCGGACGACGAGCCGTTCGATGAAAAGATGAGGCGGCTCGCTATACATCTGCGGCAGCAGCAGACTGAATCCGCCGAGCTCGATGGCGTAATCGCCGCCAACCTGAAGGAACTTGGGTATGGCGAGTGAGTGGCGGGAAGCGACGCTCGATCAGTTGGGTCGAATAGTCACTGGCAAGACACCGGCATCGAACGTCGCGGGATGTTTTGGGGGGGACATTCCGTTCGTGACGCCCACAGACTTTGATGGGCGTAGGATAATTGAATCGACCGACCGGTATTTGACCAAGAAGGGGGCTGACATTGTTTCTGGCTCTCGTATTCCGACACGTGCTGTCATGGTGTCGTGCATTGGCTCAGATATGGGAAAGGCCGCAGTAGCCGGTCGCGAATGCGTCACCAATCAGCAAATCAACAGCATCGTGGTGGAGTCAGGGAATGATCCTTTGTTTGTCTATTACAACCTGAGCACACGCAAGGCAGAAATAAGAGCAATTGCCAGCGGTTCTGCTCAACCAATCCTCAACAAGACAGCGTTCGGCCAACTCGATATTCTCCTGCCCCCTCTTCCCCAACAACGCGCCGTTTCCGGCTTCCTTGGCACGCTAGATGACAAGATTGAGTTGAACCGGCGGATGAACGAGACGCTGGAGGCGATGGCGCGCGCGCTGTTCATGTCGTGGTTCGTGGATTTCGATCCCGTCCGCGCGAAAGCCGAAGGCCGCGACTCCGGCCTGCCCGAGCCTCTCGTCCATCTTTTTCCAACCCGCTTCGTTGAATCTGATCTCGGCGAGATTCCGGAGGGGTGGCGAGTCACAAGGCTCGATGAGCTTGCCGAAATTCAAGGAGGCAAGCAGCTTCCAACGGAGGAGTGCGAGTCAGCGGGATCTTTTCCCGTCTTTGGAGCAAACGGAATTATGGGCTTCACAGAGCGCTGCACTCATAACGGGTTCGTCATCGCTTTTGGGCGTGTTGGCGCCTACTGTGGGTCTGTGCACTGGACGTACGGTGGTGCCTGGATCAACAACAACGCCAGCTCAGTGGTACCCAAGGAGTGGCCTGAGTTTGTGCTGCAGGCAATGCTCGTATTCGATTTTGAAGGAATGAGAACCGGTTCAGCGCAGCCTTTCATTCCGAATAGTTCGTTGGCCTCGGTGCAGATTTTGCGTGTGCCAGACAAGGTCATGGACGCGTTTTGCGGAGAGATTAGATCCGTACGCATCAGGCAGCATGCTACCCAAGTTGAATCAGGCTCACTGGCCGCCCTGCGTGACACTCTCCTGCCCAAGCTGATGTCCGGCGAATTGCGCTTAAAGGACGCGGAGCGCGAAATGGAGGCGGCGCTGTGAGCCGCGCCTTCAGCGAGTCCGTGGTCGAGGAGGCTGCGCTCGACTGGCTGGAGGCGCTGGGTTTTTCTCCCCTGCATGGCCCCCTGATCGCCATCGGCGAGGCAAAGGCCGAGCGCAGCGATCCGAACTATCGCGATGTGATCTTGCACGGCCGCCTGCGGCAGGCGCTCCAGCGGCTCAATCGCGATCTGCCGCCAGAAGCGCTGGAGGACGCCAACCGCAAGCTGATCAAGGCCGATGCGCCGTCAATGATCGAGCGGAACCGTGGCGTGCATCGCATGATGGTCGACGGCGTGACCGTGGAGTATCGCCGTAAGGACGGCTCGATCGCCGGCGCTCAGGCGCGCGTCATCGACTTCGACGAGCCGGATAACAACGACTGGCTCGCGGTCAATCAGTTCACGGTGGCTGAGGGGCAGCACACGCGTCGGCCAGATGTGGTGCTCTTCGTCAATGGGCTGCCCCTGGCGGTGATCGAGCTGAAGAACGCGGCTGACGAGGGTGCCGACATCTGGTCGGCGTTCCGCCAGCTCCAGACTTATCAGGCGCAGATCGCGGCGCTGTTCACGACGAATGCGGTGCTGATCGCCTCCGATGGCGTGCAGGCGCGCGTCGGCTCACTCGGCGCCGGCAAGGAATGGTTCAAGCCCTGGCGCACCATCGCGGGGCTGGACGATACGTACGGCCTGCCGGAGCTGCAGGTGGTGCTCGAAGGAGTGTTCGAGAAGCGCCGCTTCCTCGACCTGATCCGCCATTTCATCGTCTTCGAGCAGGGCGACGACGGCACGCTGGTCAAGAAGATGGCCGGATACCATCAGTTCCACGCGGTCAACGTGGCGCTGGAGGAGACGCTCCGCGCCGCTCTCCCGGCCGAGAGTTGGCACAAGGCCGGTGGCTTTTCGGACGAGGGCGGGCACTACCATGCCGCGCCGATGCCGGGCGGCGAGGAAGGGGACCGCCGCGTCGGGGTGGTCTGGCACACGCAAGGCTCCGGCAAGAGCCTGACCATGGCCTTCTATGCCGGCCGGGTGATCCTCGCGCCGGAGATGGAAAACCCGACGATCGTCGTCATCACCGACCGCAACGACCTCGACGATCAGCTCTTCGGCACCTTCGCGCGCTGCCGCGATCTTTTGCGCCAGCCGCCGGTCCAGGCGGCCGACCGCGCCGATCTGCGCGCCAAGCTCTCCGTCGCCTCCGGGGGCGTGGTGTTCACGACCATCCAAAAATTCTTCCCCGAGGAGAAGGGCGACCGCCATCCGGTGCTTTCGGAACGGCGCAATATCGTGGTGATCGCCGACGAGGCGCATCGCAGCCAATACGATTTCATCGATGGCTTTGCGCGCCACATGCGCGACGCCCTCCCGAAAGCCTCCTTCATCGGCTTCACCGGCACGCCGATCGAGAAGACCGACGCCAACACCCGCGCTGTGTTCGGCGACTACATCAGCGTCTACGACATCCAGCGCGCCGTGGCGGACGGCGCCACGGTGCCGATCTACTACGAGAGCCGACTGGCGAAGCTGGACCTGAAGGCGTCCGAACGGCCGAACATCGATCCAAACTTCGAGGAAGCGACCGAAGGCGAAGAGGTCGCGCGCGTCGAAAAGCTCAAGAGCAAATGGGCACAGCTCGAGGCGGTTGTCGGGTCGGA
This sequence comes from uncultured Propylenella sp., assembly GCA_964440525.1. Classification (GTDB taxonomy): domain Bacteria; phylum Pseudomonadota; class Alphaproteobacteria; order Rhizobiales; family Afifellaceae; genus DASWJZ01. The sequence goes on along the minus strand of CAYTTC010000076.1, from coordinate 1,592 downwards.
GGGACGGGTCAAGCTGGTCGCGCGGGATCTGGTCGAGCATTTCGAGACTCGGCTCTCCGCTATGGATGGCAAGGCGATGATTGTGGCCATGAGCCGCCGCATCGCCGTGGCGCTCTACAAGGAAATCATCGCGCTGCGGCCGGAATGGCATAGCGAAGACGACGAGAAGTGCTCGCTGAAGATAGTCATGACGGGTTCGGCCTCCGATCCGCTCGATTGGCAAGGCCATATCCGCAGCAAGGCGCGCCGCGAACGGCTCGCCGACAAATTCCGTGATGCTGCGGACCCCTTCAAGATCGTGATAGTGCGCGACATGTGGCTGACCGGCTTCGACGCGCCGAGCCTGCACACGATGTATGTCGACAAGCCGATGCGCGGACACGGCCTGATGCAGGCAATCGCCCGCGTGAACCGCGTTTTCAAGGACAAGCCGGGCGGGCTGGTGGTCGACTATCTGGGCTTGGCCGACGAATTGCGGCGGGCGCTTGCGATCTACACGGAAGCCGGCGGCACCGGAAAGACCGCACTCGACCAGGCCGAGGCCGTGGCCTTGATGCTGTCAAAGCACGAGGTGTGCGTGGCGCTCTTTCACGGTTTCGATTGGTCACGCTGGGTGACTGGAACTCCCGGCCAGAGATTATCGCTGCTGCCGACCGCACAGGAGCACATCCTTACGCAGGAGGACGGCAAGAACCGACTGTTGCGGGCTGTCACCGAGCTTTCGCAGGCTTTCGCACTCGCGGTGCCGCATGAGGAGGCTATCCGCATCCGCGATGATGTCGGCTTCTTCCAGGCGGTTCGGGCAGTGCTGGCCAAGAGCGCTCCCGGCGACCGTAGGACCGATGAGGACCTCGACCACGCTATTCGGCAGATCATCTCCAAGGCCATGGTTTCGGACGAGGTTGTCGACATCTTTGCCGCGGCCGGGCTGAAAAAGCCGGATATCTCGATCCTCTCGGACGAGTTCCTTGCCGAGGTCCGCGGGATGCCGCAGCGAAACCTGGCAGTTGAGCTGCTGCAGAAGCTTCTCAAGGGCGAAATCCGCAACCGCTCTCGGCGCAACGTGGTCCAGGCGCGCAGGTTCTCGGAAATGCTCGAAGAGTCGTTGCGGCGATACCAGAACCGGGCGATCGAGACCGCAAAGGTCATCGAGGAATTGATCCAGCTCGCGAAAGACATGCGCCAGGCCGCGCAGCGCGGCGAGGCTCTCGGGCTGACCGATGACGAAGTCGCCTTCTACGACGCACTCGAAACCAACGACAGCGCCGTCAAAGTGCTTGGGGATGATGCGCTGCGCACCATCGCCCGCGAACTGGTCGCTACGGTCCGGGCGAATGTCACGATCGACTGGACGGTCCGCGAGAATGTCCGGGCGCAACTCCGCGTACTGGTGAAGCGCATCCTGCGAAAATATGGCTATCCACCGGACCTCCAGGAGAAGGCGACGCAGACCGTGCTGGAGCAGGCGGAAGTGCTTTCGGGCGGATGGGCGACGGAACTCGCTTAGCGAGAGCGATTTCAACTCGGCACCGGTGCATGACCACCAAACCTCGCTGGAATCAACGGGCCGTCACCTCCGTACTAAATGGCCG
>CAYTTC010000075.1:0-16095 GCA_964440525.1 uncultured Propylenella sp. | reverse complement strand
GCACGCTTTCCCGCCAGCTTGGAACGTCTGTCATTGTTCGAAAATGGCGTGCCGCCAGGAATTTAGCCAGTCCCCGTCAATGAGCCGTCAGATCCCGAGTTCCGCCAGCCCCCTCAGAATCGCATCGGCGCGCGGCGTCCAGGCGCCGGCCTCTTGGTGGAGGACTAGACCGGGCATGATCCTGGAGGGCGCCCGGCTGCCGCGCCGCGCCGTGACAAGAATGCGGCTCGCGGCCGCCGCTTCCGAGGGGTGGACGGGCCAGATACAAATACCCCCGTAGTGGCGCGAGAGCGCGTCAAGAACCTCCGGCAAGGCATCGGCGCGGTGGAGGAGGCCGAGCGCGCCGCCGGGCTCCAACAGCGCCGCCGCCGTTGCAGACCAGGACGCGAGCAGACCCTCCGACGCCACATGCGCATCGCGGCGGAGGGCATCCGGCGATTGGCTGACGCGGCCCTTTGGAGCGAAGGGCGGGTTCATCAGCACCCATTCCATGGTTTCACGCGGAAGTGCGATCCGATCGCGAAGGCCGCGCAGATCTGTGACGTCCGCCGCGACCAGGCGGACGCGGCCCGCGAAGGCCACGTTCTCCGGCCGCGTGAGCGCCTCGAGCCCGCAGGCGACAAGACCGGGATCGCGCTCGACCCCGATCACCGAGAGCGCGGGGGCGCGCGCAGCGAGACAGAAGGCGACCGTGCCGACGCCGGCGCCGAGATCGATCGCATAGCCGGTCGAGTCGTGGGGAACGAGCGCCTGCAGCAGCGCCGCGTCGAGCCCGGCGCGGTGCCCCTTCCGCGGCTGCACGAGCGTGACCAGCCCGCCGAGAAAGGCGTCGACCGTGTGCTCCTCGTCGAACTTCGTTTCCGGCTCCGGTTTCACGAGAGCTCGCGCTCCAGCCCGGCCTCGATGAGGATGCGGCGCGCGCTTTCGTGCTGATGGCGCGCCACCAGCATGCGTCGCGGCAGGATGCCGATCGAGCCTTCCATGACGCTCATGTTCTGATCCACGATTGCGTGGCCGATGCCGGCCTCGTTGAGAAGTGCGTCGGCAAAGGACATGAGGACAGCGTCGTTGCTGCGCAGGAGCTCGATCACTCCGGCAACCTAGCGCCTCCCTGCCTATCGGCGAAGTGGGTTCGCGAGAATCCACCCGATTGTGCCATCGTGTCGCTTTGTTCGGCCGGTTCCGCGCCCTATTGTTCAGGGAGCAAGGGAGTATTCCGTGGGCGTCGTCCTTTCTTTCGAGGAATCTGCGGCCGAACGCGCGTCGATCTCGCCGCTTGTCGAGGTTACCGCCGCCGGGATGGAACAGGTAAACCGCCTGGTCGTCGAGCATACGAGCTCCGACGTGGCGCTCATTCCCGAGGTGGCGCGCTATCTGATCGATTCCGGCGGCAAGCGGCTCCGGCCCATGGTGACGATCGCATCGGCCGGCGCCTGCGGCTATCGCGGCGACGCCGGGGTAAAGCTCGCTGCGAGCGTCGAGTTCATGCACACGGCGACGCTGTTCCACGACGACGTCGTCGACGAGAGCGATACGCGTCGCGGCAAGCGCGCGGCGCGACTTGTCTGGGGGAACCAGGAGAGCGTGCTGGTCGGCGATTTCCTGCTCGGCCAGGCATTCAGGATGATGGTGGACGTGGGCTCGCTCGAGGCGCTGGCCGTCCTCTCCGCCGCCGCCGCGACGATCGCGGAAGGCGAGGTGATGCAGCTCACCACCGCCAAGAATACCGAGACCACGGAGGACGAATACCTCGACGTCGTCCGCGCCAAGACCGCGGTGCTGTTTTCGGCGGCGGCAGAGGTTGGCGCCGTCGTCGCCGGCGCCGAGCGGAGCGTCCGAGCCGCCTTCCGCTCCTACGGCGCCAATCTCGGCATCGCGTTCCAGCTGATCGACGACGCGCTCGACTATGGCGGACAGACACCGACCCTCGGGAAGGACGTCGGCGACGATTTCCGCGAGGGGAAGGTGACGCTCCCCGTCGTCCTCGCTTATCGACGCGGGACCGCCGCCGAGCGCGACTTCTGGAAGCGCACGCTGGTGAAGGGCGCGATCGGAGAGGACGATCTCACACAGGCCGTTTCGCTGCTGGAGCGGACGCGCGCCTTGAAGGATACCGTCGAGCGCGCCCGCCACTATGGCGCCATGGCGCATGACGCGCTGGCGCCGCTTCCCGACGAGCCCTTCAAGGCGGCCCTGCTGCAGGCCGTGGCGTTCTGCATCGCCCGCGCACATTGACGTGAGGCTCCGGCGCCGCGAAAGCTGCGCACTGCCTGTGCCATTGCCCCTCGGCGGCTCACGCGGTATCCCAGAGCAGCATCGAGGGGTCAGGAGACGATGACGGAATCTGCGCTACGCAATCTTCGAGTAGCTCGGCTCGCGGCGCTCGTGTTGCTGCCGATCCTGCTGGCTGCACCTGCCGCCGCCGTTCAGAACGCGGACGACCAGGAGCCGCATAGCCTCGCCGGCACCTATCTCGCGGCGCGAACGGCCGACGTCGAGAAGGATGTGCCGAACGCCGCCAGTTTCTATCGCGCGGCGCTTAAGTCCGATCCGGAGAACGTCTTTCTGCTCGAACGCGCGCTCGTATTGAGCGCCGCGGCCGGAGAGGCGGGCGACGCGCTCGATTTTGCCAAGCAGCTCATCGACAAGCAGCCCAACAATCACGCTGCGCGTCTCGTCATCGCGATCGAAGAGATGCGCGGTGGAAAGTATTCCGAGGCGATCGAGAAGCTGAACGAATCGAGCGCCGGCGTGCTTGCCGAGCTGACCGATGCGCTCCTCACGGCCTGGGCCAAATTCGGCGAAGGCGAAGTGGACGCAGCAATTGAGGGTCTCGAAAAGCTCGAGGGCGAGGATTGGTACGAGCCCTTCAAGCTCCTGCATGGCGGCTATATCGCGCTCGCCGCCGGACGCACAGCCGAGGCGCTGGCGAAGCTGGAAAAGGCGAGCAGCCAAGACGCTAACGCTGTGCGCATTACCGAGGCTTATGCGCGCGCGCTGGCCGTCGCCGGCCGCACCGAAGAGGCCGAGGCAGCGCTTACCGACTTCCTTGGGCGCTTCCCCGACAATGCCCTGGCGCTAACGGCGCTCGACGATATCCGCGCCGGTCGCGGGCATGTCGCGACAGTCGCCAATCCCGTCGAAGGTGCCGCCGAGGCGCTTGCCGGGATCGGCGCGGCGATCGGGCAGGAGGGGGGAACGGAGGTCGCGTTCCTCTATCTCCGCCTGGCGCTCCATCTCGATCCGAATATCGCCGGTGGATTGGCGGCGCTTTCGCTTGGGAACCTGCTCGAGGCGAGCAGCCAGGGCGAGGCGGCCATCGAAGCCTATGAATCGATTCCGGAACACGCTCCCTTCCGCGCGCTCGGCCAGATGCGAGCGGCGCTGGCGCTCGACAGCATGGAGCGCACCGCCGAGGCGGAAGAAGCTTTCAAGATGGCGATCGGCGCCGATCCCGACGACATCCAGACCTACATCTCCTACGGCAACATGCTGCGCGGCCGCGAGCGCTTCGCCGAGGCGGCCGACATCTATTCGCAGGCGATCACGCGCATCGCTGAGCCCGCCACGGCCGACTGGAGCATCTTTTACTATCGCGGCATCAGCCACGAGCGCACCAAGGCGTGGCCGAAAGCGGAAGCGGATTTCAAGAAAGCGCTGGAGCTCAGCCCGGATCAGCCGCTCGTGTTGAACTATCTCGGCTATTCCTGGGTCGACATGGGGATGAACCTCGACGAGGCGATGGCTATGATCCGCAAGGCCGTCGAGCTGCGCCCGAACGACGGCTTCATCGTTGACAGCCTCGGCTGGGCGCACTACCGGCTCGGCGAATACGAGGAGGCCGTCGAGGAGCTGGAGCGCGCCATCGCGCTGAAGCCCGACGATCCCGTCATGAACGACCACCTTGGCGACGCCTATTGGAAGGCGGGGCGCAAGCTCGAGGCGCAATTCCAATGGCGGCACGCCCGCGACTTCGGGGCCGAGGGGCCGGAGCTGGAGCTCATCCTGAAGAAAATCGCCGAGGAGCAGCTGATCGAGGCCACGGCGCTCAAGAAGGACGCTTCGCTCTACACGGTGCAGCCGGGGGATTCGCTGTGGACGATCTCGGCGGCGCTGCTGCAGTCGGGCGATGAATTCCAAAAAATCCTCGACGCCAACAAGGACAAGCTGAAAAGCCCGGACCAGATTTTTCCCGGCATGCAGCTCCTGATCCCCGGCGATACCTGACGCGACGGGCCATGCCTCGGGGGGTGTCGGGGCGGGGCGTGGCCAGACTGGCCCCGGCAAAGGTCAATCTCGCGCTGCATGTGACCGGGCGGCGGGCGGACGGCTACCATCTTCTCGACAGCATCGCCGTCTTCGCCGATATCGGCGACCGCGTCGAGATCGACGCGGCCGACCAGCTCGACCTCACGGTCACCGGCAGATTTGCGGCCCATGCCCCAGGTGATCCAACCGACCTTGCCTGGCGCGCCGCGGCGGCATTCTTCGAGCATACGGGGCTTCCGCCCGCCGCGGCGATCCGCGTCGAAAAGAACATTCCGGCAGGCGCCGGCCTCGGAGGCGGCTCGGCCGACGCGGCGGCCGTGCTGCTCGGCCTCGACCAGTTCTTCGACGCGGGCGTGCCGGAGACGGAGCTTTGCGCCATCGGGCTTTCGCTCGGGGCGGATGTGCCAATGTGCCTTGCGGGACGCGCGCTCCGCGCCGGCGGCATTGGCGAGGAGATCCGCATGCTTGAAGGATGGCCGGCGCTCCCGATGGTTTTGGTCTGGCCGGGACGCCCCGTCTCGACCGCGGAGGTTTTCAAGGCGCCCACTCGTCTCGACAATCCTCCGCTCGCCGATCCGCCTCAGATGTCGTCGCCGGCAGAGGTCGCGTCTTGGCTCGCGGTCTGCCGCAACGATCTGGAGCCGCCGGCGCTGCGGATCGCGCCGGTAATCGGCGAGGTGCTCGAAGTGCTTCGTGCGACGAAGGGGTGCCTGCTCGCTCGCATGTCGGGCTCCGGCTCCGGCTGCTTCGGGCTCTATTCGCATGCGGCAGAAGCCGACGCGGCCGCGTCGCGAATTGCCTCGGCCCGGTCTGAATGGTGGATCCGTGCGACGACCGCGCGATGATGTCGTAGCCCGGATGGAGTGGAGCGAAATCCGGGATCAAGGTGGCTCCATCCACTTGCTGGTCGAGATGTTGGTTTCGAGGTTCCCTGGTGTCGGACCCGGCCTAGCTACCCGGATTTCGCTCCGCTCCATCCGGGCTACGCTTGCTACGCTCGCCACGTTTCTTGTCGCGGGTCTATCGGCTTCACCAAGTAGCATTGCGACAAGACGCGCTAACGTGCGGAGCGGTTCGTCTGCCGCTTCGCCTCGTCGGCTTGACCGGCGGGCCGCGTGCTGTAAGGCATCCGTCAACATCGATCCTATAGCGGAGTCGTTTTCGCGTGAGCGCGCTTCTTGAGCCCGCCGAGCGCGGTCACATGGACCCGCGCCGCTCCTTTCAGGGCCTGATCCTGGCGCTGCAGCGCTATTGGGCGGACTATGGCTGCGTCGTCCTGCAACCCTACGACATGGAGGTCGGGGCCGGCACTTTTCATCCGGCGACGACGCTCCGCTCGCTCGGGCCTAGGCCGTGGAACGCCGCCTACGTGCAGCCCTCGCGCCGGCCGAAGGATGGCCGCTATGGCGAGAACCCCAACCGCCTGCAGCACTATTATCAGTATCAGGTCATCCTAAAACCCTCGCCGCCGGACCTGCAGGACCTCTATCTGGGCTCGCTCGCGGCGATCGGGATCGACTCGGCTCTCCACGACCTCCGCTTCGTCGAGGACGACTGGGAGAGCCCGACGCTCGGCGCCTGGGGGCTCGGCTGGGAGTGCTGGTGCGACGGGATGGAGGTGTCGCAGTTTACCTATTTCCAGCAGGTAGCCGGCTTCGACTGCGCGCCGGTCTCCGGCGAGCTGACCTACGGCCTGGAGCGCCTCGCCATGTACGTTCAGGGCGTCGACAACGTGTTCGAGCTGAACTTCAACGGCCGCGAGGAGAACGAGAAGGTCACCTATGGCGACATCTTCAAGCAGGCCGAGCAAGAATACTCGCGGTACAATTTCGAGTTCGCCGACACGGATCTGCTGAGGCGCCATTTCGACGACGCCGAACGCGAGTGCATGGCTCTCTTGGAGGCAGGAAAGGGCGAGGATTCAGGCGTGCATAGACTGGCGCTTCCCGCCTACGACCAGTGCATCAAGGCGAGCCACGTCTTCAATCTGCTCGACGCCCGCGGCGTCATTTCGGTGACGGAACGGCAGAGCTATATCTTGCGTGTGCGAAATCTGGCAAAATCCTGCGGGGCGGCCTGGCTCGAAACGGCTGGCGGGGGACGTTTGACATGACGGACGAGAGCCGGGAAGCGCGCGATCATCCGCGCGAGGCCGGCGCCGATGTCGCGGGTCGCAAGGGCGGTCCGCCCCGCAGCGCAATGCTCTTCAGCGCCACCGGCTGGACCTTCAACGTCCGCCTCGGGAAGAGTGGCCGCGAGGAGGGCGAGGGTATAATCATCATGGGCGAGGTGAGCTATCGGACGGCGGCGGGCGAGCGCCACGTGCATCCGGGCCGCGCCATGGTGGTGAAATCCGACGCCCGCAAGCGCCTCGACCTGGTGCTGGCGCCACAGGAGGCGGTGCTCACCATTCCGCTCGAGCCGTTCGCCATGCAGCGGCTGCAGGATCGGCTGAAGGACCTCGTCTCCGGCTACGGCATGGCGGTCCGCATTGGATTCACCGCGGAGGAGAGCGCCGAGCGGCAGGTCTTGGACGCCGTCGATTTCGCATTCTCGTCGGCTCCGCGCGCTACCCCCGACGCGCGCCCTGCCCAGGTCCGCGATCGCTAGAGGAGGACTGCCCGATGACGCTTTGGATCATTGTCGCGCTTGTCGTGGCCGTCGTTCTCTACGCCGTCTACATCTACAACCGCCTGGTCTCGACGCGTCAGATGAGCGAGGAGGCGTGGAGCGGCATCGACGTGCAGCTGAAGCGCCGCGCCGACCTCGTTCCAAACCTCGTCGATACGGTGAAGGGCTACGCCAGCCACGAGCGGGGCGTGCTCGAGGAGGTGACCGAGCTCAGGAACAAGGCGCAAGCGGTGCCGGCGGGCGATGTCGAGGCGCGCGCCAAGGCCGAGAGCGCGCTCTCATTTGGGCTCGGGCGGCTCCTCGCCGTCGCCGAGAACTATCCGGACCTCAAAGCGAGCGCCAATTTTCTCGAGCTGCAGAAGGAGCTCGGCAATCTCGAAAGCGAGATCCAGATGGCACGCCGCTACTACAACGGCGCCGTCCGGAACCTGAACACCATGGTGGAGTCGTTTCCGAGCAATCTCGTCGCCGGCCAGTTCAAGTTCGAGAAGCGGCAATATTTCGAGATCGAGGAACCTGGCGACCGCGCCGTGCCGAAGGTCTCGTTCCAGTCCTGAGCATCGCCGACATGAACCTGAGACCCTGCTTGGCTCCTCTCCTAGGCTGGGCGTGTGCTGTGTTCGTTGTTGCGGGCTCGCCGGTCGCGGCGGAAGAGGCGATCGAATCTTTCCACTCCGACATCACAGTCGCTCGTGACGGCACCGTGCATGTCGACGAGACGATCCGCGTCAATGCCGAAGGGAATGATATCAGGCGCGGCATTTTTCGCGACGTCTCGACGACCTTCGAGGACGAAAAAGGCAAGGTCCACCGCGTCGGCTTCGATCTCCTCGGCGTTACCCGCGACGGCCAGCCCGAGCCGTATCACACGGAACGCTACGGCGACTTCCTGCGCATCTATGCGGGTGAGGAGGAGGTGTTCCTCGAGCCCGGCAGCTACACCTACGTCCTCACCTACGAGACCGACCGGCAGATCCGCTGGATCGAGGAAAAACCCGAGATTTTCTGGAACGTCACCGGCAACGAATGGAGCTTTCCGATCCTTGCGGCGAGCGCCAGCCTGGAGCTACCCGAGAGGCAGCCGCCGGTCCGCTGGACCGCCTATACTGGCCGCTTCGGCGAGCGCGGCACTGATTGGCAAGGCGCGGTCGGCGGCGACGGCGTTCTGACCGTCGAGGCCACGCGTCGGCTCGAGCCGGGCGAGGGGCTGACTATCGTCGCGGAGATTCCGGCCGGCGCGGTCGACCGGCCGGACGCGATGGCCAACCTCCGCTATTTCTTCCTCGATCACCGCGAATGGTTCATCGGCATCATCGGGCTGCTGGTGGTTCTCGCCTACTATGTGTGGGCGTGGAACAAAGTCGGCCGCGATCCTGAGCGCGGCACCATCATCCCGCTCTTCCATCCGCCGCAGGGGGTCTCGGCGGCGCTCGCAAGCTACATCCGCAACTGGGGTTTTGGCTCCAACGCGTGGAAGGCCTTCACCGCCTCGGCGCTGGCGCTTGCCGTGCGCGGGCTGCTGATATTCGACCAGGAGGGCAAGGACCTCACCTTCGAGCGGACAGAGGCCTCCGCCGAAAACATTCGCGATAAGCTCCCGGCGGGCGAGAAGACAGTCCTCGACTGGGTCGAGAAGGAGGGCGGAAGGGCTGAGATCAACAAGGCCAACGGCAAGGCCGTCGCCAAGATCGGCGAGACGTTCCAGAAGAGCGTGAAGACGGAGGCCGGCGGCCGCTACTTCAAGAAAAACATCCTCCACTTCGCGGTCGGGCTCGTGCTGTCGATCATCGTGGTCGCGGCGACCGTAATTTTTGGACAGCTCTCGGACGATGAGCTTGCGATCCTCTTCGGGATGCTCTTCGTCAGCATCTTCCTCAGCATTTTTCTGGTGCCGATCATCGCCTCGCTCTTCGATCGGCGGGGCATGGGCGCACTCGTCAGCTCAGTCCTGACGCTGGTGGTCGTAATCGGTCTCGTCCTCTACTTCCTCGCCGATTTCGCCGGCGACACTTTTGGTGGAGCGGGGTCGATGGCGTCGTCGTTGCTGTCGGCAGTCCGCGCGCACGCATTCCCCTTCGCGCTGGTGCTCGTCTTCCCCCTCATCAATGGCGTCTTCTACTACCTCTTGCGCGCCCCGACCCCGCAAGGCCGGCCGGTCATGGACCAGCTCGACGGCTTTCGCATGTATCTGCAGACGGCGGAATCCGGCCGGCTCAACATTGCGAATGCCCCGGAGATCACCACCGAGCGCTTCGAGGCGCTGCTTCCCTACGCGGTGGCGCTCGACGTCGAAAAGCCCTGGGCCGACGCCTTCGCCTCGGCCCTGGCGCGAGCGCATCCCGGCGATCAAGACCCGATGTCGCACTATAACGCCCGCTGGCGGCGCGGCGGCAGCTGGTCGAGCAACAATTTCGGCAGAACGATCGCCACCGCGGTCGCAAGCGCGACCAGCGCCGCCACGAGCTCGCTGCCGCGGAGTTCCTCCAGCTCCTCAGGCTTTTCCGGCGGATCGGGCGGAGGCGGCGGCGGCCGCGGCGGCGGGGGTTGGTAGTCAGACGATTTCGATCAGTCGCTCGCCAGCCTCGAGCGCTTCCACGATCTCCACAAACCGCGGCTCCAATGCGCGCCAGAGCGCGGCGTTTGTCACATTGCCAAGTCGGATCCAGACGACCTGTAGGACGGTGTCTGGAACGCGTGCCCGCTCGGCGAAGTCTTCGTCTTTGCTGATGATGACAGCGCCTGCGCCAAGTGCATGCCCCCAGATTTCGGAATCTAACGTGCCAACGGCTCCGATATCGAAGACATGCTCGGCCTCGTGGCCGAGCGCCCTCAGGTGTCGGACGAGCGCGGGAGGGAGCTGCGCATCGATCAAGAAGCGCACCTGCTTACGCGGCGCGGACTACACGATGATCGACGGCTCGCGCGGCGAAGGCCAGAGCGGCCGCGATGTCGTCTTCGGCGACATAAGGAAAGTCCTCCACGATCTCGGCGGAAGTTGCGCCGTGCGCAAGCATGTCGACGATATCCGACACGCGCATCCGCGTGCCCTTGATGCACGGGCGCCCGCCGCAGACCCGCGGATCAACGGAGATGCGACCCTCGAAGTCTCTGACTCCTTGGCGTGACGAGTCAGGTGCATCCGGCACTTTGTCGCGTTCGGAGCGAAGGATACTGATCCGGATCGATTTTCGAGGCAGGCGCCCTCGCCGACCCAAAAAGGCTTCAAGTGCCCCGGAGAGTTCACGACCAAGCGCTGTCTCAAGATCGACAGGTTCGAACCAGTTCTTCAACCGGCCTTCAGTCGCGCCGCCATTCGCATGCTTAGCCATCCGCAAATACAGCGCGGCGGTGTTGTTTTGGTGACCGACGAACTTACTGAATCCGAAGGCCCATCCGCCATTCGGTGCCCCCACGGCGTACCAGTCGTGGGCAAGCGTCACGCGCTCTTGAAGCGCAGGAACCTTCTCGAAATCAGCTGCAAATCTGACAATGTTGGCAACAGCCTCTTCAGCTGAACCGACAAGCTGGTAGCTCGTCATCGTGCGATCTTCCTCAATCTAGCGTCAAATGTAGATATAGGTAGATTGTAGATATAGGTAGATTTCTTGGACGTCAAGGCCGGGCGGAACTCTGAGGCTTTCGCTGCGTGACTCTGAGGCTGCGGTCCCTTAACCCGACAACAAACTTGGCCACGAGCGAGTCCGAATGCCCGATCTGCTTCTTGAGCTTTTCTCCGAGGAAATTCCGGCGCGCATGCAGCGGCAGGCGGCGGAGGATTTGCGCCGCCTGACGACTGACGCGCTGGTGGAAGCCGGCCTCACTTATGAGGGCGCCCGCGCCTTCGCCACGCCGCGGCGGCTGACGCTGACCGTGCACGGCCTGACCGTCCGCTCCGCCGACGTGACCGAGGAGAAGAAGGGCCCGCGCGTCGGCGCGCCGGAAAAGGCGATCGAAGGTTTTTTGCGCGGCGCCGGGCTTTCCTCGATCGACCAGGCGAAGATTCAATCCGACCCGAAGAAGGGCGATTTCTACGTCGCGCTTGTGACGAAGCCGGGGAGGGCTGCGGAAGAGATCATCGCCGGGATCGTGCCCAACATGATCCGCGCGTTTCCATGGCCGAAATCGATGCGCTGGGGCGCGCGTTCGGCGCCCGCGGATTCGCCCTTCGCGGGAAGCGAGGCGGAGGGAACCGCGAGCCTCCGCTGGGTGCGGCCGCTCCGCTCGATCCTCTGCACCTTCGGGCCGGAGACGGAGGAGCCGGTCGTGGTCGACTTCGAGGTCGCCGGGATTGCCGCCGGCAACCTCACCTACGGTCATCGTTTCACGGGCGGGGGCAAACCGATCAAGGTCCGCCGCTTCGCCGATTATTTGCCAAAGCTCGAAGCGGCAAAGGTGGTGCTCGATCACGACCGGCGGCAGGCGATCATCGAGACGGAGGCGAAAAACCTCGCCTTCGCGCAGGGGTTGGAGGTGGTGGAAGATCAGGGGCTGCTGGAGGAGGTCGCGGGGCTGGTCGAATGGCCAATCGTGCTGATGGGCGCGTTCGACGAAAAATTCCTAGCGATCCCGAGCGAGGTGATCCGCCTGACGATCCGGCAGAACCAGAAGTGTTTTGTGCTGCGGCAGGCTGGAGCCCCCGACCCTTCGAGGCGGCCTGCGGCCGCACCTCAGGGTGAGGATGTTGGGGATGCGGCTTCCAATCCCCCTCATGGTGAGGTGCGAGCGCGAAGCGCGAGCCTCGAACCATCGAAGGACGAGGGGAGGTCCAGCGACCAACTCACCAACCGCTTCATCCTCGTCGCGAACCTTGAAGCTAGCGACGGTGGCAAGGAGATCGTGGCGGGAAACGAGCGGGTGATCGCCGCGCGGCTTGCGGATGCGCGCTTCTTCTGGGAGCAGGATTTGAAAATCTCGCTCGAGGAGCATGCGAAGAAACTCGCGACGATCACGTTTCACGAAAAGCTTGGGTCGCAGGCGGAGCGGGTGGAGCGGGTCGCGCGGCTCGCGGTGGAGATCGCTGATGCCCTGAGCAGCCAGCCGAACTTCTTCCATGGCAAGAAGCTCGATACCGAAGAGCTGCAGCGCGAGCAGGAATATTTTCGTCGCGATGTCGACCGCGCTGCGCGGCTTGCCAAGGCCGACCTCACGACGGGGATGGTCGGAGAGTTCCCCGAGCTGCAGGGGGTGATGGGGCGCTACTATTTCCTCGCCGAGAATGGACTCTCGTCGCATCCGACCGCGTTCCCCTCACCTTTGTCATCCCGGTTCGGCCGCAAGGCCGAGACCGGGACCCATGAACACGGCGCTCGACCGGATGGCTCGGGTGTTCATGGGTCCCGGACTGGCGCTGACGCGCCATCCGGGATGACAAAGGGAGAGGAAGGCGCAGGAGAGGCCCGCATCCGCGCCATCGCCGACGCCATCCGCGATCACTACAAGCCGCAGGGGCCGAACGATTCCGTGCCGAGCGAGCCAGTGTCGATTGCGGTGGCGCTCGCCGACAAGCTAGACACGCTGGTGGGATTTTGGGCGATCGACGAGAAGCCGACGGGGAGCAAGGATCCCTACGCGCTGAGAAGAGCGGCGTTGGGGGTGATCCGAATCGTTCTTGAGAACGAACTCAAGCTCAATCTTACTTTGATGCTTTTGGCTCATGGAGATCGCTTCCCAAGCCACGACGCCGCAAACACGGCATTTGAGTTGCTTCGCTTCTTGGCGGATCGACTCGAAATACAGCTCCGTGCTCAGGGGTCGAGGCATGATCTAGTTAGCGCAGTGTTCGACATGGGTATTGAGTATCCGATGCCGGGCGCCGGTAACGTTCGCGACCTTCTGATGATCGTCCGGCGCGTCGAGGCGCTGGGAAAATTCCTCGACACCGACGACGGCAAGAATCTTCTCGCCGGGTACAAGCGTGCCGCGAACATTCTCCGCGCCGAGGAAAAGAAGGATGGCGAGGGCGCGTTCGACGATCCGCCCGATCCGCATCTCATCGAGGTGAAGGGTGAGCCTGAGGAGAAGGCGCTCTTCCACGTCATGCAGGGGGCCGAGCGGCATGCACGCGAGGCGGTCGAACGCGAAGACTTCGAGGGCGCGATGCGTGCGCTCGCCGAGCTTCGTCCCGCCGTCGACGCGTTCTTCGATCATGTCACGGTGAATGCCGACGATCCGGCGTTACGCGCAAATCGGCTGAGACTTCTGAATATGCTGAGGCGCGCGACGCTGGCCGTTGCCGACTTCTCGAAAATCGGCGGTTAGCCGCGCGAGGATGGCCGATTCTAATCGGCTTGATGCCTCGCTCGTTATCGAACATCCGTTGCTCGAGCCTTGTTCGGAATCGAGGATGCGCGCGGAAAACTCAATGGCGACCAAGCGTAATAGGAATTGTTTCACATGAAACATCGCGGCGCGCCGCGCTTTTTTGAGTTTCGGGGCTTACGACCTCGGTCCGGCCCTCCTCACGCACGGTGAGGGTCACTTGGCGCCAAGCGACGCGATCAGCTACTTTGGCGCCACGTTGCGCCAGGCCGTTGTCAGCGCGCTCTTCAGAGTAACCTCATCCGCCGCTGCGAGATTGACATAGGTCCAACCCTTCCGCCCCCAGCCGCCCTTCACCGGCGCGAAAATTTTCGGCTCAGCCTCAGCCATGATCGCCTGCTGCTCGGCAGTGAGCTTGACGACGATGCGCTCTCCGTCGGGAAACGAGGCAAAAATCTTTTTGCGCACGCGAAAATCGGGATGGCCCATATGCGCGCTCTCCACCGCCTCGGGGAGCGAAAGAGCAACGCGGCGAACGTCCGCGCCTGTCATCGCCAGCAAAGCCTACTCAAGATCGATCTGATAGACCTTGCCTTTGTATGGCGGATTCGCCTGGTCATCGACGGCCATGACGAACATCGATTTGCCGTCCTCCGAGAAAGCAAGGTTGGGGGCGGTAGCGGACGGAACCTCGATCTTGCGGACGAGCTTGCCTTCGGCATTCACCACGACGATTCGGCCGGCGCTGTAGAGCCCGATGTAGAAATTTCCGTCCGGCCCGAGCTTGAAGCCGTCGGGCAGCGCATCGGCGGGCTCTTCGAGATCGAAGAGGCGGACAAAGAGACGGCGGTCGGAGAGGCTGCCGTCGGCATTCAGCGTGAAGCGGATGACGCGACTGGCGTAGTGTTCGACAACGAAGAGCGTCGAACCGTCCGCCGAGAGGGCGATCCCATTGGCATAGTGAAGGTCGTCGGCGACTACCTTCACCGTTCCATCCGGCGCAACATGCAGCACCGTTCCGACGATCGGGGCGCTATCCCAAGGGCCGGATGTCGTGACGTAGGCGCCACCCTTGCCGTCGAGCGCGATGTCGTTCGGGCCGGTGAGCGGGTTTCCCCGATCGTCCTTGTCGATCGCCGTTGCGCTCTTTCCGTCGGCGGCAACGACCGCCAGCGTTCCTTTGTCATAGCAGGTGACCAGAAAACCGTCGCCGAAGCGCTGCACCGCGGAGGGGCCGCAACCTTCCTCAGTCCACAGCGTGTCCAAGGACGAGCCGTCCCAGCTGCTCAGCTTGTGCGCGCCGTATTGCACATAGTAGAGGGTTCCGCCCTCGACGAAGGGACCCTCAGGAAAGCCCGCGTCGCCATCGATCACACGCGTTTCGCCGGCAAATGCGGCGCCGGCGCTCAAGAGAAGCGCGGCGATCCCCAATCGAACGATCATCGTTTCCCTCCCTGTTGCCGGCAGCGTGCCGGCCGCATCGAGAGGCGTCAATCCCAGCAAATCAACGAAAAGCGCGCCTCGCGACGCGCTTCCCGACTGCGGCTGCAAGAATACGCTTTACGACCAGCCGCCGAAGCGGGTGCGGTAGAAGATATGGGCGCCGATGCGGTCGACCTTGATCATGCGCCGTCCCCAGCCCGGCCGCACGTAGCCGGCATGGTAGTGGGTGGAATCGCCAACTTCCTCGAGCCAGGTCCGGCCCGCGGTCACGTCGCGCGCGATCCGTCGCGCCGTGTCCCATTGGCGTTGCTCGGCGATGACTTCGGAGCGGCCGTCGCAGGCAAACGAGAACTGGCAGGCGTGGCGGTGGCGCTCATTCTGGTAGACGACGCCGCAGATGGTTTTCGGATAAGCCGGGTTGCGGACGCGGTTCAGGATCACCTGGGCCACGGCCGCCTGTCCGGAATCCGGCTCGCCGCGCGCCTCGAAATAGATGCCTTCAGCAAGGCATTTCTGCTGCTTGGCCTCAAAAACGCTGACCGGCAGCGGGTTCTGTACCCAGGGATGCTGGCCGGGCGCGAATTGCCCGAGTGCGCGACCATCGAGCCAGGAAAGCACCGTTTTCGGGTCCGGCCGTGGGCGCGGCCGATAGAGGCCGTCGTCGAGATTTTCGACGACACGTGCGCCGCTCATGACCACAGCGAAGGGCGCCTCGATCCCCGACGACGGCGCCGCATAAGCGAGAACCGCGGGGTTCGCGGTCGTGGTGCCGTCGGGCGCGATCGTGAAGACGTGATTTGGCTTCGCCTGCGGCAGGCGGGCGAGCGCGATGGCGCGGCGATCCTCCGGCACCTGAACGGCAAAGGCGGAATAGATGACGTCCCCGGCGCTCGGCGGTGGAAGCACTCGCGCCATGAAGCGGGCCGCGGGCAGCGCCGCGTCGTAGGGTTCGGTCAGGCTTGCGTTAGCAAGCATCCCCGCTGCGGGGAGACGCTCTATTTCGGAATAGGTTTCTCGACTGGCGACCGCCTGCTCGCTCGCGACCGCGGCAAATACCTGGGCTTTGCTGGCGGAAAATCCGGTCGCGGGGCGAATGGCAGCGGTGCCGAGATCGGCGAGTGTTGGAAAACCGGCGGGCGTCGCCGTTGCGAACGCCGCAATCGAGATGGCGGAGGTAAGTACAGCGAATTTCAGGACGCGTACGCGCACAGACGCATGATACACAGCGTGAATACCCCTCGGACCTCACGACCGCGCGTTGCAGGAATGCAACAGGCGACCGTCGCCGTTTTCACGACGGGATTAAAACCAAGTTGAGGTTGACACGCGGTTAACCGCGCCCCGCCCCCACGTTTCACGCCGCCATCGGCGGCCGTTACTTTCCTCTAGGGTTAATCGGGCGATAATGCGGCCGGCCTTCGGAACCGCACAGTAACCTTTCTCAATCGGTCTGCCCTTGCGCGGTTGCGAGCGCCGCCTGCGCCGAGGCGAGCC
>CAYTTC010000074.1:0-16450 GCA_964440525.1 uncultured Propylenella sp. | reverse complement strand
GTGGCTCGCAAGCTCGGTCTCGGGGCGGTAGATGACCCCGATCGCCCGCGCCAGCCGCGGCGCGGCATCAGCGCCTGTCGCGCATCGCCAGCCGGGCCGTCGCGCAGGTTCAGCATGAAGCGCGGAATTCCTGTCGCATGAAACACCGCCTCGTAGCTTTCCGCGAGCGAGGGGCGGACGTCCTTGATCTCCATGGGACCGTCCCAGTTTGAAGCCGCCGCCACCGTGCCGCTGTGGGTGCCAAATCCTACGAGATAGGCACGGTCTCCGAACTCCTGCCTGCAAAGCTGCCCGATATTGTGTTCGCCACGCGCCGACATCTCCGTCGCAGCGGCGTCGCCGACATGCGAGTTGTGGGCCCAAACGACGGCCTTGCTCTCTGAGCCGTAGTGCGTGAGCAGCGACTTCAAAGTCTCGAACATGTGCTCATCGCGCAAATTCCAGGAAGCGCGTGAGCCTTAGTACATGACTCGGTAGTAGCGCTCCGCGCTTGCGACCAGCCACGCGTTCTGCACCGCGTCGAGGAAGCGTTCGCCGTCGCGGTCGGCATAGTCGCGGTGCTTGTAAAGCAGGTCCTGCAGCATGGCGACGACCTCGCGCTTGCAGCTCCGGTAGCGGCCGGTCAGCGCCGCGTGTCCGTACGTCGACGGATCGGTCTGCCACGGCGTCAGGCAGCCATACCTCTCACGCGCGATCCGGGCCGTCTCCGGATCGAGGTCGTCGGATAGCGCAGCACTGCGCGGATCGAATTGTGGAGGCTGTAGAGATCGAGACCGTGAAAGGCGACGCGGAGCAGCACGATGCGCGCATTACCGATCCTTGCGAGCAGGGGCCCGAGGTCGGCATCCTTGATCGACGAGAATGGCTCGGCGCTGGCCACAACACTCTCGGACAGGCTGCCATCCGGCCGCTGCCTGCTTTGCCGCAAGGGCGCCGGTAGCTCGGCTTCCGGGCTCCACCCCTCTTCCCCGACGAGCGGAACAAAACGCACATCGGCGATGTCTTCCGTCCGGTAGTTGCTCTCCGATAGTCGCGTGACGCGGACAAGCTCCTGGGCTCGCGGATCGGTGCCGACAGGGATGACCAGGTGGCCGCCGATCTTCAGCTGCTGCTTGAGGGATTTCGGCACATCCGGTCCGCCTGCGGCGACGATGATCGCATCGTAGGGAGCGTTCTCCAGCCAACCGAGCGTGCCGTCGGCGTGCAGCACATGCACATTCGCGTATCCGAGGTCGGAGAGAACCGAAGCCGCCTTTTCGGCAAGCTGTCCAATCCGCTCCACCGTGTAGACTTCCCCAGCGATCCTGGAGACCACGGCCGCCGCGTAGCCCGAGCCCGCGCCGATCTCGAGTACCTTTTCGCCGCCCTGCAACGCAAGCGCATCGGTCATGAAGGCGACGATGTAGGGCTGGGAGATTGTCTGGTCCGCGTCGATCGGGAGCGGAGTGTCCTCATATGCAAATTCGCGAAGCCGTTCCGGCAGAAACGCTTCGCGAGGGAGGCCCGCATGGCGTCGAGAACCAGTTCCGAACGAACCCCGCGGGCGCCGATCTGGCTCGCCACCATGGCATGACGAAGCGCGGGAAAGTCCGTCATTCGAGCCTCACGAGCCAAAGCGTGCGCGGATTGCTGTAGCACCTCGGGCGCGCTAATGACGCCGCAGCAAGTGAGAACATCGCCGGAGCCTATTCTTTGGTGGCACGGTGGCCTGTAATCCGGCCGATGTGAATGCGAAAATAGAGGGGCGCCAGCGGGCGTTCCGCGTCGCCGAGTATGGTCTTTACGTAGCCTGGCTCCCACCAGAGTTTATTTGTTTCCTGGAGAAGCCCCCAAGCCAGTTGGCGCAAGTCCCGCGTCTCCGGCGTATCAGAAAACTCCTCGTACCGACCGGAGACGATGACGCTCTCCCATTGTTGGGCGCTGAAAATCTCATCAACTTCAACGGCAACCAGCGGGTTTTCACGCATCCATTCGATCTTTTGACCAATCGTCGTGGCGCAATACAGACTATTATAGTGATAGGCGAAGCTTATGGGAACCACATATGGCTGGTTCGCTCTCGCGCACGCGAGCCGCCCGAGATGGATGCGGGTCAGCAGGTCCAGACTTTCCTGCCTCGTCAATTCTCGGATGACCATCGTGAAGCTTCCCGAGTTTCGCCAATACGGTCGAGCCTGACCCTCAAAGCCCATAGTCGTCTAGGACCTTTCGTCGCCATCTTACACGGCGGTCGCAGCGGCGATGTGATCGAGATCAAAGAATCGCCGTAGCCTTGGCGCAATAGATTCATTGTGGTCGACACAAAGGGCGATCCTGAAGCGCGGCAGACGCCACGATTTAGCGGCCCCGAACATCCGAGAACTCGTTCGACCTCCAGTCGAACGCCGGGAGGTAGCCCATGCCGGTTCCAATTGAGGCCCCGCCGTCTGCTGCGGACAACGATGCTGATTCTGTCAAAACGACCGGAGAGGTGCTGGATAGCCCGAAAGGGTTTCGCCGCGTTGCGGCGTGTTTGGATGCGTCGGGATTCGCCGAGAAGGTCGTTCCACACGCTCTGACCGTTGCCGCAGCGCTGGGATCTCCAGTTACATTCCTTCGGGTTCTTGAGGCGACGCCTGTGCACACTGTTCCGGTGGATCCGGTCGAATGGGATATTCGTCTGCGCGAGGCGAAGAATAACGTTGAGAGATTGGCTGAGGGACGCCGACGAGAAAGCGAGCACATTGAAGCAGAGGTGATGGAAGGCGGAGCCGCCGAACAGATCACTCTCTGGGTCCGCAATCACGATGTGGAATTGACGGCGCTGTGCACGCACGGCGACAGCGGTGTGACGGAGTGGGGCTTGGGGAGCACAGCACAAAAACTAGTGGATCGCGTCGAAGGGTCGCTTCTGCTCATTCCGTCCACCTACGCAACTGCCGACCCGGTCCATTACCATCGGCTCCTCGTGCCATTGGACGGGTCGCCGCATGCCGAGAGCGTCCTCCCGCTGGCGATCCGTCTGGCCAGGGCGGAGCGCGCGGAACTCCTTCTCGTCCATGTCGTTCCTATTCCGGAGTTGACCGAAGTCGGCCCACTTGAAAACGAAGCTGTGGAATTGCGTAAACGGCTCGTTCAACGCAATGAACGGGTTGGCCACGAGTACCTCGACCAGATCCGCGCACGCGTGAACGGTGGCCTTTCGATTCGAACGCTGCTCTTGCAAGGCGCGGACGCACGCACCGGCCTCACCCGAGCCATTGCCGAAGAGGCGCCCGACCTTGTCTTGGTAGCAGCGCATGGACGCTCACGGCGCTCGGACGTCCCGTTCGGCAGCGTTGCAGCCCATCTGATCGCGCATGCTACCGTCCCATTGCTGATCGTTCGTCGTCATCCAACGCACTTGGCACAGCGCGAAGCGCCGACAGCCCATCACACGTCTCTGCGGCTTCCAACTCATGCCCAATGATGACGCGCCGACACCGAATGTCCATCGAGGTCCGCTTGAAGCGGCGGCGAGCGAGCTCGGCGAGCGCCATAGGGTCACAACGCAGGCGCCTCTACCGGTAGCCGTATGGGTCCATATCGGTGCAGTACGAATCTGGCTAGAGCACGCACGCTTAGCCTGTGCCGATGCGCCTTCGAATGCATCCAAAGCAGCAGAATGGTTGCTGGATAATGATCACCAAATTGAGCGGACTCTGCGCCACGTCGCTGCGGACTTGCCGTCGGCGTTCTATCGGCGTCTGCCAGCGCTAGCGGGTCCCGAGGAAGCAGGATTGCCACGTGCCTTCGCTTTGGCCCACGGCCTTCTCCGTTCCTCGTATCTCCAGCTGTCTCTCGCGGGAGCGGTTCGTTTCATTCAGGCATACCAGGAGCGCGCGCCTCTCACGATCGCCGAGTTGTGGGCGTTTCCGACGATGCTTCGCCTGGTGTGCCTGGAAACGCTCGTCGCCGCATTCGCCCGGCTCATTCCCGAGTTGAAGCCGCCGTTCAAATTGTCGCCGTGGGCTGCCGCGCCCGCCGTCCTCGAGGATACCGAGTGCGTCGCCCGCTCGATCGCCAATCTGGCCGTATTGTCCTCTATTCCGTGGAAGGATTTCTTTGACCAGACCAGCCGAGTGGAAGCGATCCTGCGGACTGATCCCGCGGGCTTCTATCCACAAATGGACTTCGCCACCCGCGATCGATACCGGAAGTCGATCGAGGAACTGGCTCGCAGTTCGAGACGAAGCGAGCCGGACATAGCTTCGGATGTGATCGCAAAGGCTCGCGCAAGATTAGAGGGCGAACCACGAGATTTGATCGGTCATTGGCTGGTCGCGGAGGGCCGCGAGGAGCTGGAATCCGAGTTCGGCTGCCGCCCACCTGCCCGCATCGTCTGGAACCGCTGGCTATCGGGGCACGCCCCGGCTGTCTACGCCGTCGCGCTGGCAGTGGCGAGCGTCGGCGCGCTTCTGCTCCCCGCGTTCTACCTCGCGTCCGCCGGCGCGAGCCTGCCGGTCTGGCTTCTGGGGATTGTGGTCGCCGCGGTTCCCGCCTCGGTGCTCGGCGTGACGGTCGTCCATTGGATCATAGCGCTCATCGTTCCGCCCCGGCTTCTGCCAAAGCTGGACTTCGAAGATGGTATTCCACCGGAGTACGCGACTGCCGCAGTCGTCCCGGTTCTCGTCGGCAAAGCGGATGACGTCCGGAAATTGATCGATCGTCTGGAGGCGCATCGGCTGGCAAATCCGGATCCATCGCTGCAGTTCGTGCTGCTCAGCGACTACCCCGATGCTTCCGCCGAGCGGACGCCTGAAGACGATGCCCTCGTGACAGCCCTGGCCAACGGCGTGCAGCGACTGAATGAACGTTACGAAAGAGACGGAAACGAACCGTTCCACCTGCTGCACAGGTCGCGTTGCTACAATGCCTGCGAAGGCGTCTGGATGGGCTGGGAGCGCAAGCGCGGCAAGCTCGAGCAGTTCAATGATTTCGTAGTAAGCGGCGATGCGTCGGCCTTCTCAACAGTCGAAGGTGATCCGGACGCGCTCAGCAGGATTCGATTCGTCGTGACGGTCGATGCCGACACGACGCTGCCGCCCGGATCGGTATCCAGGCTCGTCGGTGCGCTTGCACACCCGCTCAACCGCGCGGAATTCGACCCAAGAACGGGCCGCGTTATGCGCGGCTATACGATCATCCAGCCACGCCTCGAGATCGCGCCGGAAAGCGACAACCGTTCGCTTTTCACCCGACTTTATGCCGGCGATACCGCGATCGACATCTATTCCCGCGCCGTCTCGAACATCTACCAGGACCTCTTCGGCACGGGCATCTATGCCGGGAAGGGCATCTACGATGTGGTCTCGTTCCGGCGGACCTGTTGCGCGCAGGTACCTGAGAACGCCCTGTTGAGCCACGATTTGTTTGAAGGAGTTCACGGACGCACGGGTCTCGCCAGCGATATCGTGCTCTATGAGACCTTCCCCACCGGCTATTTGGAATACGCCCGTCGTTGGCATCGCTGGCTCCGCGGCGACTGGCAACTCCTGCCGTGGCTGGCTCGGCTCGTGCGGCACCGGAGTGGCGAGCTGCGTCCGAACCAGTTGTCTGGCCTGGATCGCTGGAAGATTGTCGACAACCTGCGGCGCAGCCTGATTCCGCCGGGGCTGATCATGTTTGCCGCCGTTGCCTGGCTCGTCCTGCCAGGAAGATCGTGGGTGTGGACGGGGCTCACCGTCGCGGCGCTGGGCGGCCACCTCTTCACCGATCTCGTGACCGGCATGGGCAAGGGCCGACGACGGGGAGCCGTTCAAGGAGCGTTACATCGGCTGCGCAACCAGGCGGGTCCCTGGCTCTTCTCGGTTGTTTTCCTGGCCAACGACAGCGTGGTTGCCTGCGACGCGATCTTGCGGACGCTTTGGCGGCTCGCGGTCACGCGCCGACATTTGCTCAAGTGGGTCTCGGCGAGCGACATGGCCACCTATTTCGCCGTCCGAAATTCACGCGCCGATTTCTGGCGACATATGTGGCTTGCTCCGCTCTTGTCGATCACACTGGCGGCCGCAATCTGGCTTGTCCGGCCGGCCGCGCTCGTGCCAGCAGGCTTGTTACTGGCGGTCTGGGTGGCGGCGCCTGAGATTGCGGCCTTCATCAGTCGACCGCGACGCGTTCCGGTCGAACGCCTCGACTCCATGGATCGCAAGTTTCTTCGCCGTCAGGCGCGACGCACCTGGCTGTACTTCGAGACATTTGTCGGCCCTGAAGAAAACTGGCTTCCGCCCGATAATTTTCAGGAGGACCCGCACAAAGAGATCGCTCACCGCACCTCGCCGACGAATGTCGGGATGATGTTCCTTTCCTCCCTCGCGGCCTGGGACCTCGGCTTCGTGAGCCTGATCGACTTTTCAACGCGTGTCCGGCATGGCTTGGACATTCTGGCTCGGCTCGAGCGTTACCAAGGGCACTTCTTCAACTGGTACGATACCAAGCTGCTCACTGTGCTCGAGCCTCGCTATGTCTCGACCGTCGATAGCGGAAACCTTGCAGTCTGTCTTATCGCCCTGAAGGAAGGGTGCGCGGAAACGACGCTGGAAACGCCTTTGCGGGCGGCGCTGTGGGATGGTCTGAGCGACACGCTCGAATTGCTGAAAGAGAGCATCGAGAAAATCGCGGACGGTAGTGCGACCGAGGCTCTCGGACGAATGGTCGTCTTCGCCGAGCAGGTCAACCAGGCACGCGACAATCCGAAGAGCTGGCGAACTGCCGTCATTAAGCTCTGTGAATGCGAGCTTCCGGCACTTGAGAGCGCTGTTGCCGAGGTCGTCGCTGGCTCGAAGGCGCCGCGGCCGCAAGACTTGCACGAGGTCCAAGCCTGGCTCGAACGCGTGCATCATCACGTCATGGCGATGCGACGAGATATCGAGTCCCTGTTGCCCTGGCTCTCTTTGCTGGAGATACCCCCGGCGAGTTGTAGCGGACTCGCCCGGCAAGTCGGCGAGATCCTTAGCCCCGCCATGCCGCTGGCGCGAGATCACGCGTTTGGCCGAGCCCTCGCGCTGATGGGTGAGGCGGCCCCTACCGAAAATCACGATTCTGAAACCGCGCGCTGGATTGCCGATCTCAAGGCCGCGATCACAGCGGGCGCGCAACGTTGGAACGAATTGCGCGAGGCTATGAGCGATATCGCGACCAGATCAGAATCGTTAGCATTCGAGATGGACTTCCGATTCCTCTTCGATCGGGAACAGCGGCTGTTCCATATCGGCTACAACGCCAGCTCCCATCACATCGATTCAAACCACTACGACCTTCTCGCGACAGAAGCGCGGCTGGCGAGTTACTTCGCGATCGCAAAGCGTGACGTGCCCTACGAGCATTGGTCTTTCCTGGGACGGCCGTTGGCGCGCCTTGCCGGCGGACTGTCTCTGGTTTCCTGGAACGGATCGATGTTCGAGTACCTGATGCCGGCGCTCTTGCTCCGGAGCATCCCGGGCACGCTCCTCGGCGAAAGCGAACGCACGGCGGTCGATGCCCAACGCCGTTACGCGGTCAGTCAAGGCATCCCCTGGGGAATTTCCGAGTCGGCGTTCGCGTCGCGTGATCCGGATCAGCGCTATCACTATCGGGCGTTCGGAGTTCCGAACCTCGGGCTCAAGCGCGAGCTGACGCGCGATCTTGTCGTGACGCCCTATGCGACCGCCCTGGCTTTAGCTGTGCGGCCGCAGCTGGCAACGCGGCACTTGCGCGAGCTCGAACGCCTGGGGCTGGTCGGCCAATATGGCTTCATCGAAGCCGCCGACTTCACGCCGCAGCGCGTCCCGGAAGGCAGTCGTTATTCGCCCGTTCGCACCTACATGGCCCACCACCAGGGGATGATCCTCGCCGCTATCGGCAACGCGCTGACCAACAATGCTCTTGTGCGCCGGTTCCACGCAGACCGGCGGATGCACACGATGGAGCTGTTGCTGCAGGAGCGCGTCCCATGGGAGGTTTCCCCGGAAAGCCTTCGCGCAGAGTCGAAAGAGGAGCCGTCTTCCCGCAAGGCGACTACGGCCGTCCCTTATGCCTGGGTGCCATCAACGAACCTGAACTTCCCACAGGTGCATGCACTCGGCAATGGTCGCGTGGCCACATGGATCTCGGCCGGTGGCGGTGGCGCCCTTTTTTGGCGAGACTTCGCGCTTACCCGTTGGCTGCCCGACGCAACCCGTGACTGTCACGGGCTCTGGATCTATGCGCGCGATGTGGAGAGCGGAACTGTTTGGTCCGTGGCGCACCAGCCGACCGGCGTCACACCAGAGAGCGCCCATGTCGTGTTTCATCCGCACTTGGCCGAATTCAACCGCCAGGACAATGGCATCGCCACTCGCTTGGAGGTGGGCGTTGCACCGGGCGACGACATCGAGATTCGCCGGGTTACCGTCATCAACGAGAGCGATCGGCCACGTCGCCTGCAGCTGACGAGCTATGCCGAACTCGTGCTGGCGCCGCCGCTTCAGGATGAGCGTCACCCTGCGTTCAGCAAGCTCTTTGTTGGAAGCGAGCACGTGCCCGATCTGCACGGACTTCTGTTCACGCGGCGACCTCGCGAACCGGGCGATTCTTCTCCCGTTCTCCTCCACTACATCGTGTCCGACGATCGGCCGATCACGACGGGATTCGAGACGGATCGACGGCTTTTCCTTGGGCGGAACGGGAGCGTCCGGCGACCGCACGGCGTCGTCGAGGGGCTCACGGGGACGACGGGATGGACGCTCGATCCAGTGATGGCGTTGCAGCTCGGCCTCGATCTCGCACCGCAGGAACAACGGCAAGTCGCCTTTCTGACCATAGCAGCCGGATCGCGCGCGTCGGTACTCGAAACGGCTGAGCGCTACACGACCCTCGCCACTCTCGACTGGGTGCTTGCCGACGCATCTGCCGATGCCGGACGCGAGGCCCAGCAACTCGCGCTCCCCCCGGAAGCGTTTTCCGATCTGCAGAAGCTCGCTTCATTGTTGCTCTATCCGCACCCGGCGCTTCGCGCAGATCCAGCGATCATCGCCGAAAATAGGCTTGGTCAACCACGGTTGTGGGGACTTGGGCTGTCGGGTGACTACCCCATGCTCCTGGTTCGCGTCGGGAACCCAAGAGAGACGCAGCTTCTCCGGCTTTTGATCCGTGCCCATCTGTATTGGCGCCGACGCGGGATCTACGTCGATCTCGTCGTGCTGCGCACCGGCGCGTCGAGCTACGAAGAGCCCATGCGCGATCGAATTGCCACCTTGCTCCAGGATGCCAATGCTCAAGCCCTGCTAGGGCGCAAGGGTGGCATTCATCTTCTATTCGCCGATCAGATCGGCGAGAACGAAGCGCGTCTTCTTCAAGCGGTCGCGCGGGTGGTCCTTGATGAGGCGCGAGGACCACTTGCCTTGCAGCTGGCCGGCATTGCAGAGCCCCAGCGTGCGCTGCCGCGCTTCGAACCTACCGGTGCGACTTTGCAGAACGAGGCGACGTCATTGCTTCCGCGACCGACGGACCTGCAATTCGACAACGGCTTTGGCGGCTTCTCCGGGGATGGCAGGGAGTACGTAATCCATCTTGAACCAGGAATGAGCACACCGTCTCCCTGGTCCAACGTCCTCGCCAACGACGCGTTCGGCTGCATCGTCACCGAAGCCGGAGGCGGATTCACCTGGGCTGTGAACAGCGGCGAGAACAGGCTCACCCCGTGGACGAACGATCCGATCGCCGATCCGCCAGGTGAAGGGCTTTACTTGCGCGACGAAGAGAGCGCCGAGTTCTGGACGCCGACGCCGCAACCTGTCGGAGCCGACGCTGCATGTCAGATCCGTCACGGCGCCGGTTACACGACGTGGCACAGTCGTTCCCATGGCTTGGAGCAGGAACTGCTGGTCTTCGTCCCACCTGACGATCCGGTCAAAGTCCTGCGGCTGCAGCTTCGCAATATGCTGCCGCATGCCCGACGCATTACCGCCACCTACTACGCCGAATGGCTGCTCGGCGCGCTGCGGAGCATTTCGAAACCGTTCGTCGTGTGCGAATTCGAAGCAGATTGGCGCGCACTGCTGGCGCGCAACCCCTGGAACCCGGATTTCGCCGAACGGGTGGCGTTTCTCACATCGAACCTTCCGCCCCACGATTTCACGACAGATCGGCAAGAGTTCATCGGGTTTGAAGGCGACCTGCGCGAACCGGCCGCGTTGCGGAGATGGGGGCTAGGCCGCGGGATCCGGCCGGGAGCGGACGCTTGCGCGGCGTTCCAGGTGCACCTCGACATCGGCCCACAGGACACTGCAGAGGTGGTGTTCGTCCTTGGCCAAGGACGCGATCGCGCACACGCGGAAGAGCTCGTGCGTCGTTGGCAGCAGCCTGACCGGGTCGAGCATACATTCAAAGAGCTAAACGAGCATTGGGATAAGCAGCTTGGCGCGGTCCGGGTGCACACACCCGACCCAGCCTTCGACCTGATGACCAATCGCTGGCTCCCTTACCAGACGATGGCGTCGCGCATCCTGGCGCGGGCGGGTTTCTACCAGGCCGGCGGCGCCGTTGGCTTCCGCGATCAACTGCAGGACGTTTTAGCAATTCTTTGGTCTGATCCGGCGAGAACCCGTGCGCATATTCTGGCGTGCGCCGCGCGGCAGTTCGAGGAAGGCGACGTTCTCCACTGGTGGCATCCCCCCAATGACCGGGGCGTGCGCACCCGCTGTTCCGACGATCTCATGTGGCTTGTCTACGCCACGGTCCGTTACATCGAGGCGACAGGCGATGAATCGATCCTGCGCGAGGAAATAGCATTCCTGCATGCGCCTCCGCTGTCACACGAGGAACAGAACCGCTATGCGCGCTTTGATGTGACACCGGATCGTCGCTCGCTTCTCGAACATTGCGAGCGTGCCCTGGAACACGGCGTAACCCGGGGCATGCACGGCCTTCCGCTGATCGGTTCAGGAGATTGGAATGACGGAATGAACCGCGTCGGCCGCAATGGCCGCGGCGAGAGTGCATGGCTTGCCTGGTTTGCGATCGTCACAATGGAGGGCTTTGCCAACCTGTGCAGCCGGTTGGATCGCAATGAACTTACCGAGCGCTGGACATTGCGTGCTCGCGAGCTTCGAAATGCCGTCGACGAGACGACATGGGATGGCGGGTGGTATCTGCGCGCCTACGATGACGACGGGCGCCCGTGGGGTTCAGCCAGCAACGACGAATGCCGGATCGATTCGATCGCTCAATCCTGGGCGGTTCTGGCGCGCACGGACAAGCCGGAACGGGTGCAGATGGCACTCACGTCTGCGACGCGAGAATTGATTCGCGACGAAGACGGGCTGATCCGACTCCTCTGGCCGCCATTCGATCAGACACCACGCGATCCGGGATACATCAAGGCCTATCCACCGGGAATTCGCGAGAACGGCGGTCAATACACCCATGCCGCGGCGTGGCTCGGCTGGGCGTTTGCCGAACTCGGCGACGGCGATCAGGCTCGGCGCGTCTTCGATATCATCAACCCGATTCACCATTCGTCAAACCGGGAGGATGCTGAGCGCTATCTCGTCGAGCCATATGTGATTGCTGCCGACATCGGTAGCGTCCCACCGCATGTCGGTCGGGGTGGCTGGACCTGGTACACCGGCTCCGCCGCCTGGACATGGCGGCTCGGTGTCGAGAGGATTCTGGGACTGCGGATGCAAGGCGGTTGCATTGTGATCGATCCCTGCCTGCCGAAGGATTGGGGTTCCTTCGAAGCGGAGGTCAGAGGTCCCGCCGGCACCCTTCTAATTCGCGTGGACGATCCCGATCGGCTCGGCAGCGGCGATGCCGAGGTCACCGTGGACGGCCTACCACCCGAGCAAGCAAACGTGGTATTTCCCTCTGATGGTTCGACGCGCCACATTCACGTGCGCCTGAGACCGCGGCCTGCGCCGGTCTCGGCATAAGAATCCTCGTCGTTTCGCTGTGGCCTCGCGCACGGCATCGAGGTACATGACACGGCTGGCTCGGATCGCTTCGGATCACTTGCCGATCAAAGCCTGGATCGACCTTGAGGGCGCCGGGTCGCAGTTTCCGGCTGCGGATGCGGAAATGGCCGCTTGATCAAACACCGAACCGGGGCCCGATCCCCGAAGCTGGTAGTGTCCGACCCGTGAGATGGAATGCGACTGGTCTTCTTCGCCATGGTCGCAATTTGCAGAATGTTCGGCTGGGGCGGCTCAGCCCAGACTTGTCGAACCTTGCCGCTCTTTGATCTTGCGGTCGGCGTCTCAGGGGATCGTTCAATGGCCACGTTCCTGAGTCCGTGCCCCACTAGCACTTTCCGGAGACTTTCGGCATTCGGGCGCAAATGCACCAAGAATCCAGCTAGCAGATCGGGGACTCGCCCGCCACATTTTCGGGTATGAGAGAGCATGAGCCGAACGTCACCAAAGCGACGTGGGACAAAGTCCAGGCGATCTTCGCGGAGTCCTCACGCGCCCGAACAGGACGAACCCAGGCGCAGACGCCGGCATTGCTGAAGGGTCTGATCTTCGGACCGACCGGCGCTGCCATGTCGCCGACACATACTCGGCGCGGCCAACGGCTGTACCGCTACTATGTCAGCCAAACGGTGCTGAAGGAGGGGCGGGGAGCTTGCCCGGTCGGACGGGTATCGGCGGCCGAGGTAGAGGCTGCCGTAGTGGAGCAGCTTCGGGTTCTCCTGCGCTCGCCCGAGATCATAGTGGCCATCTGGCGGGCAGTGCGGCAAGCGGACGCCCAGATCACCGAATCGGAGGTGAGAGAGGCGCTCGGCCAGTTCGACTGCCTCTGGGATGAACTGTTCCCAGCCGAACAGGCCCGCATCGTTCAGCTTCTCGTCGAGCGGGTCGACGTCGGGGTCGACAGTCTGCAGATCCGGCTCCGTGCCGATGGCTTCGCTCACCTTTATGAGGAACTCGCCGGTTCGGGAGAGACCAAGAAGGCGGCGTGAGCGTTTCCGTGCAAGTCTTCAATGAGCCCGACATGATCGTTGTCCGCATTCCGCTCAAGGTTCGCAAACGTGGCGGCCGGAAACTGATGATCGCGACCGGCTCGACGGCAGCCAAGCCAGCCAGGATGAAAACCAACGACGCGATCCTGAAGGCTCTCGCTCGTGCCCACAGGTGGAAGCGGATGCTGGAATCAGGCGAATTCGCCTCTATCGGCGATCTGGCTGCGGCCGAAAAGATCAATCACTCTTACATCCGGCGTGTCCTGCGTTTGACGCTCTTGTCGCCCACGGTTATCGAAAGGATCCTTGATGGAACGCTGAGAAGAGACATACAGCTAGAGAATCTGCTGAAACCTTTTCCGAATGACTGGGCGACGCATGCAGATTGGATTGGATAAGGCCTATATCCGCGTTCGATAACAACCAATCTCAAATCTGGACGAACCCCGCACTCTGCACGCCCCAAAGTAGTTGTTGATTTTGCCAGCACTAGAGCGGCGCCTGCCAGTAGCCGCATCAATACGAGCGCGTCGGCGATTTCTGCGAATTCGTCAAGGTCGACAGAGCTCGCCATAAAAGCCGGGAAACTCGACCGCAAACACGGGCGACGGAGCAATGATCGTCAAGCGAACCGTGTTGGTCCAGGGAGCGCTTGCCTACGGCATGCGCCGGGCAGCAGCAGCGCGCATCGGCGAGAACGGCATTCAGATCATGACCTTGCCGCAGATGGCCGCGCGGCTCGCCGGCGGCTTTGCGCATCTTGCGACAGGCGACGTGCTCGATCCGGCGATCCGCGCGGCGCTTGACGAAGGCGAATTCCAAGACATCGAGGCGGTCCCGAGTTTGCCTGGAATGACGCGCGCGGTTGCCGGGACCCTTCGCAAGGTCTGGCATGCCGATCTTGGTCTTCGCGCACATTCCAGCGCCGACTCGAAACGAGTTGCGGACCTCGTTAGCATCGCAGAACCCGTGCGGCGGCAGTTGCCGCGCGGCGCGCGGCTTCCCGGAGAACTGCGCGATGCCGCCCTTGCGCGCGTGCGCCAGGCGCCCATCCTCCTCGGTCCGGTGCGCCTCGAAGGAGTGCACGTCGTGGAGCCGGTGTGGCGCACGCTTCTAAATGACCTTTCCAGGCACGTGGAGGTCACGTGGCAGGCGCCGCCTTTCGCCGACACGGATTGGTTTCATGGCAAGATTGTAGCGACCGCACCCACAGCGCCGGAGAGGGCGGTCGTATCCTGCGCCGATCCGCGGCACGAAGCCCTCGAGGCCTTGAGATGGGCGCGGGAACTTTTGTCATCGGGCAAGGCGCAGGCGTCCGAAATCGGCATCCGCCTGGCGATCGGCGCACTTGAGCGCCAGGTCCTGACGCAGTTCCTCGTCGAGGCCGCAGTGCCATCGCTCTTCGGGGGGCTGGCGGGGATCGCGTTCGGCCTTGCTCTCGCCTGGGTCGCTGCAAACGGGCTCGGCGTTCCGTTCCTGATCAACGTGAACATCATCGCAATCGCGCTCGGCTTCTCAGCGCTGATCGGCCTTGTGTTTGGGTTCTTTCCCGCAAGAAGGGCCGCCCGACTGGATCCGATCGAGGTATTGCGCCACGAATAGCTGGATTCAAGCCGTAGGATTGTCTCACTCGAGCCGGACCACTCTAAGCATCCCGCCGCCACTCGACGCGAACGAAGTAATTTTCCTCGTCGTAGTGCGTCCGCAGCTCGCCATGGAAAGCTCGACGCATCGCCTCGCCGATGCGTCGCGGCAGGTGGATGTCCGTTGTCTTGATGATGAGCGTATCGTCGCGCGGCGTCTCGATCGCCAAGATCCGATTCATTGGATGCTCGCTCTTTTCTGTAGCCTCGAGGTTTCGCGCGAGGCCCAGGATGTCCGCTCTGTGGCCGTCTACGAAAGAGCCCTCGATCGTGACGACACCGGCGGGATAATTGTCTTTGATCCGATGGCACGCGGTGCACCGTTCTTCGTGGGCCAAGGCCGGCGGAATTGACGTCCACTGCCAGCGACCTTCGCGATAGATAGCACCACAGTCGGGGCAGCGCGTAGGCTCCGGAAGCTTTTTCCGAAGCTTGTAGGTGTCGATGACATGGTCATCCTGCGCACGGCCGAATCTGCGCCGCTTGCTGGGCGCTCCCGGTGGAGGCAGGTCATGCTGCTTCATGTCATCCCCAAGTCAGTGCCAGAACCAGAACGGCGGCTCTGCGGTTTCGTAACAAAGCGCCAGCTCGTCAATGGATGTCTCTTAAGAGCGGCACCAGCAGGCTGTTGAAAAAGGGGGACACCGACCTTCCTCGATCCAAGCGTACAAATTACAAGACGATTCCTGCGCTCGATTGAATCAATTTTCCGCTGAGCCGATCAATGGAGGATCGAAATTGCGCCGCGCTCACACCCAAAATCCTTTTTCAACAGCCTGCTAGAGGCTATTGTTCTGCCGAAGTCGGATGGACCGCTTTGCGGCAGATCAAAACGTCGATCTCCTAGCCGTCGCCATGGGACTTCCAGCCTCCGCAATTCTACTTACGGACATCTCCGAGCTTTTCCCGTCGCCGCACTGCTCCGTAAGGTCTTGGCACGTCTGGAGGATGTAACCATGGCTCATCAAAAGCCCAGCCGCGTGTCGGCTCAAACAATGAAGATCGGTTCTGCTGCCTCGAACGCTGCGCCTCTGGCGCTGCGCATCACGGCTTTCCTCGTCCTCACGGCGGTGACGGCTTTGATCCTTTCCTTGCCCTACGCTTCCATACGCTAGCCCCGAGAATAGGAAGCTGCTAAAGGACGGTTAGCATCGCCAAACCGTCTGCACGCGCCCCGGCGACCTCTAACTCGGAAGCAAGGGCGCGAGCCTTTACACTTTGCAGCTCGAGTTTGCCCATGCGGTTGCCGTTGGATCGTTTTGCAAACTGCGGCCGCACATCACCAACCACACGTTGACGCCTGCAATCTGCTCTTAGCCTCCGCGCAAAGAGCCGGTTTGATGCATCTCAATCTGCGCGTCGGCGAGACTCGATAGCATTGACCCGCCCGGCTACCAGCGCAACGAAAGCCGTGGTGTGCCCAATTCAATGCAATGGAGGAAGTATCATGAGCGCAGCACACGTACCCGCTATCGACCACACCGTGCAGGAGACGAATATCTGGCTAAAGGGGATCGCCAAACAGCTTCACTTCGCGGACGAGCATCACGCTTACAGCGCGCTGCGTGCCGTGCTGCACGCACTGCGCGATCGGTTGACGCCGGAGAGCGCAGTACATCTTGGAGCCCAGCTTCCGATGCTGGTGCGAGGCATCTACTATGAGGGCTGGCACATTGCCGGCAAACCGACGAACGACCGGAGCACCCAGGAATTCGCCGATCATGTCCTCGTGCAACTGCCGCCTCAGTTTCCGATGGATCCGTTGACCGGCATTGTCACAGTAACCGGAACTGGGCGCCATTACGGGGAAGGGCCGGCGGCATCCGGCATCAAGCAGCGGCCGCGGAACGCCACTGCTCCATAGCACCCG
>CAYTTC010000073.1:3491-16703 GCA_964440525.1 uncultured Propylenella sp. | reverse complement strand
CGCAGCTCGTTGACGAAGTCCTCCGTGTCATAAGCCTTGTCGGCGCCAAGCGTGAACAAGCCTTCGGTGCCGATGTCGACTACGGTCAGATTGTCAAATTTTATGAGGCTGTGCCGGTCGGTCCGGGACGGTACAGCCCTCCGCAGGTGACGCACACAGAGCGTGCAGTCATCGCGGGCGATCCGGATCAGTCCCTAATTTCCACCAGTTTGGTTGAGCGGCAGAACTTGACCATGCGTATGAGCATGCGTCGGTTCACCCGCCTCACCAACGGCTTTAGCAAGAAGGTCGAAAACCTCGCGGCGGCAGTCGCGGTTCACTTCGCACACTACAATCTAGTGCGTGTGCATAAGACTTTGCGCATTACGCCGGCTATGGCGGCGGGTGTGAGCAATCGGCTATGGTCACTTGAGGAGTTAGTAGATCGCACCTCGGTATAGGTGGCAAAATGGGAACTGGCATTACCGGTAACATAGCGATCTACGTTCTCGCCGCACAATCGGCGGCGGTTATCATCTCAGCGATCAGTGTGATTTCAACTATCTTATGGAACCGAATCCTTGTTCGTCGGCGCGCAACTCTCGACATGCTCTTGTCCGAACAGACGGACAAACTGTTTCTCGAAATGCGAAGTGAGTATCTCCAAGCCGTCAACCGAAACGATTTGGCTACTTTCGCGGAACCCGACAAATGGTACATGCCAGAGTCGTTTTTTCTCT
This sequence comes from uncultured Propylenella sp., assembly GCA_964440525.1. Taxonomy (GTDB): domain Bacteria; phylum Pseudomonadota; class Alphaproteobacteria; order Rhizobiales; family Afifellaceae; genus DASWJZ01. The sequence continues at coordinate 15,984 of CAYTTC010000073.1, read as the reverse complement.
CTTCGGTTCTCAATAGATGCGACCTGGTCGCCATTGGAATTTCCGAGGGGATAATCGATGAGAGAATTTTCAAGAGGTATTGGCGCGCTGCGTTTGTGAGGGATTGGGTGCGGTCCAAGCAGTCTGTTCACCGGCGGAGGGAGATCAGAAAAGATCCGACTCTTTTCGTGGATTTTGAGCAGCTAGCCCGTCGGTGGGCAACGCCAGAGGAGCTTCTGCTCTTTTAAGAATTCAAATTAGGACACTACCCACCGCCGCAGGTGTTTCTCTATTTTCGCTTGTCCATGGCGCGGGTGCGAATCTCGCCATCACCGACGGTACTCTTGCGAACAATACGGCGCTCAATTCCGGCTCTGTCCCTCTGTTCGATCGTTATCGCCTAAAAATCATCAGCGTCGGGACGTGGACGAACGGCATTATCAGCGCCTATGCGATGCCGCGGGGCTAATCGTGGCGAGCGCTGCTGAAGAAATCGCCAAGCTTGACCGATCTCTTGCGAAGCGCGGCGAGGATGTGATCTTGCAGCGAACCACAGGCACGACGAATCAAGCAACGTCGTCTGTGAAATGTCGGGCCTTCGTGCGTAACTACACAGCACAGGAATTAATAGCCGGCATCATTCAGGGCGAAAGCCACGTGATTATCAGCTCAACACAGATAATCGCTGCCCGCTGGCCCGGCGGTGTGGTCGCAACAACTCCGCCAGCGACAAGCGACCCGCGAGTTCCAAGGACGAACGATAAGGTCGTCGTCGCCGGGAAGGTGCGGAACGTCCAATCCGCAACGCCGATCTACATCGACGGCGAGCTGGTGAGAATCGACGTTGAGGTTCTCGGCTGATGTCCTCTTTCGATCTGGTCGAGCGCGAGATCGTTGCCGAGATTGGGCTCGCCGCGATCCTGGGCGCTGTTGCCGCTGTTCTGTTCGGTGCACATCGGGCGGGCCGTAACGCCGAGCCTGTCGAGCGCATGCGCAGAACCATCGAGGTGCAACACGATCAATTGGAAGCTGCGGTCCGCCGTCCTCGTGATCGCGATGAGCTTGCTCGTCGGCTGCGCGACGGCACTTTCTGAGGGCGGGGCTTGCCCGCCGGTCGAACTACAGCCGTGAGTTTCTGGCGCGGGCAGCTGACGAACTCAAACAGCTACCGCATGGCGCGGCGGTCGAGCAGATGCTGGCGGACTATCGGGTGATGCGGGATCAGGCGAGGGCGTGTGCGCAATGACATGTAAGAGACAAAAATACTCCGATCGACGATGATACTATGAATGCGCTGGCGTCATTCCTCAAAAAGTCGGGCGGCAAGCTGGTGGATCAAGTGTGAGTCGAGACCTCTGTCCGGGCCGTCTTCGGTTACTATAAGCCTGCCTGATGGAGAGGATTCGTTCCAACGCCCAAAACCGTTATCTCGATAGAGTGCTTCTTTGGCTTGCCAACGAGATCGATAGGCCGGCCGATCAAGAAGGCCGCAGTGCTCCCAATACCAGGTTTGGCCGCGCGCGATGATACGGAAATCTGCCCAACGTCCTCTGGCATTGTCTGTGAAAGGAAGCGGCGGCTCGACTTCGTAAGTCAGCGTGCCCTTTTGCTCGAGTTCGTAAAGGATGTTTGCGATTGCAAGCTCGGACTTGGAGCTCACGCGCTCACCTCTGATCGTGCGGTGCGTTAGCCGGTCTTCCAAGAAACCTCTGGCGTTCTTCGCGGTGCCTGACGGCAAGCCGATCGGGAGCGCCACTGGCTCAGGACGAGTATCATGGAGCAGATTTGTCGTCCTCGCGCCGATGTCGGAGAAAACGTGGTGCCGGTAGGCGAGCACCTGTTCGAAGCCCCCTTGGTGCAGTATCCAGATGCGGTCGGTCTGACGCGTTAGTGCGGTATAAAGCATCTCCCTTGAAAGCAGCCGGCTCTTCGCAGGCAAGATCAGGATTACGACGCCGAACTGGCTACCCTGAGCCTTATGGACTGTCACGGCGTAGGCGAGTTCCAGAAAAGGTCGGGCATCCTCACGGAAAGCGGATCGGGAAAATCCAAATGAGCGGTCTTCGCGACCTGCAAATTCGACGTTCACGAATTTCGGATTTGCGTGACCATAGGCAGTTCCCCCCGTCACAAGTCCGATCTCACCATTGGCGATGTACTCCTTCTCCTTGGCAGCCCCAGCTGTGCGATAACGATAAGCTTCTCGCTTATGGTTGCGGACGCAGATCACCTTGTCGCCGTAAGTGATCTGGTCCGGTCCCTGGGGTTTGACGAACCGGAACCACTTTCGTTTCCAGGATACGTTATTCGAGGCGATCGCTGCCTCGAGACGCTGCGCGCGATAGCTTTCCTTGATCGACCTGTTCAGATAAGCAGAACCCGCTTCCAAATTCCGATTGACCGATAGGATCTGCCATGACTCTGCGTGTTTAGAGCAGCCAGTCTCGAAGTTCAGGTATCCTTTCTCGTTTAGCTTCGCGCCAAGAGCCTGCTCTAAACCGGCGACGATGTCTGCGGTCTCGTTCGCACTGCTTCGGAATTCGTCGCGGAAAATCTCGCGCAGCACGCCGGGCAGTTCGCTGGTTTTCTCCCATCGTCTGAGCTTCAGGAAGGGATCCTCAAAACCTTTCAGCGCGCGAGCGGCTATCTCGTCCTCGCCCGCCGGGTGGGAACGCCCGGAGAAGATGGCAGCAAGCTGCGAATCAGTGCGATCGGCACCTTGCTGCCGCATCGAAACCGTCAGCTCCGCGACGGCGGCAGGTCGATGCGCCTGCAGGTATGCCGTGACGTCGACGAACGGACATCCTGCGCCAATCGGCGGCAGCTGGTAGGGGTCCCCCACTAGAATGAGCCTGCACGACGGAGGCAGGGCATCCACAACCGCCGCCAGCATGTCCTCCGTCAGCATCGACGACTCATCGATGATGCAGCACGTGGCCTCGGCCTTTGCAGCTTTCGGGTTCGGAGAGTAGCGGCCGGTCGCGCCGGCATAGCGATCCAGCGCAAGGAGAAACTGAGCGACGGTCTGGGCGTCTCCCGGACGCCCGGCTTCGGCACCAAGTCGTACACGCGCCTTGCCGGTCGGCGCCAAAAGCAGGACGCGCGGGCCGACGACGTCAGGGCGTTGCAGAAGAAGCTCAAGTACTGCGGTCTTGCCCGTTCCGGCCGGTCCGATCAGAACGGTGATCCGGCTGTCCGCTAGCCGCTGAAGTGCAGCAGTTTTCTCCGCGCGCGCTCGCGCTTCCGTTTCGTCGCCGTCCGCAACGGGCCCGAACTTCCGTTGCAGCGCCTCGACCCAGTCGATGGTGGCTGTCTTGCTGGACGCGGCGAGCCGGTCGCCGACTGCCTGTTCGATGAGAGTTTTGTAAGCGACATAGCGATCGAGTTGCGCCGTCGGGTTCTCGTTACTGTCCCCGACACGAACCACCGGCTTGAACTCGTCACGGAACAAGTCCAGCAGCTCACCGTCGATCGGCAGAGGGCGGGTCAGGTTCAGCTCAGCCGCTGCCTCGGACAGCCGCTTCGCTGAAACGATGGTATGACCCTGATCGGAGGCCGCCTCAAGAATGTAGACGGTCCCCGCACGGAGCCTGTGAGAATTGTCGCCCTCGCTCAGGTCCTGATTACACATCGTAGGCAGCTTGTGCACTTCGGCGACCGCCCCGCCCGGCAGTAACGCCCGATCGATCGTCTCAAACGCGACGGGATCTTCCTCTGTGTCTCGCTCCAATTCGAACAGGCGATAAGAATTTGCGAGCAGATCATTCGGTTGGTGCATCGTGACCGCGCGCAGAGCCTGGGCCTTGGTCAGTTCGATCCGGGCGAGCAGCTTCAAAAGGTCGAGACGTGCCGCATCTGTCCAAACCTTTTCCCATCGCTTCTTCAGGGTCGCCGTCACTGGTGGCGATCCAGGTGGCGCTTTCCGTTTGCCTGAAAGAATCTCATTCACGAGGGTAAACGGATCTTCATTCGGCTTCAGGAGATCCGAGATCGCGATCGCGAAAAGCGTTCCGTTGAACCCTTTGTGTAGCGCCGACAGTACCACTCCGAGACCAGGGGCTGGCCCCTGCAGCTTCCAGAGCCGCGACAGCTGCTCGTCGATCCACGCGATCTGCTCCGCCCACGGTCCGTCGAGCACGGCCGCGAGCTTCTCGAAGGACGCCTTCGCGGCCAGCAGGGCCGCCGCCGCCGCGCCATGGCCGACCTGTTCGCTGCCATAGGAGAACTGCGCCCTCGCGTCCTCCGGCGCAAATGCGACGAACGCGGCTGGATCGATCTCCGGATTGGTGGCAGCGGCGCGCTGCAGCTCGTGATAGGGCAGGACGAAACCGCCGGAATAGCCCACCGCGCCTGACTTACCCTTCTTGATGCGCAGGCTGTGCTGGATGGCGCGCTCCCAGACCATCGCCTGCAGCCTCCCCTGAGCCGGGACTTTGGCCGGCTCATAATCGTATTCCGAGATCGCGTGCTTTTTCTCGAGCATTGCGGCGCCGAGAATGACGCGTCGCTCGTCGTCGCAGAGTGACGTGCGGGTCGCATAGAACAACACCAAGCTGGACTGCTCGACCAGTGGCGCGGCGAACGCGTCAAGCAGAGCCTTCTGATGATCGTGGTGCTGAACCCACGCGGTGTTCTGAAGAAACTTCGGTTCCTTGGGTTCGTTTTCGGGGTCGACCGGCAGCTCCAGCTCCGCCGCGAGCTCGAAGCCGCTTTCGCGCAGCATCCAGCGATAAGGTATGACCAGTGCGCCATAGGCTGGCAGATGAACCGCTTTGGGCTTAATGTGTTTGTGATCCTCGCTCCACTTCGAGTAGCTCATCACGCTCTCGATGGTGTGGTTGCGCGGCGACAGGAAGGCCGCGCTCGCCTTGATGCAGGGCGGAACCTTGTCGTTGGGCAGATCGTCGAACGCGGCGCCGGCGAGGCCTGCCTCGACGGCGTCATCGCGGTTCTCGGCGATTAGCTTTAGTGCTAGGCAGGAGGCGTTCCCTAGTGGATCGTCGCAGACATGGCCGTCCCAGGCGCGGTCGTGCCACGGCACGCGGACCGATACATGACGGATAGCGGCGCTCATGCTTTTCGTTTCCCAAGGACTGCCCTGCCGTTCGACGTTCTGCGACCGCTCGCCTCAAACGCGTCGTCCTTACTTGCGGCGATCTGCGGTGAGATAAGGGACGAGGTATTGCCGCAGGGATTTGTGCAGACATTCCCGGCCCATCGGGCGTCGTGCCATGGCACACAGACGGAGACATGCACGGTGGAAAGCTGTCTTGCGTTCTTGATCATTGCCACCTTGCTTCCTCCTGCTGGTTGCCTCGCCGCCATCCCCATCTCGCCAGAAGCATCGTGACATAACTGGTGCATTTTGCATATCATGCTTGAAAGAGCAGCGGGAGGGCCGGACCATGTCGTCCAGGTCGAGCAGGAAAGAGTTTCGGACGTCAGTCATACTGAACGAAGCGCAATTCAAGCGAGTCAGGGAAATCGCCCGGGCTACTGACGCCTCGATCGCCTGGGTCTTACGGCAGGCCGTCGACCGCTATTTGGAAACGCAAGGGGCGCCCCCGCCGCAACCGCGATCGGGTTCTGACGACGCATCCGGCAAACAATAGGGCGACAGGGGAGACGGCGGTATGGCCCGCGAACGGAACAAGACGGGAAGCGGAAACGCTGTCGAGGTCGCCGACTATCGGCACGACGACACGCGCAAGAACATCCCGCCCGCGAAGATCGCGGCCGAGGGCCGGGTGCCGGCGTTCCCAAAGCATCAGTACAGCTACAGCCCCCGTCTCGACCCAGCGCTGTGCTTCGACGACACGGGCAAGACAGATCACCTGCCGGAGCTCTTGGAGACGGCACGTCAGCGTGCCCTGACCGACGAGGAAGCACGCGCTCTGGCCGAAGCGTTGCGGGCACACGAGCCTTGGCTCGAATGGGCCGGCAAACGCGAGGTGAAAGGTGTCGAGGTCGATCCTGTCGCGCTGCATATCCACGAGCGTGTCAGCGCGCAAGCGATCCTAAAAGTGGCTGCTCGGCAGGACGTGACGCGCGACCTGTTTGCAGACCCTCAGCAGGAATACAGCCAAGCAGTCCAGTTCTATCTGCATGACATCGACTGGACTAACCGGCTGATCCTTGGTGACAGCTTGCAGGTGATGGCTTCGCTTGCCCAGCGCGAAGACCTCGCGGGCAAGGTGCAGATGATCTACATCGACCCGCCATATGGAATACGGTTTGGAAGCAATTTTCAGACTGCGGTAGGTGATCGAGAATCAAAAGACAATGAGAGAGGACTCACCCGTGAAGTCGAGATGATTCGTGCGTTCCGAGATACATGGCATCTCGGGGTTCACTCCTATCTCGCCTATCTTCGCGATCGGTTGGTTCTGGCCCGAGATCTCCTCACTGACAGTGGCAGTGTTTTTCTTCAGATGGGTGACGAAAACGTACACCTCGTCGGAGGGGTTCTCGATGACGTGTTCGGTCGCAGAAACAGAGTAAGTCAGATCACTATCCAGAAGACGACCAGCTCCACTGGTGAGTTGATTTCCAATATAGCTGATTATGTACTCTGGTATGCGAAAGACATCACGCAGGTTCAATACAAGACGCTTTTTCAAGTTAAGACCCGTGGGGGTGCGGGTAGCCAACATTATGGTAGTATAGAATTACCTACCGGCGAGCGGACTACGGCAGCAAGATTTGGCGACGAAAACATTCCTCGCGCTGCGCGATTCTTCACCGCGGACCAACTTCAATCAGCCGGAATGGGCCGCGAGAAAGGTCTCGGAGCGGCTTCTTGGTTCCCTGTTTCTATGGTCGGAAAGGAGTACCTACCGTCAAGCAAGGCGCGGTGGAAGACTAATGAAGAAGGCATGCTTCGGATCGTCAAATCCGAGCGCGCCCTGCCACAAGATACGGCGCTCCGATATGTTCGGTATATCGATGATTTTCCAGCCTATGCGATACACAATATTTGGTCTGACGTAGGCGGTGCTACTAACAAAGGATACGTGGTCGAAACAGCGCCAAAGGTTATTGAACGCTGCATGCTGATGACGACCGAGCCAGGCGATTTGGTCCTCGACCCCACGTGCGGCGGAGGAACAACCGCTGCCGTGGCCGAGGAATGGGGACGGCGCTGGATCACTATTGATACCAGTCGTGTTGCTGTCGCTATTGCCCGCCAGCGATTTCTGACTGCCAAGTTCGACTATTTCGAGCTGAAGGACGAGACGGCCGGTATCGATGGCGGCTTTCAGTGTAAGGCCGTTCCCCACATCACGCTGAAGAGCATCGCGCAGAACACGAACCTCGACCCTATCTTTGCCAAGCACGGGCCGATCCTCGACGAGCGGCTGAAGGCCTGCAACACGTCGCTCGCCTCCGTAACGGACGAGATCCGCCAGCGTCTTCACACCAAGCTGATCGCAAAGCAGCGCGCCGAGGGCAAGCGCGCCATCACCGATGCCGACACCCGCCGCTGGTTGCTGCCGAAGAAGGGCGAGGCCTTCGAGCACTGGACCGTGCCGTTCGATACCGATCCGGACTGGCCGAGGGCGCTGGCCGACTCGGTCACCGCCTACAGCGTCGCCTGGCGGGCGAAGATGGATGAGGTGAACGCCTGTATTACCGACAATGCCGAACAGGAGGAGTTGGTCGATCAACCCATGGTGAAGCGAGGCGTCGTCCGCGTCAGCGGTCCATTCACGGTCGAAGCCGTTCAGCCCCCCGAGGTGTCCCTCGACGACGTTCTGGAGACGCCGATCGGGGGTGAGCCCGAAGAGATGGAGGGAACTTTCGTCGGAGGCTCCGCCGGGACGTCGACGGTCGATGGCGAGAGCCAAGTTAAGAACGTGGAAGCCTATCTCGACCAGATGCTACGCCTTCTGAAGATCGACGGCGTCCGCTTCCCCGACAACAAGCAGATGAAGTTCACACGGTTGGAGGCGATGGGCGGTAGCTCCAACGCCATTCATGCCGAAGGACGATGGGTGCCGGACGGCGAGGCCGATCCGGACGCAGAAGGGTCGGCGACGGTCGCTGTTGCGTTCGGTCCGCAGTATGGCCCCGTGACGGCGCAGCAGGTTGAGCAGCTGATCCGCGCGGTCGCCCGTCGCGGCTACGACGATCTCGTCATCGCCGCCTTTAATTTCGATGGCCCCGCGCAGGCTGTGATCGAAGAGGCGGAGAATCCAAGCATTCGAGTGCACATGGCCCACATCCGCCCCGATGTGAATCCGGGGATGGCCGGCCTTCTCAAGGAGCAACCGGGGGCGCAGCTTTTCACAGTGTTTGGGCAGCCGCGGACTGCGTTGGAAGGCCCGGATCGGAATGGCGACTACACCGTCACCATGGAAGGCGTCGACATCTACAACCCCGTCGACAACACCGTCACGCCGAGCCGGGCCGACAAGGTGGCGGCATGGTTCCTCGACACCGACTATGACGGCCGCACCTTCTGCATCACGCAGGCGTTCTTCCCTGACAAGTCGGCCTGGGGGAAGCTCAGCAGGGCGCTGACAGGCGTGGTGGACGAGAGCCGGTTCGAGGCTCTGAGCGGGACCGAGTCTTTGCCTTTCCCGGCCGGCCCGCACAAGACCGTTGCGGTCAAGGTCATCGATCCGCGCGGCAACGAAGTCATGCGCGTCCATCGGCTGGAGGACTGAGCCATGGCCAGCGATGCACAGCAGGAAATGCCGATCCAGCCGGTCGAGAAACCGATCATTTGTTCCCCGTATGAGGAGCCGAAGGATCACTGGCTCTATGACCGGAAGACGGGCCAGCCGAGCCGGGCGGGTTTTCGCCGGCAGGCGGGCTATTGGTACAAGACCGATCGCACGGGCTCGACCCAGGCTGAATTGTTCGTCGAGGAAGAACGCGACGACCTGCCACTCGTGAACCGGCTCCGCGAGGACGTACGCCGCTGGCGGGATGCCGACTATCGCGGCGCCAGCAATGTCACCAAGGAACTCCTGCGTCATTGGGCACGTGCCGATCGGCCGCGCCGCTTGTTCTTCTGCCAGCAGGAATCAATCGAGACGATCATCTATCTGGCGGAGATGCGAATCTCCAGTCGCTCTCGTCGAACCGGATTTCAGAATTTCGATCTCTCCGATGACGATCTACGCAAACTCCTGAGCGGCGATCGTCCCTCATTCGATCTGTCCGCCGAAGACTATTTCCCGACACTCATTGATCAGCCGGCTGATGCGACGCTGAGGGGGCTCCGCCGTCTCGGTTGCAAGATGGCGACCGGCTCCGGCAAGACCGTTGTGATGTCCATGCTGATCGCGTGGGCGTTCTGCAATCGCGGCCAGAACCCACAGAGCGCGGAGTTCCCGAATGCAGTGCTGGTGTGCTGCCCGAACCTGACGGTCAAGGAGCGGCTCCAGGTCCTGCGCCCCGAGAACCCGGACAACTACTACGCCGCCTTCGACATCGTGCCGATGAAGTATCGGCCACTGATGCAGAAGGGCAAAGTGCTGGTCACCAACTGGCACGGCTTCGCGCCGGAGTCGGAGCACAAGGAAGGCGACAAGAACTACGCGGTCGTCAACAAAGGTCCGGAAACACCGGAAACTTTCGCGCGACGAATCCTCGGCGATCTCGCGGACCGTATGCCGGTCATGGTGCTGAACGACGAAGGGCACCATTGCTGGCGCCCGAAACCGGATAGTGAAGGCGAAGGGCTGTCCGGCGACGAGAAGAAGGAGTTCGAGGCGGAGATCCGCGAGGCGACAGTCTGGGTTGACGGGCTTGATCGTCTCAACAACTTGAGCATGCCCGATGGCAACGCTGGGATCGTGCTATGCGTCGACCTCTCGGCGACACCCTTCTATATCAAGGGCAGCGGCCATCCGGAGGGAAGGCCGTTTCCGTGGATCGTCAGCGACTTCGGGCTGGTCGACGCTATCGAGAGCGGCATCGTAAAAATCCCACGCCTGCCTGTGCAAGACACCACAGGCCGTCCCGACCCGTTCTATTTCAAGCTGTGGGAAGCCATCAAGGACGGTCTCGCGCCGGCGGAACTTCTTCCAGGCCGCGCAAAGAAGCCGAAGCCGGAAGTGGTCTATCGGAAGGCGGAAGGTGCTCTGCAGCAGATCGCCGGGCAGTGGGCCGAGCGCTTCCGCTACATCGAGGAGGGGAAGCCGGGCCAGGACAAGGTCCCGCCGGTGCTTATTATCGTCTGCGACAACACCGACATCGCCGAGGTATTTTTCCGAAAGATCAGCGGCGAGCGCGAGGAAGAGGCAGTCACCGAGGAAGAGGTCGAAGAAGTCCTCGGTGACGATGAGGAGCAAGAGGCTGAGGAGTCACCGACGCGGGGCCGCAGCAAGAAGCCGAAGAAGCGCATTGTCTACGGCGAGGGCGAGGTATTTCCTCAGTTGTTTGCCAACAGCGCGGGTATGCGGCGGACCATACGGATCGATTCCAAGCTTCTCGCTGAGGCGGAGAGCGAGGAGCCTGGCAAGAAGAAGCAAGATGCAGCCGAGGAGCTGCGCCGGGTCGTCTCAACGGTCGGACGGCCGGGTGAACCCGGCGAGCATGTGCGCTGCGTTGTTTCGGTATCGATGCTGACGGAGGGCTGGGACGCCAACAACGTCACCCAGATCCTCGGCATTCGCGCCTTTGGCAGTCAGCTTCTGTGCGAGCAGGTTGTTGGACGCGGGTTGCGCCGTATGGACTACACGCCCGATCCCAATACCGGACTGCTGACTGAGGAATACGTGGATGTGTATGGCGTTCCCTTCTCGGTCATCCCCTTCAAGGGCCGACCGGTGGACAAGCCTCAGCCGGAGGACAAGCCAAAGAATCACGTCCGTGCGATTTCCGAGCGGGCGGTCATGGAGATTCGCTTTCCTGTCGTCGAGGGCTATGCGTTCTCGTTGAAGAAGAACCTGATCCGCTGCGACGTGGCTGCCATGGAGCGGCTGATCATCCAGCCAAACCGTCAGCCGACCGCTACATTCGTCGCGCCGGCCGTCGGATATCAAATCGGTGTGCCGTCGCAGTCCGGCGGATTTTCGTTCGTCGAGCAGAATCGGCAGCAGTACTACGACAATACCCACCTGCAATCGATCATGTTCCAGGTTGCCCGGCTGATCGTCGATGACCTGGTCGCCTACGATCGGAGTGGCTCGGACAAGCGTCGGCGCGTGCTGCGGCTCCAGTCTCGCCATCAGCTATTCCCGCAAGTCTTCCGCTACGTCGATGAATATGTTCGCAAGAAAGTGGATTTCCAGGGGCAAAATCGCTGCGAGCTGGGCCTTCAAGAATATGTGGAACGTCTCGTAGAGAGGCTCCGGGACGGAATCGTTCCTGACGACAGTGAAGGGGAACCGCCGCTCCTGCCGCTCCTCAACCGATACAAGCCGATCGGCACGACAGCCGAAGTCGACTTCAAGACAACGCGGCCTTGCTTCGCGACCAATGCGAGCCACATCAACCAAGTGGTCGCCGACACGAAGACTTGGGAGACGAGTTCCGGGTTTCGGATCGAGCAGGCCGTTCATCAGGGTGCCGCAAAATTCTACGTGCGGAACGACAGCCTCGGGCTCGTGATCCCCTACGGGTACATGGGCGTCGATCACAGCTACGAGCCGGATTTCCTCGTCCGGATGAATGTACTCGGCGAAGAGGTGACCCTGATCCTGGAGATCAAAGGGTTCGAGGACGACCAGACGAAGGCGAAGCACCAAGCGGCAAAGCGCTGGATTTCCGCGGTCAACAACTGGGGCAAGCTCGGCCGCTGGATGTTCCATGTCTGCCGGAACCCGCAGATCCTCGACAAGGAACTTGCCTTCCTTGCGAAGGAGGCGAAGCAAAAGGCCGCGTAAATCAGGCTGGCCGATTGGTGAGAGCGTGGTGGCTCAAAGGCTCGCGGCAAGCCGCCGCAATCATTTCGACAGCCAACTTGACCGGATCGGCGGTCGCGTGGGCAAATTATGAGAGGGTTTGAAGCCAGCACCTTTCCCTCCAGGGCAGGCTCTTCATCTCAAGAATGGGAAGATACTGGTCAGGCTGCCTGATTGAGAAAGGCAGCGATGTTCGACGCTACCTGTTCCGCCGCCGCTTTGACTGGATCAGCGGCTAAGTGAGCGTAGCGTGCGGTGGTCTGCACCTGCGTGTGGCCCAGGAGCTTGCCGATCATGGGGAGGCCCTGGCCGGCGGCGACTGCGGTCGAGGCGAAGGTGTGCCGGAGGTCGTGGATGCGGACGTCCTTCAGTCCGGCTCGGGCGCGAACCCGCTGCCAGAAAGGCTGCAAGTCTGTGAGCCGGGCACCGGGCTTCGTCCCCACGATCACCCAGGGGTTCTTCTCGACGCGCTCGATCTTGTCCAGCAACTCGATCGCGGGGTGACCCAGATGGACGACCTTGGCGCCGGTCTTTGAATCCGGCAGCCGGAGTGCTTTGCCTGGGATGTCGGCGTGCTCCCACTGGAGCGTCATGATTTCATTGAGGCGGCAGCCAGTCAGGATCAACAAGCGGGTGGCGACGATGGCGGAGGCAAG
>CAYTTC010000073.1:0-3391 GCA_964440525.1 uncultured Propylenella sp. | reverse complement strand
GTACTTCTTTATGTGCTTGCGCGGGTTCGATCCGTCTGGACGCAAGCCCCACATCTCGGCCAGGCTGAACATCTTGGAGATAATCTCGATGCACCGGTTGGCGTCGTAGGGGATGTGCCGAAGATCGTGATGGATCTTGGCCACGTCAGCCCGCGTCACTTCGGTCACGCGGTGGCGCCCGAGTGCCGGGACAATCACACGCTCCAGCATCCGCCTGTAACCCTTGGCCGTGCTCTCTTTCACACGGAGCGTGACGTGCTCCCTGTCGAAGCGGTCGGCCAGCTCCTTGACGGTGATGGTCTGCCGGTCGGCGTCCCGTTTCGCGGCGGGGTCGTCGCCGTTCTTGGCGGCGGCGATGATGGTGATTGCCCGGGTGCGTGCCTGCTCGCAGGTGAGTACGGTGCTTGGCCCCAAGCTCATCCGGCGCGAACGTCGCCCGGCGCGGTACTGAACGATGTACCCCTTGCGCCCGCTCGGGAGCACGCGCAGCCCGAAGCCGGGCAGGTCGTCGTCCCAGATGAAGTGTTCGGCCGCCTGAACTTCGGCGGCGTCGATCACGCGTTTGGTCAACTTCGGCATGAGGCGCGGTCCCGTTCCGATGCTCGATCTTCTTCCAGGCATCGGCCGCGCCGCCCGTGGAAGCACTATGGAAGCAAGAGGGCGAAACCCGCGGCGCGAACCTGCGAAATGCAGAGTGGGGATCGTCCGGCGTGAAGTCAACTAAGTCATTGAAAATGCGCAATAAAAAGAAGTTCTTCGCAATCGTGCGCAGCTCTATTGCAGACACTCATAACCTGAAGGTCGCTCGTGACCACCCTCATGGGGATCCGCCTTCATCGCCTGATAAAGCTGATGCGAGTAGACTTCTAGGCCGAGCATCGCTTCCACATATTCGCGAGCCTTTGCAACTTCGCCAGGGCTGTGGTCACGGAGATGCTTCATGTGTTCGAACCGGTGCTGCACCTCATGTCGCAGGGTGTCAGTGAGTATGCGGATCAGCGCATCAGGCGAGCCGGTCTCGATCGCTTTTTCAGCCACCGGAATTACCGGTCCGACATCAAGGCCGGCGGGCTTAAGCCCTGTATAGGGCGCACCTTCTCCGGCACGGTGGAGCCGTACGGCTGTTTCGTAGAAGTAGAGATCGGCGACTTCGCGCGCTGCCGGGCCGACCTTGCGAGCCCGCAATGCTTTCTCGAATGCCGATTTCACATCCGGGCTGGAGCTTTCTTTCACATAGGGCAGGATCAGATTGACGTCTTCTTTTTCCAATGCGTTGCGTGCAGCAGTGACTACGGGTCCGTCCATACTATCGCAGTGGGGAGGCATGATAGGTTTCCTTGTTTCTTGTTCAACGTGCAATCACGGTGAACGCGGACCATGGCGCGCAATCCTCTTGATGAAGCGGTGTCTTTCCGAGTACTGCTTGATGCAACCCCTCAGCGAAGGTGACGAATGCGTTCAACGCCCGGCCATCAGTACTGATTGAAGACGCTAGTCGACGTGGTGCTCGGCGCCTTTTCCGAGTGCTGCCTGGCGTAGCGCTTCGGCGAAGGTGATAAAGCCAAGCTCAGCGCTGACGCGCCCCCGGGCCTGCGGTACTTCCGCCGCGGTCTTCGGCTCCAGGGTTGCCTTTTGAAGCTCGCGTACATGTGCAAGCCGTTCGCGCAGGGCGTGCTCGATCTCCTCGACGAGCACAGCCTTAAGCTTCATCAAGTCGCCGGTTTCCACCGCATGCTCCGCGGCCGGGATGACCGGCCCATAATCGGCGCCAGCGGGTTTCAGCCCCGTATATGCAGCGCCTTCGCCGGCGCGATGGAGCCTTATGACCATTTCCATAAAGGCCTGGTCCGCGAGCGCCCGTGCATCGGCACCGAGGCCGCGCACCTTGCGCGACTTCTCAAAGGCCGCACGAATTTCCGCTTCGGCCGTTGCCGGCGCGTAAGCTAGAATCGGGTTAACATTCCCATTCTCCAGCGCCGTTTGAACAGCTTTCGCCACCGGCCCGTCGAGCGAATCGCAATGAGCTTGCGCACTCTGAGCGGCGAACAGCAGTCCGGTGGCAAAAATCGCAGCGATCAGCATCTTTATCTTGGTCACAGCGCGCGCTCCTGAATTTGCTTTTTGTGGCCTTGGGAAGAATATCCAAGCGACCTCACACCGTTTTGATCCATTGCAGCGCACTTTATCGTTGGACTCGTCAAGCAAGTTGACTTGAATCAACAACCAGCGGGCTCGATCACGTTTAGCGACGACGTGGTACATCGGCGATGTATTGTCAGTGGAATCTGCAGCCCTGCGTCTGCGGAAAGGGTGAGAGGCAATCAGACTTTCAGGTCATCATCCTGAAGGTCGCCAGCGAAATTCCGCGTGATTCCAATAACTTAGATTTTCGCTCGATTTCGCGGAAGTGCGCAGAATTACGCTCAATCTCATAACCTGAAGGTCGTAGGTGCAAATCCTACCCCCGCAACCAAATAACCCCGTCAAGTCAAAGACTTGGCGGGGTTCTCATTTTTGCGCTTATGTTTGGAACCGGCGTCTGGAAGCACTTGTGGAAGCAAGAGGGAGCGTAATCGTAGGCAAAACAATGGGTTGCCGCGTAGGACGAGTCGAAATTTCACAGCGGCAGGGTGAAAGCAGCCCATCAGCGCACGTGTGCGGCAAGCGTCGATTTTGCTCTGATTTTCGTCCGATAGAACCATGCCTTCGCCCCTTCCGTCGCTACGATGTAGCCGACGACAATGGCGATGACGGTACCCATCTGGAGCGCCGAGAGAGGCACAAATCCAAACACCGAACTCAGGGGTCCGAGGAACGGGATCGCGAGGGTAGCGCCGGAGACCGCAATCGTGGCCCACAGCAGCAAGCGACTGGGCCTGCTGCGAAAAGCGGGTCTGTGCGTTCGCAGGACCAGTACCACGGCGAGTTCGGTCAGCAGCGAGACGACGAACCAAGATGTCTGGAACGTGGCTTGGTCGGCGTGAAAGACCAGGAGCAGCACTGCGAACGTCATCAGATCGAAGACCGAGCTGATCAGCCCGAAAACGACCATGAAGCGCTGAATGTCCTTGATGTTCCAGCGCTGCGGCTGGGAGACGCGGTCCGGATCGACGTTGTCGCTTGAGATCGCGATCGACGGGACGTCGGAGAGAAAGTTGTTCAGCAGGATCTGCTTGGCCGCCAGCGGCAGGAACGGAAGCAGCGGCGCGGCGATCGCCATGCTCACCATGTTTCCGAAGTTCGCGCTGGTGGTGATCGAGATGTACTTGAGCGTGTTGGCGAAGGTCCGCCTCCCGTCCTCTACGCCACTGCGCAAGACGTCAAGATCGCGGCTCAGCAGGATGATGTCGGCGCTCTCGCGGGCGACATCCACGGCCTCTTCAACCGAGAT
>CAYTTC010000072.1:0-17457 GCA_964440525.1 uncultured Propylenella sp. | reverse complement strand
AGGCGATGCACCACCTCTTCTCCGAGGTCATGGACAATTCCATGGACGAGGCGGTCGCCGGTCACGCGGACTGGATCGAGGTGGAGCTCGACAAGGAGGGCTGGCTTACCGTGACCGACAACGGCCGCGGCATCCCGGTCGACCCGCATCCGAAATTTCGCGACAAATCGGCGCTCGAAGTCATCATGACGACGCTGCATGCGGGCGGAAAGTTCGATTCCAAGGTCTACGAGACCTCCGGCGGTTTGCACGGCGTTGGTGTCTCGGTGGTGAACGCGCTGTCGGACCGGCTGGATGTCGAGGTCGCGCGCGATCGAAAGCTCTATCGCCAATCCTTTGCGCGCGGGAAACCGCAAGGAAAGTTGAAGGAAGTCGGCGAGACCCAGAACCGCCGCGGCACCAAGGTGCGCTTCCATCCCGATCCGCAGATTTTTGGGGCGAAGGCTGAGTTCGATCCGGATCGCCTCTTCCGCATGGCGCGCTCCAAAGCCTATCTCTTCGGCGGGGTCGAGATCCGTTGGAGCTGCGCGCCCTCCCTCATCCCCGAAAAGAGCGAAACGCCGGAGAAGGCGGTCTTCCGCTTCCCCGGCGGCCTCAAGGAGTACCTTGCCGAGGTACTCGCCGGCGAGACGCTGGTCACGGGCGAAATTTTTTCGGGCAGAAGCAGCCGCCAGGGCGGCCATGGCTCGGTCGAATGGGCGATCGCCTGGTTCGCCGGCGACGGTTTCACCCGCTCCTACTGCAACACCATCACCACGCCGGAAGGCGGCACCCACGAGGCCGGCCTGAAGAGCGTGCTTCTGCGCGGCTTCAAAGCCTATGCCGATCTGACCGGCAACAAGCGCGCCGCGGTCATCGCCGCCGACGACATCATGACGTCGTGCGGCGCCATGCTCTCCGTCTTTCTGCGCGAGCCGGAATTCGTCGGGCAGACCAAGGACCGCCTGGCGAGTGTGGAGGCCATCCGCGTCGTCGAAAATGCGCTCCGCGATGCCTTCGATCATTGGCTCGCCGCCTCGCCGATGCAGGCGAACCAGCTCCTCGAATGGGTGATCGAGCGCGCCGAGGAGCGGCTCCGCCGCCGCCGCGAGAAAGAGATCGCGCGCAAGACCGCGACGCGAAAACTGCGGCTCCCCGGCAAGCTCGCCGATTGCAGCTCCGCGTCGCGCGAGGATACCGAGCTCTTCATCGTGGAAGGGGATTCCGCCGGCGGATCGGCCAAGCAGGCGCGCGACCGCCGCACCCAGGCCATCCTGCCGCTGCGCGGAAAGATTCTGAACGTCGCCAGCGCCGGGCGCGAAAAACTCGACGGCAACCAGCAGCTTTCAGATCTTTTGCAGGCGCTCGGCTGCGGCGCCGGCTCGCGCTACCGCGAGGAGGATCTGCGTTACGGCAAGGTCATCGTCATGACCGACGCCGACGTGGACGGAGCCCATATCGCCTCCCTCCTCATCACCTTCTTCTATCGCGAGCTGCCGGAGCTCATCAAAGAGGGTCATCTTTATCTCGCCGTCCCGCCGCTCTTCCGCCTCGCGCAGGGTCCGAAGGTTTTTTATGCCCGCGACGACGCGCACCGCGACGAGCTGCTGAAGACTGAATTCGCCGGCCGCGGCAAAGTGGAGACGAGCCGCTTCAAGGGCTTGGGCGAGATGCCAATGCAGCAGCTCCGCGATACCACCATGGATCCGGCCAAGCGCACGCTGCTTCAGGTCGGAATCGTCGAGGACGAGGTGGTGATCACGAAGACGATGGTGCAGCGGCTCATGGGCAACAAGCCCGAAGAGCGCTTCGCCTTCATCCAGGAACGTGCCGCGTTTGCAACGGAAGAGCTGATTGACGTGTGAAATGTAAAGACTGGGCTTCTACTAAGTGTCGGATCGCGAGGCGGAGGCATTCAGCGCCGACCAAAAACTGTCGAGCGGGCCGTGACAGCCATCGACGGAAAAGCGCCCGGGAGACCCGGGCGCTGCCTGCGAGAGCCTTCTGCCGCTCAGAACCGCCAGTTCAAGCCGAATTTGACGGTGTGCAGGGTGGGGTTGAATGTGAGCGGAACACCCGTAAACACGGCATTCTCCTCCCCGAGATCGTAGTAAGCGTACTCGCCTTTGGCGGAGAGGTTCTGCCACAGACCCGCTTCGATGCCGCCGCCGGCGGTCCAGCCGACGTACGTTTCATCGCTGCTGCCGCCGCCGGCGAGGGGGGTCGCGGAAACCTCAATTTCCGCAAACGCGGCACCTCCGGTTCCGAAAATCATAAAGCGATCCCAGGCCAAACCGACGCGCCCGCGCGCGCTCGCGATCCAGTCAAAGTCGGTAGCGCAGGTGAAGGCCGGGTTCGGGCACGGATCGGACCCGTCAATGTCCGCCCATGCGATGTCGCCCTCAACGCCAAACACGACCGAATTCATCTGCCAGTTCGCGCCAACAGTCCCGCCCGCGAGCCAGCCATTTAGATCATTCGTAACCGCAGAACCGTCCCAATCGTTCTCGCCGTCAAACGCGTAACCGCCCAAAGCGCCTATATAGAAGCCCGTCCAATTGTAGGCAGACGTCGCGGCAGCCGCCATTGGAGGCGGCTCGTAGGCAGGAATATCAGCAGCGATCGCAGCGGTCGACAGAAGCGCGACGGCAGCGGAAGAAGCAAGCAAGCGCAACATGGGATTGCCTCCTGGATTTCACGACATGACGGCAACTTACAGCAACCTCAGCGCGATTTCTGTCTCCGATATGCAACAGTCCCCGCTTCCTTGTCCCCTGCGTAACATCCTGTTAGAAAACTGTTTTCTGCCGCACGCAATCTCAATCGGAGGAAAAAGAGCCAGACTGCGCCGAGCTCTTTCAATTTCGCTCGTCGGAGGATCAACCGGCGAAACAGCCGCGGCCCGGACCCACAAAAAGCCCGGCTCGCGCCGGGTTCTTTTCGTAGACCTCTCACATGCCGAAGAGGCTGTTGAACATGATGTTCACGCGACCACGGATGACGTTCGCGTCGGCGTCATCGAAATCATAGTGGAGGAATTCCACCCCAGCCGAGACGTTGTCGGTGAACGCGTATTCCACGCCGCCGCCGGCGACCCAACCGAGGTCGTCGAAATCCTCGAAGGCCGCGCCGCCGGTCCCGTAGGCGAGAAATCTGTCGAACGCGAAACCGCCCCGAAGGCGAATCGACTCCACCGAATCGACAGCGCCGAAGTCCACCCAACTCCCGTCGGCTTCAGCTCCAAGCACGAAGCTGCCGAACTGCCAGTTGACTCCGATCTGGCCGCCGATGACGGCTCCGTCGGTGAAGCCGCCGCCGCCAAATCCCCAGCCGCCATGCGCGCCTATGTAGAATCCCGACCAGTTGTAGGCGATCGGTGTCGTCGACAGCATGGGAGCCGGAGGAGGGCTGAAGGTCGGCAGGTCGGCCGCGACTGCCACGCTCGACAGAAGAGCAAACGCGGACGCGGAAGCAGCTAGACGCAGCATGGGAGGGGCCTCTTACCAAATGTGTGTACGTGTGCCCGCTATCCATAGCGCTCTTGGCGCTCCGCGGCTGTCGCCTTTTGGCAACGCTTTCCGAAGATTCGTAACCCATAAGCCATTGTCTCTAAATACCATTTTGCCTCACATACGGCGCAGGCGTGACGGCATAGTGGCGATTTCTAGGCAACCGCTATGGCAATCCACGGATGCAGCAAGAGACTCGCGAAGCGAGCCCTCTGGAAGACATTTCACGGTAAGAATTATTTTTGTAATACTGAGCCTTAGCAGGCTCGACGCCTTGACACATGCAATCCACTACCTATGTTGCGCTGCAACCGAACTCGCCCGCGCGATGATCTTTCCGCGCCGGGCCAAACAATCTCCATGAGCTTCGACACACTCGGATTAAGCGACAAGGTCGTCTCGGCCGTAAAGGCCGTCGGATACACCATCCCCACCCCCATCCAGGAACAGGCGATTCCGCACGTGCTGGCGCGCCGCGATGTGCTGGGCCTCGCCCAGACCGGCACCGGCAAGACAGCGTCCTTCGTGCTGCCGATGCTTACGCTGCTGGAACACGGCCGCGCCCGCGCCCGCATGCCGCGCACCCTCATCCTCGAGCCGACGCGCGAACTCGCCTCGCAGGTCCAGGACAGTTTCGCGCGCTACGGCGTCAACCATAAGCTCAGCCTCGCGCTTCTGATCGGCGGCGTTTCCTTCGACGAGCAGGACAAGATCATCACGCGCGGCGCGGACGTGCTGGTCGCCACGCCCGGCCGCCTGCTCGACCATTTCGAGCGCGGGCGGCTCTTGTTGACCGGCGTCGAGATCCTCGTCATCGACGAGGCCGACCGCATGCTCGACATGGGCTTCATTCCCGATATCGAGCGCATCGTGAAGCTCCTCCCCTTTACCCGGCAGACGCTCTTCTTCTCGGCCACGATGCCGCCGGAGATCAGCCAGCTCGCCGACCGCTTTCTCAGCAACCCGGTCCGCGTGGAGGTCTCCAAGCCCGCCTCGACCGGCGAGCACATCATTCAGCGCCTCGTGTCCTCGGGCGGCAAGCCGGACGAGAAGCGGGCGACGCTCCGACAGCTCATCGACGCGGCCGCCGACCTCACCAACGCCATCATCTTCTGCAACCGCAAGCGCGACGTTGCCACTCTCTACCGGTCGCTCGAGCGCCACGGCTATTCGGTCGGCGCGCTGCACGGCGACATGGACCAGTATGCGCGGCTGAAAACGCTCGACAGCTTTCGCGACGGACAGCTGAAGCTGCTGGTGGCGAGTGACGTGGCGGCGCGCGGGCTCGATATCCCGGCCGTCAGCCACATCTTCAATTTCGACGTGCCGACCCATTCGGAAGATTATGTCCACCGTATCGGACGCACCGGCCGCGCCGGGCGTCCCGGTCTCGCCCAGACCATTGTTACGCGGGCGGAGACGAAATACATTCAGTCGATCGAAAGGCTGACCGGCAAGCCGATCGAGTGGGCGGCCAAGCCTGACGCGCTCGATCTCGCTTCGGTGCCGCAGGAGCGTCATTCCGGCGAGGCAGCGCCCGACGAGGCCGAAGGACGCAATCGGCGGCGTGGGCGTCACGCCGACGGCGAAAGCCGGTCGCGACACGGCGAAAGGCGCGGCGGCAGAGGCGGTCGCCAGCGCAGCGACCGCGAGGCGCGCCCGGCGACCGATCGCAACGAGACTGAACGCCCCCCCCGCGCCGAACGGCCGTCACATGCTGAACGACCGTCGCGCAATGAGCATCCGGTGCGCGGCGAAAGGCCAACGCGCTCCGAGCAGCCGGTGCGCGCCGGCGCGCCTTCGCGGCCGCGCGCCGCCGAAGCGCCGGAAGACGCCTCGCGCGCCGTCGGGTTTTCCGACCACGTGCCGGCCTTCTTGCTTCGCCCGGTCCGCATGCCGAGCGAAGCCGAGGCGCTGGAAGAGGTCTGAGACCTGCCTCCCCTCGACTTTGAAGCCGAATACAACAACCGCGCCCGGGTTCCCGAGCACCCTGAGATCATCGCAGGCTGGGCGCGCGACGCAGCCGCCTATCGTAGTGCATGGACCAGGCACTCGGAGCTTGGCATCGCCTACGGGCCGCATCCGCGCCAAAAAATCGACCTCTTCGATCCCGACCAGCCGGACAAAGCCCGCCCCCTCGTCGTCGTCATCCACGGCGGCTACTGGCGCTCGCTCGATCCCTCCATGTTCAGTCATTGGGCTGCCGGCGCCAATCAGCGCGGCTATTCGGTCGCCGTGCCGGGCTATCGGCTCTGCCCGGAGGTGAGCGTCGCCGAGATCGTCGGCGATGTCCGCGCCGCCGCGCTTTTCCTCCACCGCAATTTTGGCAAGCGCCTCATCGCCTGCGGCCATTCAGCGGGCGGCCACCTCGCCGCTACCCTTGTGGCGACGGACTGGCAGGCGCTCGAAGCCGGCGTGCCGGCGGATCTCGTGCGCAGCGGCATGGGCATCTCGGGCGTGTTCGATCTCGCTCCGCTGATCGAGACGGAAATGAACCAGCAGCTTCGTCTCGATGACGCGAGCGCAAGAGCCGTGAGCCCGGCCCTCTGGCCTGTCCCCGAAGGTGTTCGCTTCGAGGCTTGGGTCGGCGGCGAGGAATCGTCGGAGTTTCTGCGTCAGAGCAGGCTTGTTGCGGAGAGCTGGGCGGCGGCCGGCGCGCGCACGCGCATGGAGGTCATTGCCGGTGCCAACCATTTCACCGCGCCGGCGGGACTTGCCGACCCGAAAAGTCCGATCGCGACGGCGCTCATCGGCCTGGCGGCCGCGGCCGCCGAGGCTTGACCCCCCGCGCCCCCTTCCCTAGGTTCCGCGCCGATCCGAGCCCTTAGCTCAGCGGTAGAGCAACTGACTTTTAATCAGTAGGTCGTGGGTTCGATCCCCACAGGGCTCACCAGAAACCCCAGAATAATCCAATAGTTAGCAGGTCACCCGCTAGACTTGCGGCGGTGCTGCCTTGAAAGTGTGTCCGAGCGTGTCCGAGAAAACCCCGCCGCGCTTGGCGACGGGGCCCGTTTGCACTTCTATTCCGCCTGGACGACCGAATTGAGCGTGAATGGCGCTGTGATGATACGAGAGAACAAGACGCCACGCACCCGCTCCCGCACTTGAGCGTTCGTAAGGCCTGAGACGAATATCCGGCAATGTCCAGCTTGGCCGTTCACGAAGGCCTGGCAGCCGTCCCTGTCGCCAGCCGGCAGCGTGCAAGTCGCTAATGCAGAGTTAACAGAAACGCCGATGATCCTCACACTGACGGTTATTGGTGCTGTGGTCGTATTGCTCGCGATGCAGACGAGCTGGTCATTGCCGCCAAGAAAAATGATCGGTGTGTAGATAGACCCGGCGTGAGCGGCACCAAGCGATAGGAGCGTGAATGCCGATCCGGTCAGAATGCTTCGTAAGAAGTCAAGGACTCTCATGCGACGACTCCCTGGGTTGCTGTTTGCGACGGGCGCGGTCTGCGTTCACCGTCGGGACCGGCAGGCGCGCCAATCCGCGCCTCGCCCGCGTCTCCGTTTAAGATTAGCGCCGCTGAGCAGCCTCTCTGTCAATGGGGTGCGGTTTCATGGCGGCAAGAAAACCCCGCCGCGCTTGACGACGGGGCTCCGCAGGCTCGTTGATTTGGTCAGTTCGAGCCGGCCGCACGCTGACTTGCCGCATGTAGCGACAGCGCGCGCTCGGATCATCTCCACTCTGACCCACGTCCGGGCGCGGCAACGCCGGCAAAGTGTCAATGATCTGCACGGCCGGTCAAGGAGGGCGTCAGTCTGTGATACTGCGTGAGGCCATTGATCGCGCTCAGCCGGAGAGCTACTTCTGGTGGCTAGGTCGTAGGTTCACGAAGCTCACCTGATAACAGCAGTATTTGTTCGAGCGCGTTCCGCCATCGCCGCGTCATTTTGGTGCGACTGGTGTGCCTTCCACGGAACCGGAACGACAGGAGAGATGTCATGGCGCTGCAATCACCCGTGAAGCATGAGACCGCAAAACTGGTCGATTTCCGGCTGAAAGGAACTGACGGCCGCACCTACTCGCTCGCCGACGTGAAGGGCAAGAACGGAACGCTCGTCATGTTCATCTGCAACCACTGCCCGTATGTGAAGGGTGTCATCGGACGGCTCATCGAGGATGTGCGCGCGTTGCAGGAGGCCGGCATCGGCGCGATCGCCATCATGTCGAACGACACGGCCAACTACCCGGCGGACTCCTTCGACAACATGAAGCTCTTCGCCAAGGAGCACGGCTTCTTCTTCCCCTATGTGATCGACGAGACGCAGGATATTGCGCGCGCCTATGGCGCCGTCTGCACCCCGGAACTTTTCGGCTTCAACACCGAGGGCGAACTCCAATATCGCGGCCGCGTCGACAGCGCCGGCTCGCGCCCCCCGAGCGGCAACGAGAAGCGCGAGCTGCGCGAAGCGATGCTGCAGATCGCCCGCACCGGAAAAGGTCCGGCCGAGCAGGTCCCCTCCGTCGGCTGCTCCATCAAGTGGCGGAACTAGAGGGCCGACACTGACCGGAAGACGCAAGGCCGTTCTATTGAGCCTGTCCGCGAACGCCCCGCGACAACGGCGCCCGCGCGCCTAGCCGGCCGATCCCACGCCAACGCACAGGCGGCGGATAGCTGCCGCCTCATGCGCCATGGTCGGCGGCCTTCTCTTCAGTCTAGAGTAGCAACCGGGGACGAGCGGGCGCTGGCCTATGTACATCATCGCGATTGCCTCACAGAAGGGAGGGGCTGGCAAGAGCACTTTTGCGGTGAACCTCGCCGCTCTTGCCGATCGTGAGAACGCGCCCGCTTTGTTGATCGACGCAGATGCGCAGGGTTCGCTCGCCGTTTGGCACAAAGCGCGCCGCACCCGCACACCGCTTCTCGTTGGCTGCGGTGCCTCCGAGCTTGACGGGGTGCTCGAAACGGCGCGGCGCCACAAAACCATCGAATGGGTCTTCATCGACGGGCCGGCACAGGCCAATGACGAGGTCACTGCGATGATGAAGGCGGCGACTCTGGTGCTCATCCCCACCCGCGCGGCCGTTTTCGACCTTGCTTCGCTGCCGGCCACCATCGCCGCCGCGCGCCGCATTCGGCGCCCCTTCTTCGTTGCGCTCAACGCGGTGCCGCCGAAGCGCGGAATCCTGGAATCGCCTATTGTCAGCGCCGCTCGCAAGGCGGTCAAAGACATGGGCGCGCCGGTCTGGCGCGGCGCCATCGCGCAGCGCGCGGTCTATGCCCATGCGCTGGCGTCGGGTCAGGCGGTCACCGAATTCGAGACCGCCGGCCCGGCCGCCGA
The DNA here is from genome assembly GCA_964440525.1 of uncultured Propylenella sp. Taxonomy (GTDB): domain Bacteria; phylum Pseudomonadota; class Alphaproteobacteria; order Rhizobiales; family Afifellaceae; genus DASWJZ01. The sequence continues at coordinate 8,681 of CAYTTC010000072.1, read as the reverse complement.
CGAGATGCGGCTCCTCTGGCGCGATGTGAGCGAAGCGGCTCGTGCCATGGCGCACTACCAGAGGTCGAACTGATAGAGCCCCGCCGGCGCAGCATGTTTCCTGCTCTCACGGCCGGACAATTCTGCCGCTCGACGGCATCCTCCGCGCCTGCACTGATTTTGACGATTGATTTTCAGGTTGTTGCCGCCTTGGTTATCATTTCCCAACGGCGCTTTCCGAATGCACCTTTCAAATTCAAGTTCAACCCAAGTGCGGCTCGCGCCAGCGTGACTCTACTGACCTTGGCAGGGAATCTTAGGCTTTGGAGTTCTATTTGTGCGGGAAATACGTAGAGCCTAGTGCACGCTCCGTCTGAATTCCGCACAAGATTCTTCGCCCTGGTTCTTGCGTTGAGCTTGGGAGCGAAGTATTGCACGATCTTAGCTGGTCTTGCTGATCAGGCAGATTTGCCGCACCAATGATAGAAAAGGACTAGAAATGGAATCAGTCAATCGCGAGGATCTCGTGCAACTCACCGCCGATATCGTTTCGGCTTATGTCACGAACAACGCCGTCGAAGCAGGCCAGCTGAGCAAGCTCATCGAGGAAGTGCATCTGGCGCTGGTCAGGGCGCCCGCAGCCGCCGCGGAGCCGGAGAAGAAGGAGCTCGTGCCGGCGGTGTCGATCCGCAAGTCGGTGACGCCCGACTATATTGTCTCGCTGGAGGACGGCAGGAAGTTCAAGTCGCTGAAGCGGCATCTGCAGGGCACCTACGGCATGACGCCGGACGAGTACCGATCGAAGTGGGGCCTGCCGCGCGACTATCCGATGGTCGCGCCGAACTATGCGAAGGCCCGCTCGGAGCTCGCCAAGCGGATGGGGCTTGGACGCAAGAGCACCGGCGCGCCGGCGAAGAAGGCCGGGCGCGGGCGCAAACGCACTGCAAGATAAGGTCGAAGCCGAACGCCCCCTCAGCGGGGCGTTTTGCTTTTTGGGGGGTCCGGTACCGCCTCGCCGAGAGGCTCTACTTCAAGAGCTCGGCATCGAGCGTGATCTCGGCGCCCTTGAGAAGTCGCGAAATCGGGCAACCGGCTTTTGCACCCTCGGCCGCCTTCTTGAAATCCGCTTCCGACATGCCGGGGACCCTGGCCTTCAGAGTCAGCGCACTGCTCTTCACGGTCCAGCCGGCGCCCTCTTTCTCGATCGTGACGACGGCGGATGTGCGCAACTCTTCCGGCTTGTGCCCCGCCCCGCCGAGCCCGAAGGCGAGCGCCATGCTGAAGCAGCCGGCATGCGCGGCGCCGACCAATTCCTCCGGGTTGGTGCCCTTATCTTCGCCGAAGCGCATTCCGGCTGAATAGGGCGTGCCGGACAGCGTGCCGCTCTGCGTCGTGAGCGTTCCCTTGCCGTCCGCGCCCCCGCCCTTCCAAACTGCTTCCGCGCTACGTTTGATCGATGCCATCCTCAAACTCCTCTCTGGCGACTGTTGCAAATCTACCTATGCGAGGCTGGGCAAGTTGGCGTTGAAGCCCTACGCCAGCATCGCCGCCGGCGCTTCGATGTAGCGTTTGAACGCCGCGAGCAGCTCCGCGCCGAGCGCGCCATCGACCGCGCGGTGGTCGGTCGACATCGTCACCGTCATCAGGGTGGCGATGGTGATCTCGCCCTTCTCCACGATTGCGCGCTTCTCGCCCGCGCCGACAGCGAGGATCGTCGCGTGCGGCGGGTTGATGACGGCCGCAAAGTCCTTCACGCCGAACATGCCGAGATTGGAGATGGCGGTCGAGCCGCCCTGATATTCTTCGGGCTTCAGCTTGCGCTTCCTGGCGCGCGCGGCGAGGTCCTTCATCTCGTTCGAGATCTGCGACAAAGTTTTCGTATCGGCGTTCCGCACAATCGGCGTGATGAGGCCGCCGGGGATCGAAACCGCGACGCCCACGTCCGCGCTCTTGTGCTTCAGCATCCCCTCGCTCGTCCAGGTGACGTTCGCGTCGGGCACAGCCTTGAGCGCCATCGCCATCGCCTTGATGACGAGATCGTTGACAGAAAGCTTGTAGAGCGGCGCCTCGCCCGCCTCCGTCTTCTTCATCGGCGCCGCCGCGTTGATGTCGGCGCGCAGCGCCAGGAGCTTGTCGATGCGGCAGTCCATGGTCAGGTAGAAATGCGGGATCGTCGTCTTCGCCTCGACCAGCCGGCGGGCGATGATTTTTCGCATCGAATCGTGCGGGACGATCTCGTAGCTTCCCTCTGCATAGAGCGCGCGGACCTGCTGATCCGTCATGCCCTGCGGCAGAGCGGCGGCCGTCGCGGCCGCTGGCGCAGCTTTCCCGACGCCGCCTTTCAGCGCCGCTTCGATGTCGCGCTGCACGATTCTGCCGTGCGGGCCGGAGCCCGTGAGCTTCGAGAGGTCGAGCTTGTTCTCGCTCGCCAGGCGCTTCGCGAGCGGTGAAGCGACGATGCGCCCGCCGCCGCTGGTCTTGGCGGGCGCGGGCCCTTCGGGCTTCGCCTCAACGGGCTTCGCCGCCGGCGTTACCACCTTCGGCTCGTCCTTCGCGGGTGCTCCTTCCGCCTTCGCGGCGGGCTTCTCGGCCTTCGGCTCCTCCTTCGCGGGCGCGGCTTCCGCCTGCGCGGCGGGCGACTCGGCCTTCTTGTCCGGCTTCGCGGGCGCAGCGGACGCGGCGGCCTTCGCATCCTCGCCTTCGCCCGCCAAAATCGCGATCACGTTGTTGACCGGCACGTCCGTCGCGCCCTCCGGCACCACGATCTTTGCGATCGTGCCCTCATCGACCGCCTCGACCTCCATCGTCGCCTTGTCGGTTTCGATCTCGGCGATCACGTCGCCCGACTTGACCGCATCGCCCTCCTTGACGTGCCACTTGGCGAGATTGCCAGTCTCCATGGTGGGCGAGAGCGCGGGCATGAGGATGTTGATGGGCATGGATTTTCTGTTCCCCGCGACGCGGTCTTGGCGCCGACGCTAGCTGGCGTAACTCACCGCCTTCACCGCCTCCACCACTTCCTTCACGCTCGGCAGCGCGAGCTTTTCGAGATTGGCGGCATAGGGCATGGGCACGTCCTTGCCGGAGATGGTAATGACCGGCGCGTCGAGGTGATCGAAAGCCTTTTGCATGAGCTGCGCGGCGATGAATGAGCCGATCGAGTTCTGTGGCCAGCCCTCCTCCACCGTGACGCAGCGGTTGGTCTTTTTGACCGAGGCAATCACCGCGTCCATGTCCATCGGCCGGATCGTTCTGAGATCGATCACCTCCGCCTCGATCGCCTCGCCGGCGAGCGCCTCGGCGGCTTTCAGCGCATAGGTCATGCCAATGCCGAATGAGACGATCGTCACGTCCTTGCCGGCCCGCGCGATCTTCGCTTTTCCAATCGGCACCACGAAATCGTCGCCCTTCGGCACCGAAAAAGTCTGGCCGTAAAGAATCTCGTTTTCGAGAAAGATGATCGGATTCGGGTCGCGGATGGCGGCCTTGAGCAGCCCCTTGGCGTCGGCGGCCGTGTGCGGCTGGATGACCTTCAGGCCCGGCACTTGGCTATACCACGCGGCGTAGTCCTGGCTGTGCTGGGCGCCGACCCGCGCCGCCGCCCCGTTCGGGCCGCGAAAGACGATCGGGCATCCCATCTGGCCGCCGGCCATATAGAGCGTCTTCGCCGCCGAGTTGATCAGCTGGTCCATCGCCTGCATGGCAAAATTCCAGGTCATGAACTCCACGATGGGCTTGAGGCCCGCAAAGGCCGCGCCGATGCCGAGGCCGGCAAAGCCATGCTCCGTGATCGGCGTGTCGATGACGCGCCTCGCGCCGAACTCGTCCAGCAGCCCCTGCGTCACCTTGTAGGCGCCCTGGTATTCGGCGACCTCCTCGCCGATCACGAAGACGTCGCCGTCACGGCGCATCTCTTCGGCCATGGCGTCGCGCAGCGCCTCGCGCACCGTTTGCTCCACCATTTCGGTTCCTTCCGGCACTTCCGGCGCGTCCAAGGGCGGCTCTGCCTTCGGAGCGGCGGAAAGCGCCGAGACCGGCTTGCCGCCGGCTTCCGGTTTTTCTCCCTCTTCATCGCTATCGGGTTCAGGCGCCGGAGCTGCCGCTGCCGCTGCCTCCTTGGCGGCAGGCTTTGCGCCGTTCGTCTTTTTCTCGGCTTGCGGCGTCGCCGCGGCTCCGGCTTCCGCCGCCGACGCGTCCTCGCCCTCGCCGAGAATGACCGCGATCGGCGTGTTCACCTTCACGCCCTCGGTACCCTCGGGAACAAGAATCTTGCCGAGCGTGCCCTCGTCGACAGCCTCAACCTCCATCGTCGCCTTGTCGGTTTCGATCTCGGCGATCACGTCACCCGCCTTGACCGCGTCGCCTTCCTTGACGACCCATTTGGCGAGTTTTCCCTCCTCCATGGTCGGAGAGAGCGCCGGCATCAGCACCTGGGTGGGCATTCGCGCGTCTCCGCTCAGGCTTCAGCGTAGATGTTCGTCCACAGTTCGGCCGGGTCGGGCTCCGAGTCGGCCTGCGCAAATTCGGCCGCCTCGTTGACGACGCGGCGAATGTCCTTGTCGATGTCCTTCAGCGATTCCTCGCTCGCCCAGCCCTTCTCCTCCAGGCGATGCCGCACCTGCTCGATCGGATCGTGCTCGTCGCGCATCTTCTGCACCTCCTCCCGCGCCCGATACTTGGCGGGGTCGGACATGGAATGGCCGCGGTAGCGATAGGTGAGCATTTCGAGGATGAAGGGGCCCTTGCCGGAGCGGGCATGCTCGATCGCCATGTCGCCGGCCGCCTTCACCGCGCGCACGTCCATGCCGTCCACCGGCTCGCCGGGAATGTCGAAGGAGAGGCCGCGCTTCCAAAGACTGGTGGTGGCTGAAGCGCGCTTCACGCTGGTGCCCATGCCGTACTGGTTGTTCTCGATCACGTAGACGACCGGCAGGTTCCAGAGCTTTGCCATGTTGAAGCTCTCGTAGACCTGCCCCTGATTGGACGCGCCGTCGCCGAAATAGGTCAGCGAGACGTTGCCGTTGTCGCGATACTTGTTGGCGAAGGCGAGACCCGTACCGATCGGCACCTGCGCGCCGACGATGCCGTGCCCTCCGAAGAAATGCCGCTCCTTGGAGAACATGTGCATGGAGCCGCCCTTGCCGCGCGAGTAGCCGCTCCGCCTGCCGGTCAGCTCGGCCATCACGCCTTTCGGATCCATTCCGGTCGCCAGCATGTGACCGTGGTCGCGATAGCCGGTGATCACCTGATCACCATCCTTCATTGCCATCTGCAATCCGACGACGACGGCCTCCTGGCCGATATAGAGATGGCAAAAGCCGCCGATCATTCCCATGCCGTAAAGCTGTCCGGCCTTCTCCTCGAAGCGGCGGATCAGCAGCATGGAGCGATAGGCTCTGAGTTCCTCCTCCTTGGAGAAGGCGGCGATCGGCGTCGCTTTCGCCTTGTCGCCCCTATTATCGGGGGATCGCACGCGGTCAGGTTTTACCTGCACGTCCTCGTGGCCCCGTTTGGGGGCGGCCTGAGTCTGCGCCATCGTTTCCTCCGGTATGGCTTCTTATTGGTGCCATATATCGCCACGCCCCACGAAAAAAGGCTAGCCGGCAGCCACCTGTACCTGTGCAAAGCAGCCATGCGGCCCGGGATTGGCCGGATTAGCCGGCTTGGATCAGCGCGCGGGGCGGCGGTCGTCGGGGCCGAGAAAGATCACGATGTCCTTGGCGTCGGCCATGTTGAGCGCTTCGCGGGCGCGCTCGTCGATCATGTCGCGGTCGAGGCTTTCCGGGCGCATCAGCGCGACATGGCGCTCCATCTGCTCGCGTTCCGCCCGTGCGATCGCGAGCTCCGCCTGCAGCGAAGCGACCCGGTCCTTGAGCTTTCCGAGCGCGAAAAGCCCGTAATCGCCCTCCACCGCGTGGTAGGCGAAATATCCCATGACGAGGAGGCACCAGAAAGGAAGGAGCAGCGGCCGTATCTTCGACTGCTTACGCTGACGTGTCGACATCGGCCGCCGCTGGCAACACTCTAACAGGGACAATGAGGGACGGAACGCGGAACCAGGCTGCGTCCCCCGCCACGTCTTCTAAAGGCATAGCGTAAAAAAAGGGTTTGCCCGAAGTTACTAAATTCTTGTCAAATTTGAAGAAATCGTCGGTAACCGGCGATGCGGCTTTGCTCAACAACCATTCCGTGTGGGCCTGAAGCAAGCGTCGGGCTGAAAGGCAGTTCAGCCTATTGCAGACTGAAATGTTAGTACGTTACCATTGCTTAAGGGGGAAGCGTCCTTGTCATACAGCGAACAGCTGATGCGCCGGACGGCGCGAAAGGCCGGCTCGAAATCCGGGCTCGTCTACGAGGAGCTGCGCGCGGCGATTATTTCGCTGAAGCTCGAGCCCGGCGCCCAGATCGACAAATCCGAGATATGCGAGCGGCTGGAAGTCTCCCGCCAGCCGTTGTCGGAGGCGCTGACGCGGCTGTCGGAGGAGCGGCTGGTTACGGTGGAGCCGCAAAAGGGCACCTATGTCACCCGCATCCGCCTGAGCGACGTTGTGGAGGCGGCCTTTGTGCGCGAGGCGCTGGAGGTCGCGACCGTCCGGCGCGTCGCTCCCGACATGGACGAGGAAACGCTCGACCGGTTGAGGCTGATCGTCGACTATCAGTCCGCCGCAGCCAGCGCCCGCGACATTGAGGAGTTCTATCTCCTCGACACGCGCTTCCATTCGACGCTGATCGCGCGGCTTGCCTTCCGCAGAGTGGCGGAGGGCGTGGAATCGGCGCGCTCGCAGACCGAGCGGATCCGCAGGCTGCTGCTCCCAACGCCCCGACGCAATCCCGAAACGATCGCCGAGCACAAAGCCATCGTCGTCGAGCTTGCACAGAGAAGCGCCGTAGGCGCTGCCGACGCGATGCGCGTCCACCTCGGCAATGGTTTGAAGCAACTCCACAAATTCGCGGCCGAACGACCAGATCTGTTTGAGCCGTGAGAAGCGCCCCAACGGGGCAACGATTGCGGCGCAAAGCGCCGTGAAAAGGGAGGAATGAAATGAGGATACGAACTTGGTTGGCGGGCGCTTCCGCCCTCTGCGTCATGGCCGGTGCGCCCGCTATGGCTCATAGTTGCGGTTATCAGACGGCCGAGAAAGCCGAAGGTCGATGCGCCGCCGCGCATGGCCGGCCATCGCCCCCGTCGGCGCCACCGTCGTGCTGATCCGCCTGATCGAGGCGTTCAAGATCGTCGACCTGCCGAACGTGCTCACCAACGGCGGGCCGGGCCTTGCAACGGAATCGATGACGCTCCACTCCTTCATCGCCTGGCGGACGCAGGATCTCGGCGGCTCGGCTGCCATCGGCTACATCCTGCTCTTCGTCTCCACGATCACCTGCGTTTCGTTCTTCAACTACGCCGTCCGCCGCGCCCGGATGCATCAGGGATGAGCGCCGCTCCCTCACTATCGCTCGGCCAACGCCTGTTCGACCGGAAGGAACTGGGTGGGCGCTCGCCGGCGATCCAGTTCCTCACCTACGCAGCGCTGATCCTTTGGACGCTTGTTGTGCTGGTTCCGCTCTATTGGGTGCTCGTCACGTCCTTCAAGATCCGCATCGACATCGATTCCGGCCCCTTCTACGTGCCCTTCCTCGATTTCGTTCCATCACTGGAGAACTGGAGCTACATCTTCTTCGACCTCGGGCGCGACACGCTGCGGCCATATGTCAATTCCGTCGTGGTCTCGCTCGCCAGCACGGTGCTTGCCGTCATCATCGGCTCGCTCGCCGCCTACGCCTTGGTGCGCATGCGGTTCCAGGTGAAGATCGCCGCGATCGTGACGTTCATCCTTCTCCTCGCCGCAACGGTCGCGGCGGTGGCGCTGTTCTCGGTTCCGTGGCAGGTGGCGCTCGGCGTCGCGATCGCGCTCTTCGTCACCTTCCTCGTCACGATCGCGCGGCGGTTCAAGCGCGCGCTCGGCAACAACGACATCGAATTCTGGATGATCTCCAACCGCATCATGCCGCCGGTCGTCGCGGTCCTGCCGATCTATCTCATGTTCCAGCAGCTGCACCTGCTCGACACACAGATCGCCCTCATCGCGACCTATACGGCCGTCAACCTGCCGATCGTGGTGTGGTTGACGCGCGACTTCTTCGCCGCCATCCCGATCGAGCTCGAAGAAAGCGCGCAGATCGACGGCGCGTCGAAATTCCGCATCTTCTTCATGATCGCGCTGCCGCTCGTGCGCGCCGGCCTGGTCGCAACCTTCCTCCTCGTCCTCATTCTTGCCTGGAACGAGTATTTGCTGGCCCTCTTCCTCTCTAACGCCAACGCCCAGACCATGCCCATTCTCGTTTCCGCTCAGAATGGAACGCGCGGCCCCGAGTGGGGCTACATGTCGGTGCTGATCGTCATCATGATCGCCCCCGTCGTGGCAATCACGGTGGCCCTGCAGAAGCAAATCGCCCGTGGTTTGCTGGTCGGCGCTATGAAGGGGTAATGGAGATGCACGCCCGCCTTCGCCCCGACGCGATGGTTCCCAACAAAGAGACCGTCTGAGGAGACGCCATGCTGCTTGGTATCGACCCGCTGCTGACGCCAGAGCTCTTGCTCATTCTGCGGGCCATGGGCCACGGCGACGAGATTGTCATCGTCGACGCGAATTACCCGGCGAAGAGCAACGCCAGGCGCCTCGTCCGGCTCGACGGCGCCGACG
>CAYTTC010000071.1:0-17464 GCA_964440525.1 uncultured Propylenella sp. | reverse complement strand
GAGCACGAAAGCACGCCTCAATTGGCTGGTTCGGCAACTAAATCGAGCCGACGCCGACGGAATCCACGTCCGCCTGTACTGGCCAGGTCGAAGCGCGCATACACAGCACGCGCTCGCGACACTGCGCGAGAACCCCGACGCCGCCTCGCAGGATCGGCTTGGAAGTGTTGCATACTCATTCGAGGTCGTGTTGGCCAAGGACTTGGCAGCGAAGTTCTCGCAGCGGCGGAACTTCCTAATTGAAATGGAGCAGACAGTGGCCGAGTTCTACGAACGGGTCGGTCAGCATCTCAGGCCCTGGTTAGCTCCGGCTCCGAAACTCAAGGAAGACAAAGTTGAGCCAGCCACAGTGGGCCCCGAGGTCCTTCGGCAGGAAGCTGAGCAGTCTGCGCTGGAGCGGCATGAATCGAACGCCGCAACCAAGCCTAGTTCCACCGCAGGCGCAGAAGCTGAAACCACGCAGGAACCGGGAGCCACCTCATGACAAGGCGAGTCGCGTCGAGCCACTCCTTTAATTCCCCACCCCTTTCCGCGATATAGCTCCCTCTGGAGCCTTGCCCATGCCTATGACCCCGTTCGGCAAATGAACGGCCTCGGGCAACGAGCTCTTGGTCGTCGACAAAGATAATGCGCCTACTAAGAAATTACGCTTGGCCCGCCCTTGTTTCCAGGCGCGCAGGGTCTGTCTTAGCTCGAAATGCGAACCAGTGTGACTACTAAGAATTTCAATATGAAGATGTAGGCTACAATTAGCAAAGAAACCTTGCCCACGAATAGAAAATATATTGGCCTGTCCAACCATATACTATGCATCAGCTCTTCGTCCTCACTCGTACCAGCCTTTTCTTTCCATATGTAGAAAAACCTCCAAATTAGAGAGGCCAGACAATATTGAAGTAAGTCAAGTATAAGCGATATCACTATAAGCACGCTTGGCGTCAAAAGTCTTTCTGGTATGGAAATTACACCGTCGACATCGGTTTTAAATAGCCAGATGATTGCAATTGCAGCAAAAGCTAGCTGTCTATTTATATCGCTGAGTTTGCCCGAAAACTCGTAGAAAGTCTAGCGATAGTCTTCAAGTTTCATTTATACTCCTTCGTCCTAATCATGCGATTTTTCTCGGCCCTGTTCCCCCGGTCGAGTGCTTATGCTTTCTGGCTGCTTTCTTTTTCGCCGTTCTTTTAGCGGGTCGCTTGGCAGATTTCTTCGCAACTGACTTTTTTGCCGCTTTTGTCGCCATCGCTTCCCCCCAAGAGGCACTTACGGATATTAGCCGGCGCTCGTAAGACGAGCAAGTTGTCGCAAAACCTGCGTCCCCGCGCCTCGCTACGCCTAAGGGATCTCCTTTAATTCCCCCGCCCTTTCCGCCATATAGCTCCCTCTGGAGCCTTGCCCCATGCCCATGATCCCGTTCCGAAAAATGAACGGCCTCGGCAACGATTTTCTCATCGTTGACGCGAGGGGTGCGCCGGTGCGCCCGGCGCCAAACGTGATCCGCGCGCTTGCCGACCGCGCGTCGGGCGTCGGCTTCGACCAGTTCATCACCATCGAGCAGGCGAAGTCGGGCGCCGACGCCTTCATGCGCATCGACAATGCCGATGGCGGCGAGGTCGAGGCCTGCGGCAACGCCACGCGCTGCGTCGGCCGGCTGCTGATGGACGAGAGCGGGCTAGAATCCGTGGCGATCGAGACGGTCGTCGGCCTTCTCGTCGCGAGGCCAGGCGGCTCGGAGCACGCTCAACAAACCCCCTCTGTCGTCATTGCCGGGCTTGACCCGGCAACCCATTCCGTCACGGCCGCGCCAGTCACTGAGCGGTCCGGAATGGATGCCCGGATCAAGTCCGGGCATGACGACAAGGTTGGTGTTATGCCCTATTCCGACCTCATCGCCGTCGACATGGGCGTCCCAAAATTCGGCTGGCAGGAGATCCCGCTGGCGGAAGAGTTTCGCGATACGCGCGCCATCGAATTGCAGATCGGGCCGATCGACGCGCCGATCCTGCATTCGCCCTCCGTCGCCAATATCGGCAATCCGCACGCGATCTTTTGGGTCGACGACGTCTGGGCCCACGACCTCGAGCGTTTTGGGCCGATGCTGGAAAACCATCCGATTTTTCCCGAGCGCGCCAACATTTCTCTGGCGCATGTGACGGCGAAGGACGCGATCACGCTCCGCACCTGGGAGCGTGGCGTCGGGCTGACCCGCGCCTGCGGCACCGCCGCCTGCGCCGCCCTCGTCTCCGCCGCGCGCACCAAGCGCACCGGCCGCGCCGCGACCGTCACCCTCCCCGGCGGAGAACTCCAGATCGAATGGGACGATCGCGACCACGTCTGGATGACCGGCCCGGTCGAGCTCGAATTTTCCGGAATGTTCGATCCGGAGACCGGCGCGTTTACGCGCGAAGGCGTGGCGGCGTGAGGGCGAGCCGCGAGAAAACCTTCTCCCCTTGTGGGAGAAGGTGCCCTTTGGCTCTGCCAAAGGGCGGATGAGGGGTGCGCGAAGCGAGAAACCTGACATCAGCCGCTCCGTCGCAGTTACGCTCCCCTCAACCGACCCCGCGCAAAGCGCGGGGCCACCTTCTCCCACCTGAAGTCGGGTGTTCCCGACTTCAGCACTCTAAACAAGCAAACCCGGAAGCATCCGGGTTTGCGGGGAGAAGGTTAGTGCGCGCCGCCACCGCCCCGCATTTGACTGAAGCGCCATCCGCGCTACATCCCTCCTCGAATGCCCATTGAAACCCTCACCTTCGGCTGCCGCCTGAACGCCTACGAGACGGCGGTGATGACGCACCGCGCCGCCGAGGCGGGGCTCGACGACGCGATCCTCGTCAACACCTGCGCCGTCACCGCTGAGGCCGTCCGCCAGGCACGGCAGGCGATCCGCCGCGCGCGGCGCGAAGAGCCGCAACGGCGAATCATCGTCACCGGCTGCGCGGCACAGACCGAGCCCGAAACTTTTGCGAAAATGCCGGAGGTCGATCTCGTCCTCGGCAACGAAGAAAAGCTTTCCCAAGAATCCTATCGCGCGCTTTCTGATTTCGGCATCGGCGCGGAGGAAAAAATCCTGGTCGGCGACATTTTTTCCATGCGCGAGACCGCCGCGCACCTGCTCGACGGCTCTTATGCCCCGGACCCGACTTGGGTGCGTGCCTTCGTGCAGGTGCAGAACGGCTGCGACCATCGCTGCACGTTTTGCATCATCCCCTACGCGCGCGGCCCCTCGCGCTCCGTGCCGATGGGCGCGGTGGTCAATGAGATCCGCCGCCTCACGGAAAACGGCTATCGCGAGATCGTCCTGACCGGTGTCGACATCACCGCCTGGGGCGCCGACCTGCCGGGAAAACCGAAGCTCGGCGCGTTGGTCAGAAAAATCCTGACGCATGTGCCGTCGCTCGAGCGGCTCCGCCTTTCCTCGATCGATTCCGTCGAGGTCGACCCCGATCTCCTCCGCGCACTCGCCGAGGAGGAGCGGCTGATGCCGCATCTGCATCTCTCGCTGCAGTCGGGCGACGACATGATTTTGAAGCGCATGAAGCGCCGCCATCTTCGCGCCGACGCGATCCGCTTCTGCGACGAGGTGCGAAAACTCCGCCCCGAAATCGTCTTCGGCGCCGATTTGATCGCCGGCTTTCCGACCGAGACGGAAAAAATGTTTGAGAACACGCTCTCCATTGTCGAGGAATGCGGGCTGACGTTTCTCCACGTTTTTCCCTACTCGCCGCGGAAAAACACTCCCGCCGACCGCATGCGCCAGTTGAACCCTGTTTTGGTCCAGCAGAGGGCCCGCACGGTGCGCCACGCGGGCCATAGTGCATTGTTTGCGCGCCTCTCCTCGGAGGTCGGAAAGACCCGAAAAATTTTGGTCGAAAAACCCGGATTTGGCCGCACCGAGCACTATCTTCCAGTCGCGCTGGACCACGCCGTGCGCGGCGAAATCGTCTCAGCGAGGATTGTAGATTTCGACGCCAAGCGCCTGTCTGCCCTCGCAATTTTGGAAGCGGCCTGATGGCGGAATCAAAGCGCAGTTTTCTCGGCCGCCTGTTCGGCAGCGACGATGCGGCCGAGCCAGCGGCCCCGAGCCAACCTATTGAGGCGCCAGCCGAATCCACTTCTGATGACCCGGCGCGCGGAAACTTTTGGGAGCGGCTGAAATCCGGCCTTTCCCGCTCCTCGCAGTCGCTAACCACCGGAATTTCCAGCGTTTTCACCAAGCGAAAGCTCGACGCGGAATCGCTTGAAGAGCTTGAGGATTTGCTGCTGAAGGCCGACCTTGGCACCGCCACCGCCTCGCGCATCGTCGAGGCTCTGGCGCGCGAGCGCCTCGACAAGGAAATCACGCCCGAAGAGGTGCGGCAAGTCCTTGCGGCGGAAGTGGAAAAGGTGTTGGCGCCGGTGGCGAGGCCGCTCGTGATCGACCCGGTGCATAGACCCTTCGTCATCCTCGTCGTGGGCGTCAACGGCACCGGAAAAACCACGACGATCGGCAAGCTCGCCGCTCGTTTCCGCTCTGAGGGAAAGCGCGTAATGCTCGCCGCCGGCGACACTTTTCGCGCCGCGGCGATCGAGCAGCTAAAGATCTGGGGCGAGCGGTCCGGCGCCCCCGTCATCGCCCGCGCCCCCGGCTCCGACGCCGCCGGCCTCGCCTTCGAGGCCCTTGCCGCGGCGAAGGAATTGGGCACCGACGTCCTCCTCGTCGACACCGCTGGGCGCCTGCACAACAAGGCGGAGCTGATGGCAGAGCTCGCCAAGGTTTTGCGGGTGCTGAAGAAGCAGGATCCTTCCGCCCCGCATGCGGTGTTATTGACGCTCGATGCTACAACCGGCCAGAACGCTTTGAATCAAGTAGAGGTTTTCCGTGACCAGGCAGGAGTGACGGGGCTCGTAATGACAAAGCTCGACGGAACCGCGCGCGGCGGAATTTTGGTGGCGATCGCCGCGAAAAACGGCCTGCCGGTCCACTTCATCGGCGTCGGAGAAGCCATTGATGATCTTCAACCTTTTTCGTCCCGCGACTTTTCGCGCGCGATAGCAGGACTGGACTGATGGGACTTTTCGAGCGCGGCCCGAACGACCCGCGAAGGAAGGAGCTCAACCCCTTCCTCAAGCTTGCGCTGGAACTCGGGCCGCTCGGCGTGTTCTTCTTCGGCAACGCCTATGGCGAGACGCTCGCCGAAATCGTCCCGCCGCTCGCCGCGCTCGGCGGCCGCCTCTTCGTCGGCACCGCGCTGTTCATCGTCGCCACGCTGATCGCGCTTACCGTCTCATTCGCGCTGACGCGACGCCTGCCGATCATGCCCTTCGTCACCGGCATCGTGGTGCTCATCTTCGGCGGGCTGACGCTCTGGCTGCAGAACGACGAGTTCATCAAGATGAAGCCGACGATCGTGAACGCGCTGTTCGGCTCGGCGCTCCTCGGCGGGCTCTTCTTCGGGCGGCCGCTCCTCGGCTACGTCTTCGATTCCGTGTTCCGCCTCGACGATGAGGGCTGGCGAAAACTCACTTTTCGCTGGGGAATCTTCTTCTTCGCGCTCGCCGTGCTGAACGAAGTGATCTGGCGGAGTTTTTCGACCGATTTCTGGGTGAGCTTTAAGGTTTTCGGCATCATGCCGCTGACCGTCGTCTTCACCCTCACGCAGATGCCGCTCATCCAACGCCACGCGCTGCCCGAGCCCGAGAAGGGCTAGGCCAGAATTGCTCAGCCCGGCACGAGAGCTTTCTCGATCACGGGCATGAAATCTGACGCGAGGCCCTGCTCGCTGAGGGGCCCGATGAATTTGTGGACGATGATGCCGTCCTTAACGATGAAGGTTTCGGGCACGCCATAAACGCCCCAGTCGATACCGGTCTTCCCCTCGCGGTCGGCGCCGATTTTCTCGAAAGGATTGCCGAGCGCGCCGATGAAGCGCTGCGCATTTTCCGGCACATCCTTGTAGTTGATCCCGACCACGTCGAAGCGCTTGTCGACGGCAAGCCGCATCAGGATCGGGTGCTCGAGGCGACACGGCCCGCACCAGGACGCCCACACATTCACGACGTGAACGCCCGTTGCGAGGTCTTCGTCGGAGAGTCCGACACCCCGTCCCTCCTCGATCGGCGGAAGCGAAAAATCTGGCACGGCCTTGTTCAGGAGTGCAGACGGGATGCGCGAGGGATCGCCGGTGCCGAGCCTGAAATAGAAGAGCGCGACCAGCGCCAGAAACGCGACGAGCGGCAGGAGGAGCCAAGCCCGCCTGCTTCGGGTTGAGGACGTCCCGCCCGACGCGACCCCACTGGTCTTGCTCAACGCGATACCTCCGAACGACGGCGCTTGCCCTCGGCTTCGAGCCGCCCGAGCTTGCGCTTCTGTCGGCCGAGGTCGAGCATCACCGAGGCCACCATTCCGAGAAGCACGATGGCCGTCGCGAGATAGGCAGCGAGAATGTAGCCAAGGTGGGTCACGCTGGAGCCGCTTTGCTCGGCGCGGCCGCCGGCCGCGCCGCCAAAAGCTCGGCCGCGCGGATGCGCCGCCGATAGATCTCGGCGCGCATGGCGGCGAGCAGGAGTGCCACGAAAAGCGTCGCGAAGGCTGCGAGCATGGCGAGAAGCGGCCAGAGCATCGAGGGATAGATGCTCGGCCCTCCGATCCTCAAGATGCTCGCCGGCTGATGCAGGGTGTTCCACCAGTCGACGGAAAACTTGATGATCGGGAGGTTGATGGAGCCGACCAGGATGAGGATTGCGGCGACGCGGCCGGCGCGCGCCGGGTCCTCGAAGGCGCGCCAGAGCGCGATCAGCCCGAGATACATGATGAGAAGAACCAGGAACGAGGTGAGCCGCGCGTCCCACACCCACCACGCGCCCCACATGGGTTTGCCCCAGATCGAGCCGGTGACGAGGCCGAGGAAGGTGAACGCGGCGCCGAGCGGCGCCGCCCTTTTGGCGGCGACGTCTGCGAGCGGATGCCGCCAGACGAGCGTGCCGAGCGCCGCGATCGCCATCAGCACGTAGCATCCCATGCCGAGGATCACGGCCGGCACATGCACATACATTATGCGGACGCTGTCGCCCTGCTGGTAATCGGCCGGCGCGACGAAGAGCGCGAGATAGAGGCCGAGCGCGAAGAGGCTCGCCGCGCTCGCCGCAAGCCACGGCAGTATGCGCGCTGAAAAGGCGAGAAACCGGGTCGGGTTGGCAAGCTCGGTGAGGCTCGGCATGGCCCGTAACTATTCTCCCGGCTGCGCGTCGGCAATGCGGCACTTCAAACGCGAAATCACTCCAGCGCGAGCTTCAGCGCAGCGGCGGCAGCGATCGGCGCGAGCGCGAGCGCCGCAAGGGTCGAGGCGCAAAGGAGCAGGAAGGGCGACAGAAACGGCTCCGGATCGGAAATCGCACCGAGCGTGGCTGAAACGCCGAAGATGAGCACCGGAACCGTCAGCGGCAGCACGAGCACGGCAATGAGCAGCCCACCGCGCGGCAGGCCGGCGGTCAGCGCCGCCCCGACCGCACCGATCAAAGTCAGCGCCGGCGACCCCACCAGGAGCGTCAGTGCTACGGCTGCCATGGCCCGCGGCTCCAGATTGAGGAGCAGCCCAAGAATGGGCGCTGCTATGACGAGCGGCAGCCCGGTCAGGGTCCAATGGCCGGCGGCGCGGCCGAGCGCATAGATAACGAGCGGCTCGCCCGAGACGACGTAGAGGTCGAGCGAGCCGTCCTCCCGGTCGGCGCCGAAAAGACGTTCGAGCCCGAGGAGCGAGGCGAGCAGTGCGGCGATCCACAAAATTGCCGGGCCGATGCGAGCGAGGAGCTTGAGATCGGGGCCGACGCCGAAGGGGATGACGGTCACCACCGCCAGGAAGAAGACGAGCCCAACGATAGCGCCCCCGCCCGCGCGCACGCCGAGCCGCAGCGTCTGACCCGCAAGGGCGAGGAGCGTCGTCATTGCCTTGAGCCAAGGTCGAGTGTCTGATCTGCGCTGACGGGGAGATCCTGATGCGTGGCGGCGACGATCAGCCCGCCGGCGGAAAGGTGATTGGCCATCAGCGAACCGAGCAGCGTCTCGCCCTCGCGGTCGAGCGAGGAGGTGGGCTCGTCCAGCAGCCAGAGCGGGCGCGGTGAGAGAAGGAGCCGGACAAGCGCGGCGCGGCGTCGCTGGCCGGCGGAGAAAACTCCGATCGGAAGATTGAGCGCATGGCGAAGGCCGACCCTCTCGGCGCATTCGTTGAGGTCCGCGTCAACCGGCACCCGGCCCTGCTGATAAACCACGCCCCAGAAGCCGAGCGTCTCGCGCAAGGTCAGCGCCGGCTTCAACGCATCTGCATGGCCGAGATAATGGGTCACCGCATCGTCCCCGCTGCGTCCCTCGACACGAAAACTCCCGGCTTCCGGAAGAAGGAGGCCGGCGAGGAGGCGGAGCAGGCTCGACTTGCCCGAGCCGTTCGGCCCGGTCACCGCGAGAAGTCGCCCCCGGTCCAGGCGAAAGGAGAGGCCGGAGAAAACGATGCGACCGCCGCGATTGCACGCAAGGTCTTTCGCCTCAATGGCAAGCGCGGCATAGGCTGCGGACGGCATTCGAGATTTGCGCCTTGCAGGTTAGAGCGACTCCAGACTCTGGCGCCGGCTCACAAAATCCACTATATCCGCAGCGGCCCGGCGCGACAGGCGCTCCTCCTCGCCGGCGCTTTCAAACTACGCCGTGCCCACGCGGCCGTCGGCTCTGAAAGCGGCGGCATTCGCGGTTGCATCGACAAGGAGCCCAATCCCGTGTCCCAGCCATCGCTCGACAGTTTCAAATGCCGTCGCACCCTCGATATCGCCGGCAAGACCTACACCTATTTCTCGTTGCCGGACGCCGAACGAAACGGCCTCCAAGGTATCCCTCGCCTCCCCTTTTCGCTCAAGGTGCTGCTCGAAAACCTGCTCCGCTTCGAGGATGGGCGAAGCGTCACTGCCGAGGATATCCGCGCCGTCGTCGCCTGGCTGGAGAAGCGCTGCTCCAACCGCGAGATCGCCTACCGGCCGGCGCGCGTGCTGATGCAGGACTTCACGGGGGTGCCGGCGGTCGTCGACCTCGCGGCCATGCGCGATGCTACGACGCATCTTGGCGCCGATCCGCGTCGGATCAATCCGCAGGTGCCTGTCGACCTCGTCATCGACCACTCGGTCATGGTCGATTTCTTTGGCAGTCCCAATGCGTTCGAAAAGAACGTTGACATGGAGTACGAGCGGAACGGCGAGCGCTACACCTTCCTTCGTTGGGGTCAGGCGGCGTTCGAGAATTTTCGTGTCGTGCCGCCGGGGACCGGCATTTGCCACCAGGTGAATCTCGAATATCTGGCGCAGACCGTGTGGACACGCGACGAGATCGAGAATGGCGCACAGGTCACATATGCTTTCCCGGATACGCTCGTCGGCACAGATTCGCATACCACTATGGTGAACGGCCTCTCCGTCCTCGGCTGGGGCGTCGGCGGCATCGAGGCGGAGGCCGCCATGCTCGGCCAGCCGATCTCCATGCTCATCCCGGAGGTGATCGGCTTCCGCTTCGACGGCAAGCTTACGGAGGGAACGACGGCGACCGACCTGGTGCTGACTGTCACGCAGATGCTCAGGAAGAAGGGCGTCGTCGGCAAATTCGTCGAATTCTACGGACCCGGCCTGTCGACACTGACCGTCGAGGACCGCGCGACGATCGGCAACATGGCGCCGGAATACGGCGCCACCTGCGGCCTCTTCCCGATCGAGCGCGACACGATCACCTATCTGACCGCGACCGGGCGCGATCCCGAGCGCGTTGCATTGGTCGAAGCCTATGCCAAGGCGCAGGGCATGTGGCGGGCCGACGACGCGCCGGACCCGGAGTTCACCGATACGCTGGAGCTCGATCTCGCCTCCGTCGTCCCCTCCCTCGCCGGGCCGAAGCGCCCGCAGGACCGCGTGGCCCTTTCGGCTGCGGCGCAGGAAT
The DNA here is from genome assembly GCA_964440525.1 of uncultured Propylenella sp. GTDB lineage: Bacteria > Pseudomonadota > Alphaproteobacteria > Rhizobiales > Afifellaceae > DASWJZ01. Next base: position 7,521 of record CAYTTC010000071.1, on the reverse strand, counting down.
TCGAGAAGGCAATGCAGGAAATCCGCGCCGGCGAGCCGAGAACGGCCAGCGTCGAGAACACGAATTACGAGATCGCCGACGGGCATGTGGTCATCGCGGCCATCACATCGTGCACCAACACGTCCAATCCGAGCGTGCTGATCGGCGCCGGTCTGCTTGCCAAGAAAGCACATGAGAAAGGGCTGAGGCCGAAGCCTTGGGTGAAGACATCGCTTGCGCCCGGCTCGCAGGTGGTGACGGAGTATCTCGCCAAGGCGGGCCTGCAGGAGCATCTCGACGCGCTCGGCTTCAATCTCGTCGGTTATGGCTGCACGACCTGCATCGGCAATTCGGGGCCGCTTCCCGAGCCGATCTCCGAAGCGATCAATGCGCATGACCTCGTTGCCTGCGCGGTCCTTTCCGGCAACCGGAACTTCGAGGGCCGCGTCAATCCGGACGTCCGCGCCAACTACCTCGCCTCGCCTCCACTGGTCGTGGCATACGCCCTCGCGGGCTCGCTCAAGGTCGACATCACGAGAGAGCCACTCGGCATGGATCAGAACGGCAAGCCGGTTTTTCTGAAGGACCTGTGGCCGACTTCGGCGGAGATCGCCACAATCATCCGCCAGGTTATCTCGCAAGAAATGTTCCGCGCGCGCTACGGCGACGTCTTCAAGGGCGACGATCATTGGCGGAAGATCCAGGTCGAGGGCGGCCTCACCTATCGCTGGCCGGACGGCTCGACCTACGTGCAGAACCCTCCTTACTTCACCAACATGAAGCCAACCCCGGAGCCCCTCACCGACATCGTGGGCGCCCGCATCCTTGGGCTCTTCCTCGATTCGATCACCACGGATCACATTTCTCCGGCGGGCTCGATCAAGCGCGACGGCCCCGCCGGCCAGTACCTCATTTCGCATCAGGTGCGACCGGTGGATTTCAACTCCTACGGCGCACGACGTGGCAACCACGAAGTGATGATGCGCGGCACCTTCGCCAACATCCGCATCAAGAACCAGATGGTGCCGGGCGTCGAGGGCGGCGTCACCATCCACCATCCGTCGGGCGACAGGCTGCCGATCTACGACGCGGCCATGCGCTACCAGGAAGAGAAGGTGCCGCTCGTCATCTTCGCGGGCAAGGAATATGGCACCGGCTCATCACGCGACTGGGCGGCCAAGGGCACGCGGCTTCTCGGCGTCAGGGCGGTCATCGCGCAAAGCTTCGAGCGCATCCACCGGTCGAATCTCGTCGGCATGGGCGTCCTCCCGCTGGTGCTGGAGGAGGGAACGAGCTGGCAGAGTCTCGGGCTGAAAGGCGACGAGAAGGTCACGTTCCGCGGCATCGCCGATCTCAAGCCGCGGCAAGTAGCACTTGCGGAGATTGCGTTCACCGACGGCCGAAAAATCGAGGTGCCCATGCTCGTCAGGATCGACACCCTCGACGAGCTTGAATATTTCCGCAACGGCGGCATTCTGCACTACGTGCTGAGGAATTTGGTGAAGCAGGCGGCATAGAGTCAGCCCAGATGACGCAGCCTTGATACTATAACACCAAGTGTTATATAAAGACGCCGATCGGAACGAACGTGGCGTTGCGGATATTCAAGACCAGATGGTTTGGTCGGTTCGCGCACAAACAAGGCATAGATGACGTTTCGCTGCGCGCGGCGATCAAGCAAGCCGAACGGGGGAAGATCGACGCAGATCTTGGTGGAGGCGTCGTGAAGCAAAGGATTTCGCGGCCCAACGAGGGAAGGTCCGGTGGATTTCGGTCCATCATCTGCTATCGGCGCGGAGAGAGGGCGGTTTTTGTCTATGGGTTTGCAAAGAACGCCCGCGAGAATTAGGGGCAGACGAAACGAGAGCCTTCAAGAGGCTTGCGAGAGAATTGTTGAGCTATGACGCTGCCGCCATAGAGGCGGCGATCAGGGGTGGCGCCTTACGAGAGGTGGAATGGACGTGAGCAAGACCTATAGCTCCAACGCACTGGCGGCCATCCATGAAGCCGCCTCGAACCTTCACGACGCCGGCGTCATGAACAAGCGCACGTTGCGCGAGTTTGATGCGCTTTGCCTCACACCCGTCCGCATTCTCTCCTCGGCAGAGATTCAGGCGCTGCGGGAACGCGAGCACGTCAGTCAGGCGGTTCTTGCACGGTATCTGAACGTCTCCACCGGCCTCATCAGCCAGTGGGAGCGCGGCGAGAAGCGTCCCGCCGGTGCTTCGCTGAAGCTTCTAGCGCTAGTTGAAGCGAACGGTCTCGCGGCGATCGCTTGAACTCAGCATCCAGATTGGTCGGAGGGCTCGCATTCTTAATAGCATCCGCCCCCTCCGTCTTCAATTAGCCGTGTGTCAATCCATTGTGACTGGTCAGTGACAGGATTGAGGTCGTAGCTGAGCCGCATGAGGCACTTCGCTGGAGTAACCGCGGGTCTTTTCGCGTGCGTAATCGCGTCGATGACGGTCGCCGGCGGACCTGAGACGCGTAGCGCGCCGAAAGCCATAGTCGAGCTTTTCACCAGCCAGGGCTGCTCGTCCTGCGTCGCCGCCGATGCCTTCTTCGCCGAACTCGCCGAGCGCGACGATGTCGTGGCCATCTCGCTTCACGTCGATTACTGGGACTATCTCGGCTGGCGCGACACGTTGAGCGATCCGGCGCACACAGACAGGCAGCGCAACTATGCGGCCGTCCATGGGACCCGCCGCGTTTACACGCCGCAAATCGTGGTGAACGGCCGCGCAGATTTCGTCGGCAGCGACCGCGACGCGGTGGAAGCGGCGATAGCGCAATCCGCCCTCCCTGTTCCGGTCACGATGCGCCACGGCGACGGCACCGTCGAGATCGAAGTGGCGGGAGGACCAGTGCCACACCTCTGGCCGGCGACAATCCGCCTTGTGCTGCTCACCTCGGAGGCCGAGGTCGCGATCGCCCGCGGCGAAAACGCCGGCTCCACCATCGACTATTACAATGTCGTGCGCACCATGCGGCCGATCGGCATGTGGGACGGCGAGGCGGTCAAGATCACGCTTCCTGACCACGAGCTGATGGGAGACGGCGTCGACGCCTGCGCGATAATCGTGCAGGAAGACCGCCCGGACGGAGCAGGCTCCATCATCGGCGCCGCTTGGCTCGGCGGCTGGTGAGATCACCCGCCGGCGGCTGCTGCCTCCACGAGCGCCTCCACATCGGCGACCATCCCTTCGACGATCTTGGTCACGCCCGCCGCGGTGGGATGCATGCCGTCCGCCTGGTTGAGCGCGGGATCCGCTGCCACACCCGCGAGGAAGAAGGGATAGAGGGCGACGTGGTATTCGGCGGCAAGGTCGGGATAGATCGCATCGAACGCCCGAGCATACTCATTGCCGAGATTGCGTGGCGCTAGCATCCCGGCAATCAGGACCGCCTGGCCCCGACCGGTCAGCGTCGCGATGATTCTCGAAAGAGCTTTTCGCGTTACCTCCGGATCGATGCCGCGCAGCGCATCGTTGGCGCCGAGCTCGACGATGACGATGTCCGCCCCGGTCGGGACCGACCAGTCGACTCTCGCCAGTCCGTCAGACGCCGTGTCGCCAGACACTCCGGCATTGGCGACCGTCACGTCGTGACCGCGTGCCCTGAGCGCGGCTTCCAGCTGCTCGGGAAAGGACTCGCCCGGGCCGAGCCCAAGGCCGGCGGTGAGACTGTCGCCGAGCGCGACGATCTTCGCGGGCTCCGCCGCCGCTGCGATCGTCGCGTTCGTCAGCAAGCCCGCAGCAAAGCCAGCGGCGCAGGCGCGGCCCAGCATTTTGAACTTGTTCATCCTCAACCCATATGCGGAATTCCCCCAAGTGATACAGGCTGCTGCGGCGTGATTGAACCCGTCATCCTTCTCGACCCCGTCATCCTTCTCGACAATGTCGACCTCACGCTCGGCAGCGGACCGGCGCGCGTGCATGTGCTGCGGAGCGTCAACCTCGCCGTCCGCCGCGGCGAAAGCATCGGCCTGGTGGGACCGTCGGGGTCGGGGAAGTCGACACTCCTCATGGTGATCGCCGGGCTCGAGCGGATCGACGCCGGACGTGTCGCAGTGGCCGGCAAGGACTATTCCGGCCTCGACGAAGACCAGATCGCGCGCTTCCGCGGCCGCGAGATCGGCTTCGTCTTTCAGGCTTTTCACCTGATGCAAACGATGACGGCGCTCGAGAACGTCGCGGTGCCGCTAGAGCTTGCCGGAAGAGCCGACGCTTTCGCGCGGGCCGAGGCTGTACTCGGCCAGGTCGGTCTCGGCGAGCGGCTGTCGCACTATCCGGCGCAGCTTTCGGGCGGCGAACAACAGCGCGTCGCTATCGCACGCGCTCTCGCCATCGATCCATCCATACTCATCGCCGACGAGCCGACTGGAAATCTCGACGGCGAGACGGGCAGCGACATCGCCGACCTCCTCTTCGCGGCGGTCGCCGAGCGCGGCACCACGCTCGTCCTCGTCACCCACGACACGGAGCTTGCGGCACGCTGCGACCGGACTGTCAGGATCGCCGCCGGTCAGATCGAGGCCGACGCCACGCCACTTCACAAGGCCGCCGCCCGTTCATGAGCGGGACGAGCTTACCGGTCGCACTCCGGCTCGCGCTCCGCGAGCTCAGAGGTGGGCTCTCCGGCTTCTACGTTTTCATCGCCTGCATCGCGCTCGGCGTCGCAGCAATCGCCGGCGTCAACTCGGTGTCGCGCGCGCTGACGGAAGGGATTTCGAGTGAAGGGCGCACCATTCTCGGCGGGGATGTCGCATTCTCGCTCGTGCACCGTGAAGCGTCGCCTGAGGAAATGCGGTTTTTCCGGTCGAAGGGCGAGCTCGGCGTGGTCGCCTCGATGCGAGCGATGGTGCGACGGGGCGATGAGGAAAGCCAGGCGTTGGTCGAGCTGAAAGCGGTCGATCCGTCCTATCCGCATGGCGGAACGCTCATCCTGGAAGATGGCTCGACCGATGGACAGGGCACCATGGCGCTGCGGGACAGCAGCTTCGGGGCACTTGCAGCGCCGGAGCTCATCGACCGACTCGGGTTCGCACCGGGCGATCCGATCCGGCTCGGAACGGCGACGCTCGAAATCCGCGGCACAATCCGGTCCGAACCCGACCGCCTGTCGAGCGGAATCGGCTTTGGCCCGCGCCTCATCATTCCGCTCGAGGCGCTACGAACAACCGGACTGGTACGGCCGGGAAGCTTGATCACCTGGATTTACCGGATTCGCCTGCCGCAGAGCGCAAACTCGATCGCGGACATCGGACAGGTGCGCGCCGAAGCAAGCCGGAGCTTTCCGGAAGCCGGCTGGAGCGTCCGCTCGCGTGACAACGCCGCTCCAAGCCTCAGCCGCAGTATCGAGCGCTTTTCACAATTTCTTACTCTGGTCGGCCTTACCGCGCTTGTCGTCGGCGGCGTCGGAGTCGCCAACGCGGTTTCGAGCTTCGTCGATCTGAAGCGCCCCGCCATCGCGACGCTGAAATGCCTCGGCGCGCCGAACGGTCTGGTTTTTCAGGTCTATCTCATCCAGATTCTACTCCTCGCCGGGCTCGGGATCGCGTTTGGCCTGGCGGTCGGCGCACTGCTGCCTTTCGCCGCCAAGGCCGCGCTCGCCGATCTTGTTCCGGTTTCCGCGATCCGGATCTATCCGGCCGAGCTCGGTTTCGCCGTCGTCTACGGGCTGTTGGTCACGCTCGGCTTTGCGCTCGGGCCACTTGGCCGGGCGCGGCAACTTCCAGCCTCGAGCCTCTTTGCCGACCGGGCGATCCACTCCCCGCTGAGACCGCCGCTTCGCTATCGCCTCGCACAGCTGGCGGCGCTCCTCGCGCTCGCCGCGCTCGCCGTCCGCCTCGCCGGCGACCGCCAGCTCTCGCTCTTCTATATCGGCGCCGTGATCGGCGCTTTCGTGGTTCTGAGGCTCGTGGCGATCGCCATCATGGCGGCAGCACAGCGCTTCCGGACGGTGCGCGGCACGACGCTCCGGCTGGCGGTGCGAAACATCCATCGGCCCGGCGCTCTGACCCCAAGCGTCGTCCTGTCCCTCGGCCTCGGCCTAACGCTCCTCGTCAGTCTCGCGCTGATCGACACCAATCTCCGCGACCAGCTTTCCGGCTCGATCACCGAGAAAGCGCCGGATTTCTTCTTCGTCGACGTGCAGGACCAGGAACGGGATGCCTTCGTCCGCCTGATCGAAGAGACCGTTCCGGGCGGTACGGTGGAGACAGTCCCGATGCTGAGAGGCCGCATCGTTGCGGTGGCGGGCACGCCGACCTCGGATCTCACCGGCGCCAGAGCATCGAGCTGGGCACTCCGCGGCGATCGCGGCATCACCTATTCGGAAACCCTGCCGCAGAATTCCACCGTTGTCGCCGGCGCGTGGTGGCCGCCCGACTATGACGGCGAGCCGCTCGTCTCGCTCGAACGCGAGATCGCGGAAAATCTCGGCCTTTCGGTCGGGGATACTATCGGCGTGAACGTGCTCGGGCGGACCATTACGGCGCGGATCGCCAACCTGCGCGAGCTCGAATGGGAATCGCTCTCCATCAACTTCGTCATGGTGTTTTCGCCGAACACGCTTCGTGGCGCACCGCATGCCCACCTGGCGACGCTACGGCTCCAGTCGGGCGCCAGTCGAGACGCCGAGCGAGCCGTGCTTTCCGCCGTAACCCGCGCCCTGCCCGGCGTCACCTCGATCAGCGTCCGCGAGGCAATCGAATCGGTCAACGCCATCGTCGCCGATCTCGCGCTCGCCGTCCGCGTAGCCGCGTCGCTGGCGCTCATCGTTTCCATGCTGGTGCTTGGCGGGGCGCTCGCCGCGGGCCACCGGCAACGCCGGCAGGACGCTGTCGTGCTGAAGACGCTCGGCGCCACCCGAGCCATGCTCCTAACCGCCTTCTCGCTGGAATACGGCCTGCTCGGCATAGCGACCGCGCTTTTCGCGGTGGCGGCGGGCTCGGCGGCAGCTTGGTACGTAGTGAAGCATGTCATGGAGCTCGAATTCACGATCTATCCGAGCGTCGCGGCGACTGCCGCCGCCACCGCGCTGGCCGTCACGCTGGGTCTCGGCCTCGCCGGCACCTGGCGCATCCTTTCGGTCAAACCGGCGCAGCTCCTCAAAAACCTGTGAGGGCCATCATTAAAATCCCGTAGGAATGCGCGTTTTCCCGCGGAAAGGCTTGTGTGCCGGACCCTGTATCGCCATATTTCGCGGCGACGCCCTTATGTCTGACAGGGCATTTCTTAGGAGGATCTCCAATGGCTGAATTCGATCAGCGGTATGCGCCTGCCGCTCGCGGCCGGACCGGCGCAGGGGTCGAGACCCTCGACCAGGGTCTGCGCGCGTTCATGCTCGGCATCTACAACAATATGGCGATCGGGCTCGCCCTCACCGGTGCCGTCGCGTACGGCGCCTATAGCTTGGCCATGTCGAACCCGGCGGTCGCGCAGGCACTCTACGTGAGCCCGTTGAAGTGGGTAATCATGCTGGCACCGCTCGCCTTCGTGTTCGGCCTCTCCGCCATGGTCAACCGGATGCAGCCGGCCA
>CAYTTC010000070.1:0-17778 GCA_964440525.1 uncultured Propylenella sp. | reverse complement strand
GGGAGCTTCAGCGATTTCTCGCCGATTGCGGCTCTTTATCGGCTTCCGCGGCAGCTAGCAACTGCAGGGCCCTCGGAGTCGAAAGATTTGCCTCACGCCCGGCCGCGCACCAGATGAAGGGTGATCCCGGAAATGATTTGCCCAGTGCAAGGATTGGGGGAGCACATGCACACGGTCGCCGTCATCGTCGGAAGCATCCGCAAGGATTCGATCAACAAGAGTCTCGCTCAAGCGCTGGCGAAGCTCGCCGAGGGCAAGCTCGCTTTCGAGACGGTCAAGATCGACGACCTGCCGCTCTTCAACCAGGACAACGAGACGAACCCGACCCCGGCGGTCACGCGCATCAAGACCCAGATCGCGGCGGCCGATGCGGTGCTCTTCGTCACGCCGGAGCACAATCGCTCTATCCCCGCGGCGCTGAAGAACGCCATCGACTGGGCGACGCGCCCCTATGGCAAGAGCGCGCTCAAGGGGAAGGTCGGCGCGATCATCGGCGCATCGAAGGGGGGCATCGCGACCGCGGTCGCCCAGAGTCATCTCAAGATCATCGTCGGCGGCCACCTCGCGGCGCTCCTCGGAAGCCCGGAAGCCTATGTGCAGTTCAAGGACGGCTTGATCGATGAGGAAGGCAACATCGCAGACGAGACGACGAAGAAATTCCTCCAGGGGTTCGTGGACAACTTTTCGCGCCTTATCGCAGCAATGGCGAAATAGGCTCGCCTTCGCGCTCCCCATCTGGCATGGCTGGGTCATACGCGGTATATACAGAGCAATACCGATCGTAAGGTGCTCCGATGCCCAAATCGACCGTGGTGGTGCGTGTTGACGAAGAGCTGAAGTCTGCGTTCGCCGACGCGGCAAAGGCAGCCGATCGCACAGCTTCGCAGCTTCTCCGCGACTTCATGCGGGATTTCGTGAAGAGCCGGGCCGAGGCTGCAGAGCACGATGCTTGGTTTCGCCGAAAGGTGGCCGACGGCATCGCCGACGCACGCGTCGGGCGCGTGAACTCGAGCGAGGACGTCGAGTCCCACTTCGCCGAGCGGCGCGCCGCGACATTGAGGAAGGTCACCAGCCGCACCCGGTGAAGCTCGAGTGGACCTCGACGAGCGATTTCGGAGCTTGGCTGCTCGCCTGATGCGCTTTCCGCATATCGGTCGGCCAGGACGAGTAGAGGGTACTCGCGAGATCGTTGCCCACAGGCACTACGTTCTGGTGTACGAAATAGAGGGTGAGACCGTGCGCATTCTTCGCGTGCTTCACACGTCACGACTCTGGCCCCCGGATTAATTGCGGAGGACCAACTATGCACGGCGATTTCACCGGGACACACACCACCGTCGATCCCGCCGAGATCCGAAAATTCGAAAAAATGGCGGCGGAATGGTGGGACCCGGACGGAAAATTCCGGCCGCTGCACAGGTTCAATCCGGTGCGGCTCGGGTATATTCGCGACACGGTCGTCCAGCATTTCGGTCGTGACCCAAGGGCCGGAAAGCCCTTTGCCGGACTGCGTCTCCTCGACATCGGTTGTGGCGGCGGGATTTTGAGCGAGCCGATGGCGCGGCTTGGCGCGGAAGTGGTCGGCCTCGACCCATCCGCGACCAATATCGAGGTCGCCCGGCTGCACGCGGAACAGAGCGGCCTTGCCATCGACTATCGTGCGACGACCGCCGAGGCGCTGGTCGGATCGGGCAACAAATTCGATGTGGTGCTCGCCATGGAGGTGGTCGAGCACGTGGCGGACATGCACGCCTTCCTTGCCGCCGCCGCCGCGCTGGTGAAACCGGGCGGCCTGCTTTTCGTCGCCACGATCAACCGGACGCCGAAGGCTTTTGCGCTCGCCATCGTTGGCGCGGAATATCTGCTGCGCTGGCTGCCGCGCGGAGCCCACGATTACGCGAAACTCGTGCGCCCGGCGGAGCTGGAGGCGGCGCTCGCCAAGGTCGGGCTTGCGGTTCACGATCGAAGCGGTGTCCGCTACAATCCCCTCACCGACCGCTGGTCACACTCCGCCGACATGGCCGTGAACTACATGGTCGTGGCCGAAAAGCACGGCGCGGAGCCAACCGTTTGATCGACATTGTCTCTTTGGGCGATCCCGCCTAAAGCTCGACCCGCCCACCTCGGCGAGCCGCCCCGGCGGTTCCGCTCCCTGAATGCCCCCGACGCGAGAAATGACGCCAGCCTCCGAGACTGCCGCAAGCCCGCGCTGGGCCGCTCTGCGGAACGCAGGTTTCAGGCGCTACTGGTTCTCCCGCCTCGCCGCGGCCTTCGCCACGCAGATCCAGATCGTGGCGATCGGCTGGCAGGTCTACGACCTCACCCGCGATCCGCTCGATCTCGGCTTCGTCGGGTTGTCGCAGTTCCTTCCGGCGCTGGCGCTCGTCTTGGTCACCGGGATCGCCGCCGACTGTTTTCGCCGCCGCACAATCATGGCGGTCTGCCTGGCGGCCGAAACGATCTGCGCTTCGGCACTGCTTCTTTTCACGTTCGGCGGGATGACCGAAGTCTGGCCGATCTTCCTGATCCTCGCCGCGTTCGGAACCGCGCGCGCTTTCCTTGCACCGGCGCAGCTATCGCTCCTACCGAACATCGTCCCACCGGAGATCCTGGCGAACGCCATCGCCATGAACTCCGTGAGCTGGCAGCTGGCGACGATCGTCGGTCCGGTGGCTGGCGGCCTCCTCTACGGCATCGCGCCGGAGGCCGCCTACGGCACCACGATCGTGCTGATGGCGGTCGCCGCAATCCTGGTCCTCCGCATTCCACGCACGCAGCAGAAGACGACAGCGGAGCCGGCGACGTGGCAGACGATCGTGGCGGGCTTCAACTATATCTGGCGGGAGAAGATCGTGCTCGGCGCCGTCTCGCTCGATCTCTTCGCCGTGCTTCTCGGCGGGGCGACAGCGCTGCTACCCGTCTATGCGCGCGACATCCTGGATGTCGAGCCATGGGGGCTCGGGCTGTTGCGGACCGCGCCAGCGATCGGGGCGATCACCGTCGCGCTCTATCTGACGACGCGACCGATCCGCGATCATGCAGGCCTGTGGATGTTCCTCTTCGTCGGGACGTTCGGGCTCTTCACCGTCGTGTTCGGCGTTTCGACACAAATATGGCTTTCGGTCGTTGCCCTCATCATCATGGGCGGGGCCGACATGGTGAGCGTCTATGTGCGCAACACGCTGGTCCAGCTGTGGACGCCGGATCAAGTACGCGGCCGCGTCAACGCCGTGAACATGGTCTTCATCGGCGCCTCCAACGAGCTCGGCGAGTTTCGCGCCGGCGTCTCCGCGGCGCTCCTCGGAACTGTCCCCGCGGTGGTGATCGGCGGCCTCGGCACGATGGCCGTCGCCGCGCTCTGGTTCCGCCTCTTCCCGGAACTCCGCCGCACCCGCCGTCTCGACGGACGCGTCTGAGCGCTCACTCGATCAGGCAGAAGCGGTCGACGTCGAAGAGGCCGTAGTCGGTGATCTTCAGATGCGGGATCACCGGCAGCGGCAGGAAGGCAACCTGCAGGAACGGTTCCGGCAGCGCGCAGCCGAGAGCTTTGGCGGCGGTCCGGAGCTCTATCAGCCGCTCCCGCACCGCCTCGAACGGCTCCAGGCTCATCAGCCCGGCGACGGGAAGCGCAAGCTCGGCGCGGACTTTTCCGCCCGCCGCCACCACGAAGCCGCCCTGCATCTCGATGATGCGGTTGACCGCCGCCGCCATATCGGAATCGTCGACGCCGATCACCGTGATGTTGTGGCTGTCATGGCCGACCGAGGAGGCGATGGCGCCCCGTTTCAGACCAAAGCCGTGCACGAAGCCGCGGCCGATATTGCGGTTCTTGCCGTGGCGCGCGACGACCGCCACCTTGATCGCATCCTGGTCGAGGTCGGCCTGCACCTCGCCCCTGTTCGCCGCCATGTCGAGGTCGAGGCGCTCGGTGATGATCCGCCCGGCCGTCACTCCGATCACCGGCATCCGGTTCAGCCGGGCCGGTATGCGGAAGTCAGCCGCCGTGACCGGCTTTAGTCTGACGCTGTCGAGCCCGACCGGATCGAGCGGGACCCTCGCCTCGAAGAGCGAATCCTCGATCAGCCGGCCGCCGGCGATCACGCTATGGACTCGGCATTCATCGAGGTCCTCGAGAAGCACGAGGTCCGCTCTCCAACCGGGCGCGACAAGGCCGCGGTCGCGGAGCCCGAAAGCGTTCGCCCCAGACCAGCTCGCCGCGCGGTAGACCGCATGGCGCGGACGTCCGAGCGCGATCAGCCGGCGGATCATGAAGTCGAGGTGGCCTTCCTCGCCGATGTCGAGCGGGTTCCTGTCGTCGGTGCAGAGCGCCATGAACGCGGCGGTGTTCTCGTCCAAAACCTCGGCAAGCGCATCGAGGTCCTTCGAGACCGAGCCCTCGCGGATGAGGATCGTCATCCCCTTGGTGAGCTTTTCGCGCGCCTCCGCTGCGCTCGTCGCCTCGTGATCGGTCCGGATGGCCGCGGCCAGATAGGCGTTGAGATCGCGTCCGGAGAGGAGCGGCGCATGGCCATCAACGTGGCGGTCCTGGAACGCCAAAAGCTTGTCGAGCACCTGCGGATCGCAGGCGAGCACGCCCGGATAGTGCATCATTTCGGCCAAGCCGATCACCTTCGCATGGTTGCTGAGCGAGAGGAGGTCCGCGGCCGAAAGCGCCGCCCCAGAAGTTTCGAAAGCAGTCGCCGGGACGCATGAGGAAAGCTGGACGCGGAGGTCCATGACTGTCCGCTCGGTCGCCGCGAGGAAATAGCGAACGCCCTCGAGCCCGAGCACATTGGCGATTTCGTGCGGGTCGCAGATCGCCGTGGTGACGCCGTGACGAAGCACGCAGCGGTCGAATTCGAGCGGCGTAACGAGCGAGGATTCGATGTGGAGGTGAGTGTCGATGAAACCGGGCACGCAGAAAAGGCCGTGCCCGTCGATCCTCCGCAGCCCCTCGTATTTCGAGTGCGTCCCGACGATGCGGTCACCGACGATGGCGACATCGGTGCGCGTTACATGACCAGTGATCACGTCGAGAAGATCGACGTCGCCAACGACGAGGTCGGCCGGCTCGCGGCCTGCTCCTGCTGCGATGCAGCGGGCAAGGAAATCCCGGTCCATCCTCCTAGATATCAAGGAAACGCCAGGACGGGGATCCGGCAACCGGCGCCGCCGCCGCGAGGAGCCCGCCGGAAAGCGGCGCCTTGGCCAGCACGTCCTCGGCGCGCCCCTCGCGAAGGCTGGTCAGATAGAGGGTACGAAAATCCGCCCCGCCGAAACACGGCATGGTCGGTGCCGGCACCGGCACCTCGTAGGACGCGGCGAGGCGGCCATCCGACGCGAAACGGTTGAGGCGGCCGGCGGAGACGCCGGCGCTCCAGTAAAAACCTTCGGCGTCGCAGCTGCCGCCGTCCGGCCGACCTGTCGCTTCGTCGAGCGTGGCGAAGCGGCTGCGCTCAGAAATTTGGCCGGTCCGGCGATCGAAGCGCCAGCGGTCGATCCAGGGGCCACGCGAATCGGCGTGGAACATGATTTCGCCGTCCGCCGTCCAGGCAAGACCGTTGGAGACGAAAAGCCCTTCCACCTTGCGTTCCACGTGGCCCGAAGGTTCGATCCGGTAGAGCGCGCCGATCGGCTCCTTCTGCGGCCGGTCATCCATGCTGCCGACCCAGAAGGCGCCGTCAGGCCCGACCCGGCCATCGTTCAGCCGCGTCGGCATTTCAGCTTCGATGCGGCAAAGCTCCTGCCGCGCCTCGCTCGCCGGATCGAAGAGGATGACGCTGTGGCGGAGCGCGATCACGAGCCGGCCCGAAGCGGCAAGGCCGAGCGATCCCACCTCGCTTTCGAAAGTCCAGGAGCCGATGTGGCCCGACGCAATCTCGAGGCCAAAAACCTGACGGTTGAGGATGTCGACGAAAAAAATCCGGTTCGCCCGCTCGTCGTAGACCGGGCTCTCTCCGATCCTGCACCTCGTGTCCGCGATGCAGGCGAAGTCGAGCGTCATGCTGCCCCCCCGTGCGGGGAAATCGCCCCGCTATCAAGCTGTTTGCCGGGTCCGGCACCGCAAGACAATGCCCGCACGGCTGGCAATCCTTGCTGCATTGCGATATAGCCCGCACTCGGGCAAGCTGGCCCCATTCGGCAACCCGCGGCCGCGCCCGGCAGGAAACTGAGGGCCGTCATTGTGGTGGCGGCACGCCTGCTCCTCGGTCGCTCATTTCGGATTTGGCGGCTAAGCCATGGTCAAGCGTTCCCTGATCGCCCTCGTTCTCGTCGTGCTCCTCTGCGGCGGCCTCGTCGGCTTCAACCTGTTTCGTTCGAAGATGATCGGCGAGTTCTTCGCCAACATGCCGGTCCCTTCGGTGGCTATCTCCGCCACCAAAGTCAAGCCGACGACCTGGACGCCGGAGATCGACGCGATCGGCACGATCTGGGCCATTCAGGGTGTCGATGTCGCCGTCGAGACGGCCGGTCGCGTCAGGTCGATCGAATTCACGCCCAACGAGAGCGTCGAGGAAGGTGAGCTCCTCGTGCAGATCGACGATGCCGTGGAGCGCGCCGACCTCATTTCCGCGAAAGCGGCGGTCGAGCGGGACCGCTCGCAGCTCGAGCGGGCGGAAAGACTGCGCGAGTCGGGTGTCACCGCCGAAGCTCAGCTGGAGGCGGCACAGACCGCGTTTGCCGTCTCCGAATCGACGCTTGCCCGCATCCAGGCGGTGCTCGACCAGAAGGCAGTCGAGGCGCCTTTCGCGGGAATAGTCGGTATCCCGCGCATCGATGTCGGTCAGTATGTCCAGGTCGGCACGGTCATAGTTACCCTGCAGCAGCTCGACCCCATGAAGGCCGACTTCACCGTCCCCGAGCAACAGATGGACAGCCTGAAAATGGGGCAGCCGGCGAGCTTCGGGTTGACGGAAGAGGCGTTCCCTTATGAGGGGCGCATCATTGGCATCGATCCGAAGATCGACCCGCAAACGCGCATGGTCTCGGTGCGCGCCGAATTGCAGAACCCCGACGGCAATCTGAAGCCCGGACAGTTCGTGCGCGTGCGCGTCGGGCTGCCGCCGGTCGCCAACGTCATCGCACTGCCGCAGACCGCGGTGGTGACCAGCCTCTACGGCGACTACGTCTATGTGGTCGAGTCGGCGACAAGCGATAACGCCGCCGCGACGAGCGGGGCCGGAGCCGCGCCGGAGGGCAGCGAAGCCACTCTGCGGGAGTCGCTTCCCGCCGAGGGCCAAGCTGCCGCGCCGGGTGAAAAGCTCGTCGCCAAGCAGGTCTTCGTCAAGATCGGCCGCCGGCAAGGCAATCTGATCGAGATCGCCTCTGGCCTCACCCCTGGTCAGACGGTCGTCACCTCCGGCCAGAACAAGCTCGCCAACAACACGCCCGTCACGATCAACAACAGCGTCGATCCGGCGAAGGTCGCCGTGGACGGCGGAGACGGCAAACCGTGAATTTTTCCGAGATCTTCATACGGCGGCCGGTGCTGACCATCGTCACCTCGATCCTCATCCTGCTCCTCGGGCTGCAGGGATTCTTCAACATGACCGTCCGCGAATATCCGGAGGTCGAGGAATCGGTCATCACCGTCAGCACCTTCTATTCCGGCGCCAGCGCCGAGCTGATGCAGGGGTTCATCACCACCCCAATCGCCAAGGCGGTGTTGACCGCCGACAACGTCGACTATGTCACCTCAACGAGCCAGCTCGGCGCCTCGACGGTCACGGTGAACATGCTGCTCGGCGCCGACCCCGACGAGGCGTTGATCGACGTTCTGGCCAAGGTGCAACAGGTCCGCGGGCAATTGCCGAACGATGCGGACGACCCCGTCGTCCAGAAGGGTACCGGACAGAACTTCGCGCTCATGTATCTCGCGGTGCGCTCGACGACCATGACGCCCGAGCAGGTCACCGAATACCTGACGCAGGTCATCCAGCCGCGCTTCTCAACGATCGAGGGGGTCGGCGAGGTGCAGATCCTTGGTGGTCGGAACTTTGCCATGCGCATCTGGCTCGACCCCGTCCGCCTTGCCGCGCGCGGCGTTACCGCCAATGACGTCCTCGCCGCCATCCGCGCCTCGAACTTCCTGTCGGCGCCGGGCAAGACCGAGAACACATTCGTCGCCTACGCCATCCAGACGGCGACCACGCTGCAGACGCCGGAATCCTTCGGCAATCTTCCGGTCTGGGCTGCCGGCGACGAGATGGTCCGGCTGCGCGACGTGGCGACGGTCGAGTACGGTGCGGAAAACGACGACGTGCGGGTGACCTTCAACGACAGCGAAGGCACGTTTCTCGGCGTGCTGGCGTCGCCCGGAGCGAACGCGCTCGATACCTCGGCTTCCGTCAAGGCCGAGCTGCCGCAGATTCAGCGCGACCTGCCGCCGGGCATGGAGCTGGAGCTCGTCTATGACGCGACCAGCAACATCAGCGCATCGATCGAGGAGGTGTTCAAGACGATCGCCGAGGCCGTGATTATCGTCGTCCTCGTCATCCTCCTCTTCCTCGGCTCCTTCCGCTCCGTGCTGGTGCCGATCTTCACGATTCCGCTGTCGCTCGTGGGCGTCTGCTTCTTCCTCTATCTCCTCGGCTATTCCATCAATCTCCTGACGCTGCTCGCCATGGTTCTCGCGATCGGCCTGGTGGTCGACGACGCCATCGTCGTGGTTGAGAACATTCACCGGCATCTGGAACATGGCGAACGCCCGCTTCAGGCCGCCATCAACGGCATGCGGGAGATTTTCGCGCCGGTTGTCGCGATGACGATCACGCTGGCCGCAGTTTACGCGCCGATCGGCCTTGCCCAGGGCCTCACAGGGGCGCTCTTCCGTGAATTCGCCGTCACGCTCGCCGGCGCCGTAGTCATTTCCGGCTTTATTGCGGTGACCCTGTCGCCGATGCTCGCCGCGCGCGTGCTGCGGCCGCATGAAGAGGGCACGAGCCGCTTCCAGAGGATCGTCGATCGGAGCTTCGAGCGGGTGAGCGCCTGGTACGGCCGCCGCGTCTCCTCGACGCTCCGCTACCGACCGCTTACGCTCACGATCGTGGCGGCGCTCTCCGCCACGCTCGTCTTCCTCTTCCTCAACACATCGAGCGAGCTGGCGCCGGAGGAAGACATCGGCTTCATGTTCTCGATCGTGAACGCGCCCGCCTACGCGACCTCCGACTACACCGAAATGTTCGTCAAGGAGGTGACCAAAGCGACGCGCAGCACGCCCGAAATCAACGTCAGATTCTCGGTAGTGGGGTTCGGCGGCACCAACGTTGCCTTTGCCGGGTTCGGGCTGGTGCCGTGGAGCGAGCGCGAGCGGAGCCAAGCGGCCATTCAGGCGGAGGTCCAGGAGAACCTCAACGGGGTCGCCGGCGTGCAGGCCTTCGTCTTCGCACCGCCGACGCTCCCCGGGACCGGCGGAGGCCTCCCTGTCCAGTACGTGCTTCGCTCGACGGGGAGCGACGACCAGGTCTTTGAGGTGGCGGAGGAGATCAAGAACCGCGCCCAGGCGAGCGGCCGCTTCATCATCGTGCAGAATTCGCTCGCCTTCACGCAGCCGCAGGCGCGCGTAACCATCGACCGCGACCGCGCGGCGGCGCTCGGCCTCGCGGTGAGCGAGATCGGCGGCACGCTGACCGCGCTGGTCGGCGGCGGCTCGGTCTCCAAGTTCGATCGCGAAAGCCGCAGCTACGACGTCATCACCCAGGTGGCGAAGACGGAGCGGTTCAACCCCGAAAGCCTTGGCGACTACTATGTGCGGAGCGCGAGCGGCGGCATGGTCCCGCTCTCGGCGGTGATCCGCATCGACACCGAGGCGGCTCCGGTCGCCATCGAGCAGTTCAACCAGCTGAATTCGGCAACGATTTCAGGGCTGCCGCTGCCGGGCGTTGCGACCGGCGATGCGCTTGCCTCGCTCCGCCAGACCGCGGCGGAGGTGATGCCGGCGGGTTTCTTCGAGGATTTCGCCGGGCAGTCGCGGCTGGAGATCAAGGAAGGCAACACGACGCTCGTCGCCTTCGGGCTCGCCATCGTCATCATCTACCTGGTGCTGGCGGCGCAGTTCGAGAGTTTTCGCGATCCGCTCATCGTGATGCTGACCGTGCCGCTTTCGATTTTCGGCGCCATGGTGCCGCTCAATCTCGGCGTCACCACCCTCAACATCTATACGCAGGTCGGCCTGATCACGCTGATCGGCCTCATCACCAAACACGGCATCCTGATGGTGCAGTTCGCCAACCAGCAGCGCGAGAGCGGAGTCCCCAAGCGCGATGCTATCGTCGAGGCGGCGCGGGTAAGGCTCCGCCCGATCCTGATGACGACCGCCGCCATGGTGCTCGGCGTCGTGCCGCTGATCATCGCGTCGGGCGCCGGCGCCAAGGCGCGCTTCTCGATCGGCCTCGTCATCGCCGCCGGAATGGCGATCGGCACGCTCTTCACGCTCTTCGTGCTGCCGATGTTTTATACTTATATCGCCCATCGCGATGCGCCGCAGGTGGACGAGGCCGCACCCGAGCACGGCGCCTACGTGCCAGCTGAATAGAGCGCCGGCCGAATAGAGCTCGCTATCTGGCGCCGGCTAGGGCCTCGCGCGGTCGCCGCGATCTGCCCCACGAGGAGAAGCGCCTGCACGCTTTCGAGATGCAGCTGCATGCGTGATGCTGCGGTGGCGAGGTCTCGCTCTTCGATCGCTGCGACGATCGCCGCGTGCTCGGCAAAACTGTGGTGGTTGGCGGGGGGATGCAGATCCTCGTCGCGGAGCCGCCCCCAGACGACCGCCCGGCGCACCGCATTCAGCGTGTCGAAGAGAGCGAGGAGAAGCGCATTGTGAGCTGCCTCGGCGATCGCCCTGTGCAGCCGGTTGTCCCAGCTCTCGTATTGCCGCCACGTCTCGGCGCTGCGGGCGCCGGCAACGCAGCGTTTCATCTCCTCGATGTCGTCGGAGGTCGCATGCAGAGCGGCTTCGCGCGCCAGCTCCGGCTCGACGGCAAGCCGTGCCCGCATGACCTCAGCTGGATTGGTCGCCGCCGCGATTGCCGCGACGGACGACAGCTCGGCGACCGGACGGGCGCCAATGAAGGTGCCCTTGCCGACATGGCGCCAGAGCTCGCCTTGCCGCTCCAGGATCGCCAGCGCCTTACGAAGATCGCCGCGCGAGACGCCGAGCAGCTCGGCAAGCTCGCGCTCGGGCGGCAGGCGCGTCGAGGGCAGCAGCGCCTTCTGCGCCAGGAAGGCGCGAAGCTGGGTGAGCGCGCTCTGCCCGCGGTCGCCGTTCCGCTCCGGCTCCGCCCCGCCCGGCACTGGCTCATGCCGCTTCTCCACTGCCTCGACCAATTGCGCCCTCGTCCTTGATCAATCCACGCGCATGTTCTAACCAATACGCTATTGGTTAGGCAATGGTCTCTCGGCCACCGGCGCGGCTGCCAGGGCACGCGCGAAGCGAAACGCCAGCCAAAAAAGGGAGGAACGGATGTCCATTCACAAGAGAATTTCCCGTGGCCTTGCCGCCGGCTTCGTCGCCGCTGGTCTGGTGCTCGGCGCCTCCGTCGCGAGCGCGCAGGAGAAGGTGCGCGTCGCGCTCGGCGACGTCGTGTCGGAGGAAACGCTGGCCTTCATCGTCGCGCTGGAGCGCGCCAAGGATCGCGGCGTCGACTACGAGCTCACCTCCTTCGCGGAGGAGGAACTGGCGATCCAGGCGATCGTCGGCGGACAGGCGGATCTCGGGATCGGAACGCCCTACTCGGTGATCCAGAAGACCAAGGTGCCGCTCCGCATCATCTTTCAGATGTCGGCGCTCGTCTTCTTCCCGGTCGTTTCGACGGAATACAAGACCTGGCAGGATCTCAACGGCCAGCCGTTCACCTTCCATGCCAGGGGAACCGCAACTGAGGCCTATGGCGACGTGATCGCGGCGCGCGAAGGCATCGAGTTCGGGCAGCGCTCCTACGTGGCAGGCTCGGGAAATCGCGTCGTTGCGCTCCTCAATGGGACGATCAAGGCGACAATCATCGACCTTCCCAACAAGAACAAGGTGCTGGAAGAGGCCGCTGACCGCTTCCACGTCCTGCCGGGCATCGAAGAGCGGGTCAGCGACGAGGTTCTGTTCGCCAATGTGGACTGGCTGCAGAGCCACAACGAGGCGAGCCTCATCGTGGTTGAGGAGCTGTTGAAGCTCTGGCGCGAGATGAACGCGAATTCCGCTATCATCGAAGAGGAGCGCGTGAAGCGCAGTCTCCTCGCCGACCAGCCACAGGAAATTATCGACGAGGTGCCGGACTACTACGAGGAAGGCGTCGAATCCGGGCTCTTCAATGCGGACGGCGCCAGCGAGGAGATCGCCAAGGGCGACTTCGCCTTCTATGTCGACTCCGGGCAACTGGAAGGGCCGGCGGCGGATCTGAAGGTCGAGGATTATTGGGATCTCGGCCTGATCGAGGCGGCTCGAAAGAATCTTGGTGGTTGATCGAAGGACACGTTCCGCAGCGGAGCCGGGAGCCGGCGTCCGTTTCTTCGACCTCGCGTCGTTCGGCGCGCCCCGCCGGACGGCGCTCAGGGAATCGGCTCCGCATCCGCTGACGACCTTCCTGAGCCACCCGCTGACGCTCAGGATCGTCTCGGCGCTTGTGCTGTGCCTGGCCTGGGAATGGGCGGGACGGATCCCGATCAGCCCCGCCTTTCCGACTTTTGGCGAGACCATGGTGGCTCTCGGCGGCATGATCGCCGACTTTTCACTCATTCACGCCTTCGGAATTACTCTGCAGCCGCTTCTCATCGGCCTCTTCGTCTCGGCGCTCGCCGGCGTGACGATCGGCGTCGCGATGGGCCTCGACGACAGGGCCGAATGGTTCGCCTCGCCGATCCTCATCGTGGCGCAGGCAGCACCCTTGGCAGCGCTCATCCCGCTGATCATCTTCGCCTATGGAATCGGACTTACCGCCAAGACAATGGTCGTTTGCATCATGGCCATGCCGGTCATTGCGCTGAACGCCTTTGCCGCGGTGCGCCATACGCCAACGTCGCTGGTGGAGATGGGACGGTCATTCCTGGCCTCGCGCCAGCAGGTGATCATGAAGGTCATCCTGCCGTCGGCGAGCCCGATCATCTTCGCCGGCCTCAGGCTCGGCTGCGCCGCCGGCTTCATCGGCGCCGTGCTCGCCGAGCTGCTCATCACGCCGACCGGCGTTGGCGACCTCATCACCTACAACCGCTCGATCGCCGAGTATCCGAAGATGTACGCGGCGATCCTCTCCATCATCGTCTTTTCGGTGCTCTTCATCGAAGCGATCGAGCGCGTCGAAGTAACACTGTTCCGGCCCGAGAAGCGGGCGCGAGCGTGAGCGCGCTTAGGAAAGCGGCACCGACGGCCCCCGTCGCCGCGACCGATTCGGTGGTCGAGGTGCGCGGCCTCGGCAAGATCTATCCCGGCAACGTGCAGGCGCTCGACAGCATCAACGTCGACTTTCCGCGCGGCCAGCTTACCTCGCTCCTCGGCCCCTCCGGCTGCGGCAAGACCACGCTCCTGAAGATCATCGCCGGGCTGCTCCCCGCGACCTCCGGCGAGGTGCTGGTGAACGGCCGCACGGTGAGCGGCCCGGGACCCGAGCGCGCCTTCGTGTTCCAGGATTTCGCGCTGATGCCCTGGGCGACCGTCTTGCGCAACGTCGCATTCGGGCTCGAGCTCCGCGGCGATGCCAGGGCAGCGCGCGAGAAGGTTGCAAGGCACTATATCGGGCAAGTCGGCCTCGGCGGCTTCGAGGAAAAGTATCCGCACGAGCTTTCCGGCGGGATGCGCCAGCGCGTCGGCCTGGCGCGCGCGCTTTCCGTCGACTCCGACGTGTTGCTGATGGACGAGCCATTCTCGGCCGTCGACGAGCAGACGCGCCGAAAATTCCAGGAGGACCTGCTCCTGCTCGTCGCGACGGAGCGCAAGACCTTCATCTTCGTCACGCACTCGATCGAGGAAGCCGTCTACGTCTCCGACCGGATCGTGCTCCTCTCGCCGCGGCCGGGCCGCGTCTCGAAGGTGATCGCGCCGGACATCTCGCGCGAGGGCGACCCCGACGCGATCCGCCGCCACCCGGTCTATCTCGACACGGTCGACGCCATCTGGCGCGGCCTGAAGCAATATATCGACTGAGCCGCACCGATGCTGATTCACGGCTACCGGGTGCCGATGATGGCCTCGCTCCTCCTCTGGGCGGTGCTGTGGGAGATCGTCGGCCAGCTCGACGTAACGATCCTGCTGCCGCCGCTGTCGCGCGTCCTCGTGCGTATGGTGGAGATCGTGCCGACCCCCACCTTCCTCTCCGCTTTGTGGGTGACAGCCTATACCTTCGTGCTCGGCAACGTTATCGCCATCGCCGTTGGCGTGCCGCTCGGCATCCTGATGGGCCGCTCCGAGCTCGCCGACCGCATCTTCCTGCCCTGGGTGAACCTCTTCCTCTCCGCGCCGCTCACCGCGCTGGTGCCGGTGATCATGGTGATCTTCGGCCTCGGCGACACAACCATCATCCTCACCGTCATCCTCTTCGCCATCTGGATCATCGTGCTTGATGCGCGCGCCGGCGTGCGTTCCATCTCGCCGTCGCTCGTCGAGATGGCGAAAAGCTTCGGCGCGAGCCCCTGGCAGGCCTTCTCGAGAATCTACGTCTGGGCGGCGCTGCCGGAGATTCTGGCCGGCGTCAGGCTCGGCGTGATCCGCGCGGTAAAGGGTGTCGTCATCGGCCAGCTGCTTGTCTCCATCGTCGGCTTCGGCGCGCTCTTCAAGCTCTACGGCTCGCGCTTCCTGATGGAGCATTTCTGGGCGGCGCTGCTCGTCCTCTTCGCGTTTGCTTTCCTGCTCGCCGAGGGCCTCGCCTGGCTGGAGCGCCGGGTCGAATACTACGCCGCGAGTCGCTGACATCACGGATAAAAGAAAGTGCCTCGATGAACTACGTCTTTGCACCGCCGGTCGTGACGGCGCTTCCGATCCGCGGCTCGAAGCAGCTTTTTCCCGTGCGCCGAGTCTATTGCATCGGCCGCAATTACGCCGAGCACGCGATCGAGATGGGACACGATCCCGACAAGGAGCCGCCTTTCTTTTTCCAGAAGAACCCCGACAACCTCGTCTACGGCACCGGCACCTTCCCCTATCCCTCCGCCACCAAGGACGTGCATCACGAGATCGAGCTGGTGGCGTTCCTGTCGAAGGGCGGTGAGAACGTCGCCGTGGAGACGGCGCTCGACCACGTCTTCGGCTACGCGGTCGGCCTCGACATGACGCGCCGCGACCTGCAGGGCGAGGCGAAGAAGATGGGACGTCCTTGGGAAGTGGGAAAGGCCTTCGAGGCCTCCGGTCCGTGCGGCGAGATCGTTCCGGCAAGCGAGGCCGGCCACCCACAGTCGGCTGCGATCTGGCTTCGAGTGAACGGCGCCGAGCGTCAGAAGGGCGACCTCAATCAGATGATCTGGAAGGTGCCGGAGGCGATCGCCTATCTTTCGAGCCTGTTCCGGCTGGCGCCGGGCGATGTGATCATGACCGGCACGCCAGCCGGGGTCGGCGCGGTGAAGCGCGGCGACGAAATGCACGGCCATATCGACGGCGTCGGCGATCTCAAGGTAAAGGTCGTCTAGGATTTCGGTCCGGCGAAGGCCGGCGGCGCAGTCCGGCGCCGCTTTCGTCATTGTCGTCAGGCGGGTGAGCGATGCTCGACGTTGTTGGGAAGGGCGCGGCTGGCGATCCGGCGATCGGGGCTCCCGGCCGGCCAACCCTCGATTTCGGTGGGCTGCGGGCTCTCGCCGGCGAGACGATCGCGCAGCTGAACGCGCTCGGCCTCGGACGTAATGACCGCGTCGCCATCGTGCTGCCGAACGGGCCAGAAATGGCCGCCGCTTTCGTTTCGATCGCCGCGGGCGCCACGACCGCGCCGCTGAACCCGGCCTACCGCGCCGAGGAATTCGAGTTCTATCTGACCGATCTCCGCGCCAAGGTGTTGATCCTCGACGCCGCCGGCAACGACGCGGCCGAAGCGGCTGCAGAAAAGCTCGGCGTGCCGATCCTGAGGCTCGAAACCGACGCCGACGCGCCGGCCGGTCGCTTTCGCCTCGCCGGCGAGACGATCGGCGGCAAGCCGGGCGCGCCGGGACCTGCCCAGCCGGGCGATATCGCGCTCGTCCTCCACACCTCCGGCACGACATCGCGGCCAAAAATCGTGCCGCTGACGGGCGCAAACGTCGCCGCCTCGGCGAAGAACATCCGCGAGACGCTGGAGCTCACCCCGGCGGATCGCTGCCTCAACATCATGCCGCTCTTTCACATCCATGGCCTGATCGCCGCGGTCACCGCCTCGCTCTCGGCCGGAGCGTCCGTGGTGGCGACGCCGGGCTTCAACGCGCTGAAATTCTTTCAGTGGTTGGATCAGGCGAAGCCAAGCTGGTACACGGCGGTGCCCACCATGCACCAGGCGATCCTCGCGCGCGCGCCGCGCAATCCGGAGAGTCTGGCGCGGGCGAATCTCCGTTTCATCCGCTCCTCGTCGTCCTCGTTGCCGCCGCAAGTGATGGGGGAGCTCGAGGCGGCGTTCCGTTGCCCGGTGATCGAATCCTACGGCATGACCGAGGCGGCACATCAGATGGCTTCGAACCTCCTGCCACCTGGCGCCCGCAAAGGGGGAAGCGTCGGCGTCGCCGCCGGGCCCGAGATAGCGATCATGGCCGCGGACGGGGGCCTGCTTGCATCGGAAGTGGTGGGTGAAATCGTCATCCGCGGGCCGAGTGTGACGGCAGGTTACGAAAACAATCCAAAAGCCAATTTTGAAGCTTTTTCGCATGGCTGGTTCCACACCGGCGACCAGGGAACGATGGACGCCGACGGCTACATCCGCATCACCGGGCGGCTAAAGGAGATCATCAATCGCGGCGGCGAAAAGATTTCGCCGCGCGAGGTGGACGAGGTCTTGATGGACCATCCGGCTATTGCGCAGGTCGTCACCTTCGCCATGCCGCACGACAAGCTCGGTGAAGAGGTGGCGGCCGCGATCGTGCTCCGCGACGGGGTTCAGGCGAGCGAGCGGGAGATCCGCGACTTCTGCGCCGGCCGCCTCGCCGAGTTCAAGGTGCCGCGCAAGCTTGTGTTTCTCGAGGAGATTCCGAAGGGCGCCACCGGAAAGCTGCAGCGGATCGGGCTGGCGGAGAAGCTCGGGCTTGCCGGATGAGCCCATGCTGTGTAGCCGAGGGTCAGCGAAGTCCTTGTTCCTCCCACGTCGCTCGCGACGGGGGAGGGGGACCATGCGCAGCATGGTGGAGGGGGCTAACAACGGCGCCGCGCTCGGCACTCGCCCCCTCCACCGCCTTCGGCGGTCCCCCTCCCCCGCTCCGCGGGTGAGGAACCGGCAATGAAGATCTGCGTCTTTGGTGCCGGCGCGATCGGCGGGCTGATCGGCGCCAAGCTTGCGGCGAAAGGCGAGGCCGAGGTGAGCCTCGTCGCGCGCGGGGCGCACCTCGCCGCCATGCGCGAAAGCGGGCTGACGCTGAAAGAGGCGGGCGGCGAGACGGGCGTTTCCGTGATCGCAACAGACGACCCGGCAGAGCTCGGCCCGCAAGACTATGTCGTCCTGGCGCTGAAGGCGCATTCGGTTTCCCCGATCCTCGACAGCCTGAAGCCGCTCCTTGGACCCGACACCGCCGTCGTGACGGCGCAGAACGGCCTACCCTGGTGGTATTTCTACGATCACGGGGGGGCGCATGCGGACCGTCGCGTCGAGGCGGTCGATCCAGGCGGAAAAATCTGGGACGCGATCGGCCCGGAGC
>CAYTTC010000069.1:0-17857 GCA_964440525.1 uncultured Propylenella sp. | reverse complement strand
CGAAGTGCAGGCCGTCGAGCCCGAGACGCTCGGCGACCGGCGGGCTTGCCGCGAAGGAGAGGACGCAGCCGGTCAACATGAGCACCAGGACGAGCGAGACCATCGGCCGGTCGACGGTCCACCACCAGTCGGACAGCGGCGAGCGGTGAGCGCGGCTGATCATGCGACCGCCTCCATCGGCGTTTCGTCGAGCGCGGCGACGGCGCGGCGGAACGCCTCGCCGCGCGCCTCGAAATCGGTGAACTGGTCGAACGACGCGCAGGCCGGAGACAGCAGCACCGTCGGTTCGGGGCGGCGATCGATTGCCGCGTCGTCGGCCGCCATGCGCACGGCGGTCTCGATGTCGCCCGCTATGACATGCGGCACGCGCCCAGCCAGCGCATGCGAGAACTCGTCTGCAGCCGTGCCGATCAGATAGGCCTTGGCGATGCGCGGGAAATACTCCTTGAGGCTGATGATGCCGCCCTCCTTCGCCTGACCCCCGGCGATCCAGTAGATCGGATCGAAGGTGGCGAGTGCGCGAGCCGCGGCATCCGCGTTGGTCGCCTTGGAATCGTTGACGAAGAGCACCGATCCGCGGTGGCCGATGACTTCCATGCGGTGAGCGAGGCCTGGAAACCCCTCCATCGCTGAGAGGATGATGCCGCCGTAGAGACCGAGCGCCTTCGCGGCTCCCCATGCGACCGCCGCGTTCTGCCAATTGTGGAGACCGCGAAGCGTCGGCAGTCTCGCGAAGGAGGCCTCGCGCCTCTCCCCCTCGAAGAGCGTCCCCTCCGCGTCGACATAGAGCGACGCGCCCTTGTTCCGTCCGACCGAAACAGTGACCAGATGCGGCCGTCCCTGGCTTTTCAGCGCCGCGGCGACCGCCTGCATCGCCGGCTCGTCGATACCCACGATCGCCGTGCCATCGGCTCCCATATTGACGAAAATGCGCGCCTTGGCCTTGGCGTAGCCGCGAAGATCGCCATGGCGGTCGAGATGGTCCGGCGTGAGGTTCAGCCAGAGCGCGACGTCGGGCCGGAAGCGGCGCGTCAAATCGAGCTGGTAGGACGACATTTCGAGAACGTAGACGCGCTTCTCCGCCGGCGGCTCAAGGTCAAGCGCGGCGCGCCCGATGTTGCCGCCGACCGAGACCGGGCCAGCAACCGCGAGGACATGGCCGAGGAGCGCGGTAGTGGTCGATTTCCCATTGGTGCCGGTGACCGCGACGAAACGCGCCCTGCCCTCCGCCTCGCGCCACAAAAGCTCGATGTCGCAGATGGTCTCGACGCCGGCCCCCTTCGCCATGCCGACGATCGGATGCGGGCTCGGATGCGTGAGCGGCACACCCGGCGAGAGCACCAGGCTTTCCAACCCATCCCACGGCCAATCGCGCGGCTCGGCAACCAATCCGCCGAGTTGCTCCGCCGCCTCCCGCGCTGCCTCCGCGTCATCCCAGACGAAGACCTCCCCCACTCGGCCCGCGACCGCGGCGCGCACTGTGGCGAGCCCGCTTCGCGCCAGTCCGAAGACGCCGATCGATCGCCCTTCGAGGTGGGTGAGCGGGACCAACCGTCCTACCTCAGCTTCAAGGTCGAAAGGCCGATCAGCGCCAGCACCACCGCCACGATCCAGAACCGGATGACGACTTGCGACTCGGTCCAGCCGAGCTGTTCGAAGTGATGGTGGATGGGCGCCATCCGGAAGACGCGCCGGCCGGTCATCTTGAACGATGCAACCTGGATGATGACGGATAGCGCCTCCATGACAAAGATGCCGCCGATGATGGCGAGCACGATCTCGTGCTTGGTGGCGATTGCTATGGCGCCGAGCATGCCTCCAAGGGCGAGCGAACCTGTGTCGCCCATGAAGATCGCGGCGGGCGGCGCGTTGAACCAGAGAAAGCCGAGGCCGGCGCCCATCATGGCGCCGACGAGCACCGAGAGCTCGCCGGTTCCGGGCACGTGGTTGATCTGCAGATATTCGGCGAAGTCGACGCGTCCCACGAGATAGGCGATGAGGCCGAAGCTCGCTCCGGCGATGATCACCGGCACGATGGCGAGGCCGTCCAGGCCGTCGGTCAGGTTTACCGCGTTGCCGGCCCCGACGATCACGAAGGCGCCGAAGACGACGTAGAAATAGCTGAGATTGATCGTGGCGTTCTTGAAGAAAGGCAGCGCGATCGAGGTGTGCAGCTGCTGGTCGCCAAAGAGGATCATCAACATAACCGCGGCGGCGCCGATCAGCGCTTCGTAGCCGAGCCGGGCACGTCCGGAAAAGCCGTTCTTGGCGGCCGCTTTAGTCACCTTCAGATAGTCGTCGTAGAGACCGATCAGCCCAAACCCGGTGGTGACCAGGAGCACCGCCCAAACATAGATGTTGGAGAGGTTGGCCCAGAGCAGCGTCGAAACAAGCACGCCCGACATGATCATCAGGCCGCCCATAGTCGGCGTGCCGGCCTTGGAAAGATGCGTCTGCGGGCCGTCGGCGCGGATTGGCTGCCCCCTGCCCTGCCTCAGCCTTAGCGCCTGGATGATGCCCGGCCCGAACAGGAACACGAAGAGCAGCGCCGTCATCGTGGCGGCGCCGGTCCGGAAGGTGATGTAGCGGAAGACGTTGAAGACCTGAACGTCGTCACCGAACTGTGCGAGATAGGTCAGCATGCGGCGTCTGCCCAGGCTCTTTCCGGCCTCATGCCGCCACCGCCGCGAAGTAGCGTTTTAGGGCTTCCACCACCGGACCGAGCCTCGTGCCGAGGGAGGCCTTCATCATGATCACGTCTCCCGGCCCGACGCTCTTCAGGAGAATCGGTTCGAGTTCCGCCGCGCTCTCGGCATAGGCTCCCCGCCGTTGATCGGGCAAGTCCTGCCAGAGATCCGCCATCAGCGGCCCGGCGAGAAAAACAAGATCGGCGCCGGACTGCTCAACCGCCGCCGCCAGGCCGCGATGCTCTGCCGATGCCAGATCGCCAAGCTCAAGCATGTCACCGAGGACGGCGATACGGCGCCCCCGCCCTTGCGGGCTCGCCTGGCCAAGGAGCGCGAGTGCGGCGCGCATGGAGGCGGGATTGGCGTTGTAGCTCTCGTCTATCAGTGTGAACGGGCCCGACGGATGCGAAAGCGGCAGCCGCTCGCCCCTCCCCTTCGGCGCGCGGAAGCGGCTAAGCGCCGGCATGACGCGGGCCATGTCGACGCCGAGCGCATGGGCTGCGGCAAGGACGGCAAGCGAATTCTGCATGAGGTGCCGGCCGGGCGCGCCAAGCCGGTAGGTGACCGGCTCGCCGAACAGCCGCGCCTGGACGCTGGAGGCATCTTCGCTCAGCGCCACGCGCTCAAGACGGATGTCGGCCGCGACATGCTCGCCGAAAGAGATAATCCTCGCTCCCTTGGCGCGCGCCCGTTCGGCAAGGAGGTCGAACCATTTGTTGTCGCGGTTGAGGATGGCGGTGCCGCCGGGCTCCAGACCCTCAAATATCTCGGCCTTGGCCTCGGCGATCGCCGCCTCGGTCGCAAAATAGGCTAGGTGCACGGGCTCGACCGTCGTCACGATTGCAACGTGCGGCCGCACGAGCCTGACAAGCGGGCGGATCTCGCCCGGATGATTCATGCCGATCTCGAAGATCCCGTAGCGAGTCTCCGCCGGCATGCGCGCCAGCGTCAGCGGCACGCCCCACTGATTATTGAAGGAGCCGACGGGCGCATGGGTAGGGCCGACGGCCGCAAGCGCCAGACGCAGCATCTCCTTGGTGCCGGTCTTTCCAACCGAGCCGGTCACAGCGACAACCGACCCCGACATGCGCGCGCGAGCCGCGGCGCCGATCCGCTCCAGCGCGGCGAGCGGATCGTCGGGCACGATCAAGAGCGGGCCTTGAGTTCGCGTTCGGCCGTCCCCGACAACCGCGAGCGCCGCGCCGGCCTTCAAGGCCGTCTCGACGAAGTCGTGGCCGTCGTGATGCTCGCCTTTGATCGCGACGAAGGCCTCCCCCATTCCAATCGTGCGGCTGTCGATCGACACGCCCGAGATCGCCGCGGGAGCATTGCCTTCCAGATGGCCGCCGGACGCAGCGGCGAAGGCTTCCGTCGTCCACAGAAAGCTCACGCCGCTCCCCCCACGCTCTTTAGCGCCTGGCGCGCTTCGTCCTGATCGGAAAAGGGAAGCACCTTGTCGCCGACCGTCTGTCCGGTCTCGTGACCCTTTCCGGCAATAAGCAGGATGTCACCCTCCTTGAGCGCCGAGACCGCTGTGCGGATCGCTGCGCGCCGGTCGGCGATCTCGTCCGCATTGGGAGCGCCGCCGATTACGGCCCTGCGAATGGCGCCCGGGCTCTCGTTGCGTGGATTGTCATCGGTCACGATCAGCCGGTCGGCATTGCCTTCCGCTGCCTGCCCCATCAGCGGGCGCTTGCCGGGATCGCGATCGCCGCCAGCGCCAAAAACGACCACGAGCTTGCGCGTCGCGTGCGGGCGGAGCGCCTTCAGTGCAGTGGCCAAGGCGTCCGGCGTATGGGCGTAGTCGACATAGACCTGCGCCCCGCTCGGATGCGTACCGACCAGTTCGAGGCGGCCGCTGGCGCCTTTCAGATCTGACAATGCATCGAGCGCCATCAGCGCATCGACGCCGGTCGCTATCGCCAGCCCTGCCGCGACCAGCGCATTGGAAATCTGGAAATGGCCGACGAGCGGCAACGCCACGTAGCGTTTCTCGCCGAAGGCCTCGACCAAAAGCCGCGACCCGTCATGCATGCGCGTGACGGAGACGAGCTTCAGGGTCTCGCCGCCTCGGCCGACGCTGAAATAATCGAGCTCCCGTTCCTTTGCGATCCGCTGCACCGTCGCCGCTTCGCCCTGGTCGGCGTCGGTGACCGCGGCGGCGCCTTTTGGAAGCAGCGTGTCGAACAGGCGAAGCTTTGCCTGCAGGTAGTAGTGAAGCGTCTGATGGTAGTCGAGATGATCGCGCGAGAGGTTGGTGAAGCCGCCGGCGGCAAGGCGGACGCCGTCGAGCCGCCGCTGCTCGAGGCCATGGCTCGACGCTTCCAGCGCAAGATGGGTGACATCGTCGCCGGCGAGGTCGGCCATGATTTCGTGCAGCTTGATCGGATCGGGCGTGGTGAGGCTGCTGGTAACCGCCCCGCCCGGCGCGATGAGACCGATGGTGCCAAGGCTTGCCGCCTTGTGGCCGGCCTTTTCCCAGATCTGGCGAAGGAACACGCTGACCGATGTCTTGCCATTGGTGCCGGTGATGGCGGCGACGGTGCGCGGCTGGCGCGCATAGTAGCGCGCCGACATGAGCGCCAGCGTCCGCCGCGGATCGCCGACGCGGATCACCGGAACGGAATACTCGCCCGGCAGCGGCTGCTGACCCATGAGGATCGCGGCGGCGCCGGCTTCCACCGCCTGCGGGATGAATTTGGCGCCGTCTGATTTCGTTCCGGGCAGCGCCGCGAAGAGCATGCCCGGCCCGACCGCGCGGCTGTCGGCGGTCAGCTCCTGGATCCAGACGTTCCCGTGCTCCGGCGAGATTTCAACGTCGTTGGAAAGCAGCGATGCCAGACGGCGGGGACCATAACGTCTTTCGTCACTCAATCCGCTTTCCTCATTGCGCGAAGGCAAGCGCCATCGCCGGATCGTCCTCTGGATCGACCGCCTTTGGTTCGACGCCAAGCATGGGCGCGATCCGACGGATGATGTTGCCGGCGACCGGCGCGGTGTTCAGCCCGGCGGTCGCGCCCATGCCGGGCTTTTCCGACTTCGGCTCGTCCAATACCACCAAGACCAGATATTTCGGTGCGTCCATAGGAAAGGCCGCGATAAAAGCATTCCGCCGCTTGTTGGCGGAATAGCGGCCGTTCTCGACCTTTTCCGCGGTGCCGGTCTTGCCGCCGACGCTATAGCCCGGAACTGCGGCCCGCTTGCCCGAGCCTTTCAACACATTGAGGCGAAACAGCCGCCGCATGATCAGGCTCGTCTCGGCGCTAAGAATCGGCCGCGCGATCCGCGCCGCTTCCTCGACCGTGCGGGGCATGAAGGTCGGGGTGAGGAAATAGCCGCCGTTGACGAGCGCCGCGGCCGCCGCCGCCGTCTGCATCGGGGAGACGGAAATGCCGTGCCCGAATGCCATGGTGACGGTGGTTATCTTGGGCCAGGGCATTGTCGGGACGATCGGCGCCCCAGTCTCCGGCAGCTCGGTCTTCAGTGTGTCAAGCAACCCGAAACGCTGCAGGTAGTCGTGCTGCCCCTGCGCGCCGAGGGCGAGCGCCATGCGCGCCGCCCCGACATTGGAGGAGTAGATGAAAATTTCCGGCACGCTGAGCACGCGGTGCTTGCCATGGAAGTCGTCGATGGTGAACCCGCCGATGGTCAGTCCGTGCCTGGCATCGAAAGAATCGGTGATCTTGACCACCCCGGAATCGAGCGCCATCGCCGTCGTGAAGCCCTTAAAGGTCGAGCCCATCTCGAAAACGCCGACCGTCGCGCGGTTCATCCTGTCGCGGTCGAGGGCCTCGTCGCGGTTGTTGGAATCGTAGTCCGGCACCGAGCTCATACCGAGCACCTCGCCGGTGTTGACGTCGAGGACGATACCGATGGCCGCGATGGCGCTGTAGCGCGCCATCGCCTGCACGAGCTCGTCGCGCACCACATGCTGAACGCGCAGATCGAGCGAAAGCCGCACCGGCTCGAGGGCGCCGCCTGTGGCAAAGCCCGCATCATGCAGGTCGTTCAGGAACGCCTCGTCGACATACTTCTCGATTCCGGCAATGCCGTGGTTGTCGACGTTGACGGTGCCGAGCACGTGCGCCGCGGCGGGACCGCCCGGATAGAAGCGGCGGTTCTCGACGCGGAAGCCGATGCCGGGAATGCCGAGCTTGTGGATCGCCTGCTGCTGGCGCGGGGTGATCTCGCGCCTGATGTAGGCGAACTTCGCGTCGGTCGACAGCAGCTGCCGCAGCCGGTCGCGGTCGAGATCGGGAAGCACGGAGGCGAGTAGCTCCGTCGCCTCATCGGGATCGATCACGAAGCGCGGCTCGGCGAAGAGCGAGGCGGTCCGAATATCGGTCGCCAGGGTCTCGCCGTTCCTGTCGACAATGTCGGGGCGCGCCTGCGAGGCGGCGCGGATGAAGCTCGTCCCGTCTTCCTCCACGCCATGAGCGCCAACGCCAAGCAGCACGAGCCTGACGGCGAGCGCACCGTAGAGAAGGCCGAAGCCGAGCATGGCGAGCACCACGCGCAGGCGGCCGCGCCGCTCCGGGTCGCCGTGCCGCGCCACGTCCATCGCGCGCTGATGGCGCCAGGTCGAAGAGGAAATGATTGCGGTCATTGCGCCGGCCCCAATGGTTCTGCCGCCGGCGCCTCGAGGATCGCCGAGAGCGCCGCCGCATCGTCCGGCGCCGGCCCGGTCGGCCGCATCGGCAGGTTCTCGATCTTGGTGATCTGCACCGGATCGAGCAGCTGCAGCTTCAGAAGCTCCGCGTGGCGCCCAACCAGCTCCTGCACGCGGGCCGGCTGAATGAGCAGGCTCCATTCCGCCGCCAGCAGCGACTTCGTCTCGTTCTCCTGATCGAGCGCGCGCTGCAATTCTACCGTCTGTTCGGCGACCGCCTCGGCCCGGTACTTGACTTGGAAGACGAAGACCGCGACGCCTGCCGCTGCCATGACGGACACGATCTGCAGCCAGCGCATCATTGGTAAGCCTCCAAACCCGCGACGTCGGGCAAGCGCGGGACGCCGATTGCGGCGAAGTCGAGCGCGCGGGGAGGCGCGGCAGTGCGGATCGCTGCTCTCAGACGCGCCGAGCGCGCGCGCGGATTAGCTTCGATCTCAGCTTCGCCGGGCTCGACCGCGCCGCGCGTGAGGAGTGAGAACGTCGGCGGTTCCGAATGCGCGAGCGGCTGGTGGCGCGAGCCGCGCGTCGCGCGCGAGCGCTCCTGCAGAAAGCGCTTCACGATGCGGTCCTCCAGCGAGTGGAAGGCAACGACGACGAGCCGCCCCCCCTCGCCGAGCACTG
The DNA here is from genome assembly GCA_964440525.1 of uncultured Propylenella sp. Classification (GTDB taxonomy): domain Bacteria; phylum Pseudomonadota; class Alphaproteobacteria; order Rhizobiales; family Afifellaceae; genus DASWJZ01. The sequence goes on along the minus strand of CAYTTC010000069.1, from coordinate 9,877 downwards.
CCTCGGCAGCCGCAAGGGCCCGGGCAAGCTCCTCGAGCTCGCGATTGATGAAGATACGAAGCGCCTGGAAAGTGCGCGTGGCAGGGTGGATGCGCGACGCGCCGGCCGGGCCGGCGGCGCGCGCGATGATTTCTGCGAGCCGCCCCGTGCGCAGGATCGGCTCGTCCTCGCGGGCCCTTTCGATGGCGCGGGCAATGCGCCCCGCCTTCCGCTCTTCTCCATAGATGCGGATGACGGCCGCGAGGTCGCGGGCGGAGGCCTGGTTCACCAAAGCGGCGGCGTCGGTGCCGCTTCGACCCATGCGCATGTCGAGCGGGCCATCGAGGCGGAAGGAGAAGCCGCGCTCCGCCTCGTCGAGCTGCATGGACGACACGCCGACATCGAGGACGACGCCGTCGACCGGGGCGAAGTCTGCGGCACGCGCGTGCGCGTCGAGATCCGAGAAACTGCCTTGGACGAGCGTCAGCCGGCCGCTGGATTCCGCCGCCAGCGCCGCACCGGCATCAATGGCGGTCGGATCGCGGTCGATTGCGAGGACGCGGCCACCCCGCTCCAGGATCGCACGGCTGTAGCCGCCGCCGCCGAAGGTCCCGTCGATGTAGCGGCCGCCTTCGACGACGGCGAGGCCCTCCAGCATCTCGGGCAAGAGGACCGGCGTGTGGCGGGCCAGTCCACCAGCACGTTCCGAAGAGGAAGTGCGGCCCGCCATCATGCCGGATCCCCGTTGCCCGGATTGGATTTCGACGTCGGATTGGATTGTGCGAGCCCGCGGGTCACGGATCGCAGATGCGCCCGCGTCTCGCGCTGGCGCTCGGCGAAGCGCTGCGGCTCCCAGATCTGGAACTTGAAGCCCTGGCCGACGAAGACCGCCGTATCCGCGATGCCGGCATAGGCGCGGAATTCCTCCGGCAGCACCACGCGCCCGTCCGGATCGATCTTGAGGATGCGGCTTTCGCCGTAGAAGGCGGTGGCGAGGCTTTCGTGGTCCTCCGAAAAAGTCTCGAAGGGCTCGAGACGCTTGGAGATCGCCTCCTGCAGGCGGGCGCCGCCGCCATCGATCGCCGGCCGGTCGAGCGCCGGATAACAGTAGACACCGTCCTGGCCTTCGCGCGCCAACACCCCTCGAAACGGCGCCGGCACCGACACCCGACCCTTTTGGTCGAGCCGGTTCACGAATGTGGCCACAAAACCGTCCATCGCCCCTCTCGCCGGCAACCGGCGCCCGACCCTGATCGAGGCCGAGCGGCCGGATCGAGCCTCGTTCCCGCTCGAAATGACGCCTCGGGCGGACGCGACCGGGCTCAATGGCCGGGACTGTATGGAGTATCATGGGAAATTATAGGCGGTCAATGGAACACTATGGCACCAAGCCGAACGCCGTCCACGGAGGCGGAATGCGTCAGAAAGCATTCGTCAGCTTGGTCGATCAGGGTAAACGCGAGGTAAGCGATGCGGCCTAACTGCTGCCCCGCCAGTGAAATTTCGCTTTGTGCCGACGGCTCTTTCCAGCCTTCGCCGACGCAGCTAGGGATGCCGCATGGGCATTTTCTCGCGAATTGCGGAACTGATGGTGGGCAGCGCCGGCAAGGTTGGCGCCGCGGTCTCGGGGCTGCGCGCCGTGCTCGCCGATCTGGCGAGCAGCGAAGTCCGTCGCGAGGCCGCCTTCGCCATCGGGGTCATCGCGCTCTCCGCCAAGATGGCCAAGGCCGACGGCGTGGTGACTCGTGCCGAGGTCGACGCCTTCTGCCGCATCTTTGCCATTCCACCGGGGGAGGAGCGAAACGTCGGCCGCGTCTACAACCTCGCCAAGCAGGACGTCGCCGGCTTCGACGCCTATGCGCGCGACATCGCCCGCCTCCTCGCCGACGATCCTACGATGCTGGAAGGGGTTCTTGACGGTCTTTTCGATATCGCCCGCGCCGACGGCGCGCTGCACGAGCGCGAGCTTTCCTATCTCGCGCGTGTCGCCGAGGCATTCGGCATGGATGAGCATGCGTTTGCGAAGGTCCGCGCGCGGCACGTGATCGAGGACGGCGGCGACCCTTTTCTCGTCCTCGATGCCGATCCGTCCTGGGACCATGCGCGGCTCAGGCAGCACTATCGGCGGCTGGTCGTGGAGAACCATCCCGACCGGCTGATGGCGCATGGCGTGCCGGAGGAATTCATCCGCATCGCCAATGACCGCCTCGCCGCCATCAACGCGGCCTGGGACAAGATCGAACGCCGGCCGGCACGCGCATGACGGCGTTGATCGTCGAGAGCCGCCCTTCCCCAAATCACGGCGAGCGGACCTCCCAGCCGATCGACATTCTGCTCCTGCACTACACCGGCATGCCCGCCGACGAGCAGGCGCTCGCCTGGCTCTGCAATCCTGAAAGCAAGGTCTCGTCGCACTACTTCATCCACGCCGACGGGCGCGTGCTTCAGCTCGTGCCGGAGGAGCGGCGCGCCTGGCATGCCGGTGCCGCGCTCTGGGGCGGCGAAAGCGACGTCAATTCCCGCTCGATCGGCATCGAAATTGCGAATGCGGGCCATCCCGGCGGCCTGCCCGAATATCCCGGCGCGCAGATCGAGGCGCTCGTTGCGCTTTGCCGCGCGATTGTGGGGCGGCATCCCATCCCGCCACACCGCGTGTTCGGCCATTCCGACGTGGCGCCCGGCCGCAAGCTCGATCCGGGCGAGCACTTTCCCTGGGCGCGCCTCGCGGCCGCCGGGATTGGCCATTTCGTCGAGCCGGCGCCGATCGCCGAAGCCGCGCCCTTGCGGCGCGGCGACATCGGGAAGCGGGTCGAGGGGCTGCAGGCGCTTCTCGCGCTTTACGGATATGGCGTCGAGGTCACCGGAGAATTCGACCAGCGCACGCACGACGTCGTCGCCGCCTTCCAGCGCCATTTTCGCCCGGCGCGCGTCGATGGCATTGCCGACAGCTCGACCCTCGACACTCTACAGAGGCTGCTGGCGGCGCTCCCCTGACACCGTCTTGGTCTTCCATGACCTTCGCCGTTATCGGAGCGTTGACCGACCGCGCGCTATCATAAAGGCGAGGTGATGAGGGCAATGGCGAAGCCGACTCCGGACTACGCAAAACTCGACGCGGGCGAGATCATCGCAACCGCCGAGCGACTTCAGCGGCGGATCGCGGAGCGCTTTCCCGGCTTCGGGCTTGCGAAAGTCGGCGATCGGCTGGTCGAGATCGCCAGGCGCACTGAAAGCGAGGCGCTCCGCCTCGCAACGCCCAACTTTTCGATCCGCGTCGCGGTCGGCCTGGTTCTTCTCGCCGGCGCGGCTTCTCTCGCCTTCCTCGTCGCCTCACTGCGTCCGGCCGCAAACGTCGGCGGCGGAGTCATTCCACTGGTGCAGGCGGTCGAATCGACCATGAACATCACCATCCTGGTCGGCCTCGGCGTCGTCGCTCTGACGCGGCTCGAGTCGCGCTGGAAGCGCGGCCAGGCGCTCGCCTCGCTCCACACGCTCCGCTCGCTCGCCCATGTGATCGATATGCACCAGCTCACCAAGGACCCGAACATCGATCGCGCCGCCAAGCCGACCGCGAGCTCGCCGAAGCGAAATCTCTCGCCGGTGCAGCTCGAGCGCTATCTCGACTATTGCAGCGAGATGCTGGCGCTGATCGGAAAACTCTCCGCGCTCTATGCGCAGAGCCACAACGACCAGTTCGTCGGGCAGACGGTCAACGAGATCGAGGTTTTGACCACCAACCTCGCGCGAAAAATCTGGCAGAAGATCGCCATCCTCGCGGAAGGCCCGTCGCGCCGCGACTAGCGTGCGCCATTTCACGGCCAGTATCGCGTGCTCGGCCATTCCGATGTTTCGCCGGGCCGAAAGGTCGATCCGGGTGAGCGCTTCCATGGGCGCGTCTCGCGGCGAGCGGTTTCGGCCACTGGGTGGAGCCGGCTGCGGCCGGCGTGAGCGACGGCGCGCTGCAAACCGGCGACGACGGCACGCGGGTAGAAGCGCTGCACCAGATGCTGGTGCTCTACGGTTACGGCATCGACATTACCGGCCTGTTCGATCGAAGCTTGGAAAACCTCGTCGCGGCTTTCCAGCGTCATTTCCGCCCGGCGCGAGTCGACGGTGGTTGCGGATGATTCAACAGTGGGGACGCTCATATTGCTGCTCGAAAAGTTGCCGTGAGCAAGCGGCGCTATTGCACTGGCAATGGCGGGGCGGATGCGCCACCATGCGTGCATGGAATTGCGGCAAGTTCGACACGCCTTGAACCTGCGGCGTGTGTTGAAGGCGATCAAGCTTCGGCTTCGGCCGAAACCCGAGAGCCGACATTTTCTTATCAATCTTCGCGGCGTCATTCATGTGGGAGCGCATACAGGACAAGAGCGGCACAAGTATGCACGCTACGCGCTCGAAGTCCTTTGGATCGAAGCCAATCCGAGCCTCCTGCCGCAGCTGAAGCAAAACCTCCGGGACTTCCCGAAACAACGAGCCCTGCAGGCGTTGATAACAGACACGGATGGGAGGCCGCACACCTTCCACATCTCGAGATATTCGGGATCGTCCTCAATTCTCGATCTGGCGCAGGTCACCGACATCTGGCCCGAGGTTCAGTACGTCGATCACATTGAGCTCAGCGGCGTGACTCTTCCTACCCTGCTGAATCGGGAGGGCATAGACCTCCGACGATACAACGGATTGATCCTCGACACTCAGGGCACTGAACTCTCAATAATGAAAGGTGCGGAGGCCATTCTCCCCCAATTCAAATATATCAAGACAGAAGTTGCCGACTTCGAATCTTACAAAGGGGGTGCTCTACTTCATGAGGTGCAACGCTACCTGCAGGAGCAGGGGTTTGCGGAAATAGGCCGCCTGCCCTTTGCCGTGCGGCCCGGTGGCGGGACCTACTATGACGTGGTGTTCAAGCGCGTGAGCCAGAAGATGTCGAGGAAGGCGCCAGCCGGCCTGTAAGCCGGGTTCTGTAAGGCCGCTGGCCGAAACCAGCGGCGCGACGGCCATTCATCTGGAGCGTCCGTTACCGAACGCTTCGCGCGACCGACCCGGATAGCTCACCTGGATGAGGCTGGGCCCCCGACCCGAAGGCAAAGGAGCCCACGCTATCCCTTCTTGGTCTTGCTCCCGGTGGGGTTTGCCGTGCCGTCCCCGTTGCCGGGTCCGCGGTGGGCTCTTACCCCACCCTTTCACCCTTGCCCCGCCTTCACCCTTGCGGGCTCTAGCGCGGCGGTCTGCTCTCTGTGGCACTTTCCCTGGGGTCGCCCCCGCCGGGCGTTACCCGGCACCGTTCATCCATGGAGCCCGGACTTTCCTCCCCGCTTTTCGGCGAGGCGACCGTCCGGCCGGCTGGCAAGCGAGAGGTGGCACCTGAGTGGGGCGAGGTCAAGCTGCGGGTCGTGCAGGCCCCAAGCTACTCGAAGAGCTCGGAATGGCTACCGGTGCGGATCAAGAGGACTTCGGTATCCGTGACCTCATAGATGAGCAGCCACCAGCGGCCTCTCAATCGGTGCGGATGGTAGCCTGCCGGAAGCTCGCCGGTTTCAGCCAGAATTTCGACGACGGCGATAAGATCCTCGACATTCCTCCTGCGACGCTTTTGTCGCTTCAGGTCGTCGCGAAACTGCTTCCGCTGCGTGATGCTGCGCACGCGGCGCCGCTACGGCTTGCGCGCATTCTCCGCCCAAGCCCCGACGGACTTGAAGGTTTCGACATTCTTGCGCGCCCGCGTCTCGGTGATAGCTCGCCGCGTCACCTTATTCGGAACACCGACCACGAAGGGCAATCCCTTGCTGAGCTTGACCTGGGTGAGAAAGAGGGTGATCGCCTCACTCGAGGTGAGGCCGACCTTGCGTAACACCGCCTCGGCGTCGCGCTTCAGCGACGGCTCGACGCGCGCACGTACCGTTGCGGTCTTGGCCATCCTCGCCTCGCTCCCTGCAAGAGAATCTATTGTAGCACACATGGGCTACAGGACCAAACCTCAACCTCCGTAGCGCTCGGTGCGGATCGTGCCCGACGCGATGCCCGCCGCGTGTCATCCCTCGGCGCGCCGCCCAGATTCGAACAGGAACCAGATGCGCTTCTCCGCCTCGTCGATCCAGTTCTCCAAGAGGCTGGCGCTGGCGACATCCTCGTGCTCGTCGCAGAGCCCATGCGTTTCGCGCATGTGGGCGACGAGCTGCATGTTGTCGTCGCGCAGCTCCGCCAGCATGTCGCGCGGCGTGACGTAGTCGGCGTCGTTGTCGAGCACGCGCTGCAAGCGCGCGACATGGCCGATGGAGCGCAGCGTCGTGCCGCCCACCTTGCGCACGCGCTCGGCGATATCGTCCGTCGTACCCAGGATCTGCGCCGACTGCTCGTCGAACATGAGATGCAGCCCGTAGAAATGCGGGCCAGACACGTGCCAGTGGAAATTCTTCGTCTTCACGTAGAGGGCGAGCATGTCCGCGAGCAGCGTCGTCAGCGCGCCGGAAATGTCCTTGGCCGCATTCGATCCGAGATCCGTCGGCGTTTTCAGCGGAGCCGTCCGCCGCGCCTTCGCGTCCTTCGCATTCTTCGGCGCCATTGATTCACTCTCCCTTTGGGCTCGGGCAAAAGCGCCCGTGCTACAATGCCGGCTCAACAATGACGTTCCATGACGAAGACAAAATTGCCACATCCGCAGTGGCTTGGATGTGTCAACGCGAACGTGTCGTCTCCTCGCCTCCGGCCACTGGCGGGTTGCCGGCTGAACCCCTATAGCCTGCGGCTCCCCGCCCGAGCCTGCTGATGCGCGCAAACCACCCCCTCTTCGGCCTTTTCCTCGGCACGCTTGCGGTCATCCTCTTCGCCGCCTCGCTGCCGACGACGCGGCTTGCCGTCTTCGCACTTGACCCGTGGTTCGTGACGGCGGCGCGCGGCGCGCTTGCGGGGCTCGTCGCGGCGGCGGTGCTTGCTGTGCTGAGGCGGCCGATCCCGTGGCGCGACCTTCCCCAGCTCGCAATCATCGCGCTCTGCCTCGTCATCGGCTTTCCGGGCCTGATGGCGATCGCCATGACCAGCGTGCCTTCGGCGCATGGCGGGGTCATTCTCGGCCTTTTGCCGATCGCGACCGCGGTCGCGGCCGTGTTCGTCGCCGGCGAAAGGCCGTCGCTCTTCTTCTGGGCGATGTCGGCGCTCGGCGCCGCTTTGGTCGTCATCTTCTCGATGCGCGACGGCGCATTTCTCCCGGTTATCGGCGATCTCCTTCTTTTCGTCGCCGTCTCCATTTGTGGAACGGGCTACGCGTTTTCCGGCGCGCTTTCACGCCGCATGCCGGGCTGGGAGGTAATCTCCTGGGCTGTCGTGATCAGCCTGCCGGTGCTCGTGCCGGCGACGCTCCTCCTGTGGCCCGACGAACCCGTCAGCGTTCCATGGCCTTCCTGGGCGGGGCTCATCTATCTGGCGCTCATCAGTCAGTATTTCGGCTTCTGGCTCTGGAACAACGCGCTCGCAATCGGTGGCGTGGCGCGGATCGGCCAAGTGCAGCTTCTGCAGCCCTTCGCGACGCTGGCGCTCGCGGCACTCCTGCTCGGCGAGGCGATCGACCTTCGCATGATCCTCTTCGCCACCGCCGTCGTGGTGGTCGTCGCTCTCGGCCTGAGGGCACGCGTCGGATCGCCCCTGCCCGAGACCGCACGGCTCGCCCGCGCAGCGGGAACCGAGCGGAGCTGACACTTGGCCAACGCCTCGCCCGGCCGCTGGGAGTTCTGGGTCGACCGCGGCGGCACTTTTACAGACGTCGTGGCGCGCGATCCGGAGGGCAAACTTCACGCCACAAAACTCCTGTCGGAAAATCCCGGCGCCTATCCCGATGCCGCCGTCGAAGCGGTTCGCAATCTCCTTGGCATCGAAAAGGGGGTGCCGATCCCGCCGGAAGCAATAGGCGCGATGAAGATGGGGACAACCGTCGCCACCAACGCGCTGCTCGAGAGGAAAGGCGAGCGGACTGCGCTTCTCGTCACCAAGGGATTTCGCGATGCGCTCCGCATCGGCTACCAGGCGCGGCCCGACATTTTTGCGAAGAAGATCGTGCTGCCGGAGCTCCTCTATGCGCGGGTCGAGGAGGTTTTTGAGCGCGTGCGCGCGGATGGTGTCGTCGAGACCGAGCCGGACGGGGCGGAGGTGCGGCGAATTCTCGAGGCGCTCATAGCCGACGGTTTTCGCTCGCTCGCCATCGTCTTCATGCATGCCTGGAAATATCCGGAGCACGAGGCGCGCGTCGCGGCGATCGCTCGTGAACTGGGATTTCCGCAAGTCTCCGTGAGTCACGAGATCTCGCCGCTGGTAAAACTCGTCGGGCGCGGCGACACGACGGTGGTCGACGCCTATCTGACCCCGATCCTCCGCCGCTATGTCGAGCAGGTGGCAGCGGATCTGGGTGTCGAAGCCGATCCTTCGAGGCTCGCCCGGAAAACCGGGCTCGCACCTCAGGATGAGGGCGTGGGAAGCGCGTCATCCCGCTCCCCTCATGGTGAGGTGCAAGCCACTGAGCGCAGCGACGGGGCGAGCCTCGAACCACCGCGCCTCATGTTCATGATGTCGTCGGGGGGGCTCACGGCGGCGCGCCTTTTCCAAGGCAAGGACGCCGTCCTTTCCGGCCCCGCCGGCGGCGTCGTGGGCGCGGTGGAGACCGCCGGGATGGCGGGCTTCACCCGTGTGATCGGCTTCGACATGGGCGGCACTTCGACCGACGTCTCGCACTTCGACGGCGAGCTGGAGAGAGCATTCGAGACGGAGGTGGCGGGGGTAAGGATGCGCGCGCCGATGATGCGCATCCATACGGTGGCGGCGGGCGGTGGCTCGATCCTCTTTTATGAGGCCGGCCGCTTTCGCGTGGGACCTCAATCGGCCGGCGCAAACCCCGGCCCCGCCTCATATCGCCGCCGCGGCCCGCTGACGGTGACCGACGCCAACGTCATGGTTGGCAAGCTCCCGCCAAAATACTTTCCGGCCATCTTCGGAAAAGACCGGAACGACGTGCTCGACGCAAACGTGGTGCGTGAAAAGTTCGCGGAACTGGCGGAAGAAATCGGCCACCAAGACAGCGTGCGCGCGGTTGAGAAAATCGCCGACGGTTTTCTGGCCGTGGCAGTCGAGAATATGGCGAACGCCATCAAGAAAATCTCGGTCGCGCGGGGGTACGACGTGACCAGGTACACCCTCGCTTGCTTCGGCGGGGCCGGAGGCCAGCACGCCTGTATGATCGCAGATCGGCTCGGGATGGAAACAGTGCACATCCATCCCCTGTCGGGCGTGCTTTCCGCCTATGGCATGGGACTCGCCGACATCCGCGCCAACCGGAGCCGCGCCGTCGTCGTGCCGCTCGTAGCGGCGTCGGAAGCGGAGATCAGCCAAGTGCGATCCGAGCTTGAGGTTGATGTTATGCGCGAGCTTGAGGATCAGGGCCTAAGACATTCCGACGTCGAGATTTCCTCCCACGTGCATGTCCGTTATGACGGGACCGATATGGCGCTCCCCGTCGCGTTCGGGCCGACCCCCGGGATGCGCGAAAAATTCGAAAGCGAGCACCGCGCCCGCTTCGGCTTCATCTATCCCGGAAAGCCGCTCGTGGCCGAGGCGGTGGAAGTGGAAGGGCTCGGCGGCGGCGCGGCGATCGAGGAGCCAGACCTGCCGCTGACCGACGCGGAGGCGAAGCCCGCAGCGGCGACCCACTTCTTCTCCGAAGGCGCCTGGCACGATGCCGCCATCTACCTGCGCGCCGAGCTGTCACCCGGCCAAAAGATCGCCGGACCGGCGCTCGTCATCGAGCCGCATCAGACCATCGTGTTGGAGCCGGGATGGGCGGCGGAGGTGACGGCGAAAAACCACATCGTGCTCCGCCGCGCGACGCCGCGCGCGCTCACCCATGCGA
>CAYTTC010000068.1:0-18298 GCA_964440525.1 uncultured Propylenella sp. | reverse complement strand
GATCGTAAGATCGAAGTAGCCGGCCAGCGGCAGGACGTTGACGGTTGCGCAATCATGGTCGGCATGCGGGTCGGGTTCGCCGTCGTTGGCGCCCATCTCGGCCCAGTCGATCTCGGCGCAATTGTCGACCGTGCCGCCCGCTATCCCGGTCGGCAGCTTGATCTGCATCAGCACCCACACGAAGCCACCCATCGGCATGGTGACGCCGGAGGCTTGGCAATCGAGGGCTGAGGCGACCTGCACGCAGCCCATGCCGCCTCCGGCGCTCAGGAACGTCGCTCCCGCCGGCAGTGTGTCGTGGAAGGCGAGCACGCCATTCAGCGTGCCGGGCCCGTAATTGGTGATCGTAATCAGGAACGGGCACGACGCGTTTTCGACGCAATTCGCGGGGCCGTCCTTCTGCAGGCCGAGATTGAAACCCGGGGTCACCGGGGTGTCGATGCAGGCAAAGTCGTTGCCGTCGCCGGGGCCGTCGTCGGTCCCCATCTCGAACCAGTCGATGCCGACGCAATTGGTCACGTGGCCCGCAGGAATCGGTGTGGGGAGTAATATCTCCAGATGCAGCGTTGCCGTTGCTCCGACGGGGAGGATGGCAAAGCCCAGTGTCACGCAGCTCACGTCCGGTCCCGACACCACGCAGTCCCAGCCCGGGGAAGCCGTCGACAGGGTCGCGCCGGCGGGCATGGTGTCGCTGAGGGCGAGGGGGCCAATGTAGGGAACCGAACCGAGGTTCGTGATCCGCAGCGTGTAGCTGCAGTCGACGCCCTCCTGGCAGGTCGCCGGCCCGTCTTTCGCTACTGCGAGGTCCGTGTCGAGGAAGATCGGTGGCGGCGGCCACCAGCCATCGTCGTCGTCGGGAGGGGGCGCCGGATCCCAGCCTGGTTCGAACGGCGGCTCGTATCCGGGCAGATATCCGTCTTCGGTCGGTGGCGCCTCGGCGATGTGGATGGCCCCCGGCTGATAGACTTCGACATTGCCGATCCTGCTCGCATCGTCGCGCGTCAGGTCGCCGTCGGCGTCGACCATGTAGGAGGCGTCCGGACCGGTCGCGGGATAAGCGGGACCCGGCGCCGGATAGGGCTCGAAGGCCTCCTCCGGCTCGACGGCCGCGTAGGTGTCCGCCTCAGCGCCTTGCAGCCCGTCCACCTGCGATAAATCGCTGTGATCGTCGGCCTCGGCGTCAAAGCAAGGCCCGGCCGGCGAGCACAATCCATCGCCTGTCATCCACACGAATGCGGCGGACTGACCCGGGTCAAGCTCCCAGCCTTCGCTGTAGCCCATGCCGAACGAGACGCCACCCGATGCGTTCGCCCGCTCGTAAGGCGGGCCGTCGTCCTTGCGGTCGTAATGGCCAACGTCGTAGCGGCCGATCGGCTGCCAGCTGCCGTCCTCGTCGAGGTCGTAGCGCAGCACGCGTGCTTCGTGCGGATATGCAAAGGCGGACTCGGCGGCGAGACCGAGGTTGCGCACTCCGCCGCGCTCCGCGAGAAGCATGACGGTTTGGTTGCTCGCGGTTGCGAACGCGATGTCGGTGACCGGATTGCTGAGACCGGCGCGCGCGATTTCCTCGGGCGCGCGGAAGAAATCGGGAAGGAAGAACTCGCGGCGAATGTCCGAGAGATCGAAATCCCCATCAGAGGTGATGCGGATCGACCAGACCGAGTTCTTCTGGTCGTCGCCAGCCGCGGCGTAGTCCGGATTGCCGAATCCCTGCGATCCCCACTGCGAATAGAAAAGGCGACTCTCGTTGAGAAGAGGATCGCGGAAGACCCCGAGGCCCCAGAGGCGCCGGCGGAAATCGGCGAAATTCCAGCAGGACGGCGAACGCGAAAAATCGCCGCTTGGGCAATCGTCGATCCTCGCCTTCGAGGCTGGATCGAACGCCACCGGCGGAAGTGATTCCTCCCCGCCGGCGGGGACGTCATAGAAATTCGCCCGTCCCTGAACACCGTGATCGTAACGGCCGAGCTCGTGCCCGTCGTCCGCATCGACCCGGTAGATCATTCCGCTTTCGAGATCGGAGACGAAGAGCTGGTTGCTCGTGGAATCGTAAGCGATGGCGCCGAGCGCCGCGCCGGTGTTGTCACGGTCGTCAAGCGCGATCGTCGCGAAGACCTCCGGCTCCGCGCCTTCGGCGGTGCTCAATCGATAGATCGTGCCCGGACCGCCGTCGGAGCCCCATTGCCCCGGCATCCAATCGCCGCCCTCATCGAGGTGAAGGCCGAAAGCTGACGTCGCGGAGAAATAGATGGTGGCCGGATCGCCGGGCCGGATCGCCACGCCGAACACCTGGCCGATATCCTCGGCCGTGACGCGGAACGTCTCGGGGAACAATTCGCTTGCGTTGCCGCCGGACGGCGGGGCGCCAGGCTCGGCAAGGCCGAGCCCGATCGCCGCCGGCCCGTTGGTGTCGATCACCGTGCGCGTGCCGCCGCCGGCCGCGGGCGCCTCGACCGTGCCGGAGAAGCGGGTGATGACGGCGTCGCCGGAAGAAAGCAGGTTCTGCGCGAGTGCCGGGGCGGTCGCGGCGGCAAGGAAAGCGGCGGCGAGGGGCGCAACGGCGAAACGCAGGCATCGCGCGATGCCCGTTCCACCTGCCGAATGCAGTCCAATCTCGGGCACAGCTTGCTCCGCCGCCTGAGGAACCTCGCCGGCCAATAGCACAAAACGGAGAGGCACGGCAGCGTGAATATCTGCCGGTCGCAAGGACGCGCGACTTTTCGGCGCGCCTCCAACGTCGGTCGACCGATGCGCGTTCTCATACGTCCCGGGCCGCAACACAGGTTGGCTCGTTGGCTCGTCAGTCGTTGAGGATCACCAGGTCGATCTGCCGAAGACGCTCGGGGTCGGCGACCAGGTCGATTTCGACGATCTTTCCGCGTGCAATCGTGAAGCCGAATACGGCACGCGGCTGTCCGCCCGGCGCGTAAACGAGTCCCGCGGCGCCATTGATGAGCGCCGGTTGTGCGGCCTGGGCGCGCCCCGAGAAGGTCTCGGCCACGGCCGCCGCACCACGGACCTCCGGCGCCAGCGTGGGTGCGCCTTTATCCTGCCTCGATGCGCTCGCTTGCACGCCTGCGCGGTCGGCTCGGAGCACGACGTCCGGGTCGAGCACCGCGAGAAGCGCGGCGAAGTCACCGCCGCGCGAGGCGGCAAGGAAGGCGTCGACAATTTCTCGCTGGCGCGTGCGATTGGCGTCGGGAACCGCAGCCGCGCCCTGCACGCGGCGGCGTGCGCGGCTCGCGAGCTGGCGGGCCGCGGTCGGGGAGCGGCCGACGATCGGAGCGATCTCGTCAAAGGGCAGGTCGAACATGTCGTGCAGCACGAACGCGACCCGCTCGGCGGGCGCCAGCGTTTCGAGCACCACGAGCAGCGCGAGACCGATCGAGTCGGCCAGCACCGCTTCCTGCTCGGGGTCGCTCCCGGGCTCGCGGCTCACGCTCGGCTCGGGCGCCTGCGCGCCAAGTTCCCCGTCGAGCGGCTCCTCGCGCCGCGACTTGCGCGAGCGCAGCATGTCCAGGCAAACCCGCGCGACGACCGTCGTCAGCCATCCGCCGAGATTCTCGACGCCGCTCGTGTCGGAGCGGCTGATGCGCAGCCAGGCTTCCTGAACGGCGTCATCGGCCTCGCTCGGCGAGCCGAGCATCCGATAGGCGACCTTCCGTAGATGGGTCCGGTTGGCCTCGAACCGCTCCGCCAGCAATTTCTCCTCGGCCATCGGTCACACTCCTTCATCGCGCTTCGTCATGAGCTGTGACGAACGAGCCCCGGCCAATGTGACAAATCCGGTTCGATCGAACGTTCGCGGACCGCCGAGACAGCAGCCGGAGCTGAGGATTGGCTCGCCTAAAGCGTGGCACCGGTCTCGAGAAGCGATTTCAGATCGCTCAGGATCCAGCTCCATCCGCCGGTTCCCATCTCCGAGAACTTGCCAGCGGTCAGTCCCGCCATGATCGGAGCACCCTTCAGCTCGTGGGTGACGGTGAGCCGCGAAAACGTGGCCGTCGCCGCCTCGATCTCCCACGTGACGCGCGTAAAGCCCTCGGCCTTGTTCTCCTCGCTGAAAAGGAAGCGATATGTCTGGACAAGTTTCCTCGGCGGATCGGCCTCAATGACCTCGCCGTCGACCAGGATGTCCGGCACGCCCATCGCCAGCATTTCGGATGTGGCATGCGCCTGGAACGTTCCACCGGGGCGCAAGTCGTATTCGGCGGGTCCGCGATAGCCGTACTTTGCCGTCCATTCAGGCGTCGTGATGGCATCCCAGATCTGCTGCGGCGAAGCCCTGATGTAGATCTCATACACCTGCGTGGGCGCGTTTGCGGCGGCGTTTGACGACATGGCTTCTCTCCAGTTCAGCTTTCAGGTCGGCAAGCGCCGACACGCGGCGCTCCCTGTATTTGTCGATCCAGCGATCGTGAATCAGGCGAACCGGCACCGGGTTCAGGAAGTGGAGTTTCTCGCGGCCAGCTCGCCGCGTGATGACAAGCCCTGCTTCCTCAAGGACGCGCAGGTGCTTCATCACGCCGAAACGCGTCATCGCCAGCTCGCCTTCGAGTTCCGAGAGCGTGCGTCCGTCGCGCGCGAAGAGGAGGTCGAGAAGAAATCGCCTCGTCGTATCGGCAAGCGCTTTGAACACCCGATCGTCGTCGATCACGCGTGAGACTATAGGTGACCATTTGGTCACATGTCAAGTTAACGGCTGCGTCGGGAATCGCCGGATGTCTGGGACGGACACGCTTCGAGCGGCTCGCTGGAAGTTTTCACTCCTCCATCGGTCACATTCAGTCGCCGCCATTCGTCATGAGCATAACTAACCAAGCTCAGCCCGTAGTGATCAGCGGCACTTGAGGAGAACAGCGATGCAAGCACGAATGAAAAACCCGGTGATCGTCCTTCCCGACGCGCTGAACGCCCTGCTCGCGCTGGACAAGTCCGCGGATAAAGAGGGCCTCCCCTACGTTACGCGCAAACTCGTCCACCTCCGCGCGAGCCAGATCAATGGCTGCAGCGTCTGCGTCGATATGCACAGTCAGGAGCTCAAGAAGGCAAGCGAATCCGACAAGCGGATCTTCGCGGTCGCGGCATGGCGAGAGACACCCTACTTCACCGACGCCGAACGCGCCGCGCTGGCGCTCACCGAGGCTGTCACCCGGCTCAGCGATCGGGCGGACCCGGTACCCGACGCGATCTGGGACGAGGCTGCCCGGCACTATGACGAGCCGGCGCTCGCAGCCCTGGTCGTCCAGATCGCTTTGATCAACGCCTTTAACCGCCTCAACGCCGCCACCAGGCAGGTGGCGGGCCAGTGGGCCGGTTGACTGGCAGTGGCGTCGGGACGAGCGCGACAGCGCCGTCCGCAAAGTAGCGGCGAAGCAGGTGCGCCAAGACGGCGAGTGCCGGTAGCGCCAGCAGGATCGTGATCGACAGCGAAACACCCGCTGCCGCAAGCGCTGCGGCGAGGAGGCAGGCGCTCAGGCATCCGATATCCCAGCCGGCCTCGGTGGCGATAATGAAGCGCATCGGACAGGGCGAAGCCTTGGCGAGGTTGTAGCTCGCGGTTGCTTGCGCCGGCAGTATCAGCGGGCCAACGAGCGCGCCAAGGGCGTTGGCGGCGACGGCCAGCCACGCTGAGTCGAAGCTCAGGGCGCGCATCAGCACGATCGCGGTCGCGACTGTGTAGGCGATGACGACCGTGCGGCGTCCGTGCCCTTGATCGACGTGACGGCCGAGGATGAGGCCGCAACCCGCCCCGACGATCGCGGCGAGCGCCATCGCGCCGCCATAGGCCGAGACGCTTTCGCTAAGCGAAATGAAGAGCGCTATCTGCCAGACGAGGATGAACCATGCGTCGAGCCAGCCGTCGGCGGCTGCGAGGATCACGCCGAGGCGCGCGGCGCGAAAAGCGCCGGGCGCGGACGCTCTGACCGCCACGTTCGGCGCGCCGATGAGCGGCACGACCGCCAGCGCCTGCACCAGGCCGACCGCAGCGAACATCGGGCGGGGACCGAGCGTCACCAGCGCCCAAGCGCCAAAGAGCGGGGCGATGATTCCCACCACCGACACCAGCGCCTCGCGCGCGCTGATCTGGTGGCCGCGGTGTTCGGCGTCTCCGATGGCCGCGAAGTAGGCGTTGTAGGACGGCCAGTAGAACACTTCGCCGATCGCCGCCGCGATGCAGACGAGAAGCAGCTCGGCGCCGACGCCGTCGACTTCAGCAAGCAGCGGATATTGCAGCGCGACGCCAAAAGTTCCGATGATCACCATCGGTTTCAGGCCGAGTCGCCTGGCGATCGGCAGGATGGCCGGCCGCATCACGAAGCGGCCAGCGAGAATCGCCGCCTGCGCCGTCAGCGCGGCGGGAACAGAGACGCCGGCGCGGAGCATGAACACCAGGAAGAAGATGGCGCCGGCGCCCTGCGCCAAAGCCTGGATGCCATAGTGCAAGTTGACGCGGTTGACCGCGTCATTGCGCAAAAATGCCATGGAATGACCGATGAGAATGAAGTGGGGAACACGGCTTACGAAGGCCGGGCGATCAGTGCGGCGTGGCCGCTACGAGATGTCCTCACACATCAGTGTCGTCCTCAGTCGGTCCGGCACTATAGCCGGGAAATGCACGGGATGACAACGCGCGTAGTATTCGGTTGACCAGTCGGTAGCATCGGCATCGGTGTCAGGCGCATAGGCGACCTCCGGCAGATGGGTCCGGTTGGCCTCGAATCGCTCCGCCAGCCCTTTGTGCTCATCCATCTGTCACATTCCCTCGTCGCGTTCCGTCATGGCACTGACGGACAGAACTCCGTCGACGTGACGAGCAACATGAGGAGTACTCTATGACTCAAGGCATCAAGACGTTCATCTACCCCGTCAAGGACCTCGCGAAGGCCAAGACCCTGTACAGCAAGTTCCTGGGCGTGGAGCCCACTATGGATGAGCCGCACTACGTCAGCTTCAACGTCGACGGCCAGGATGTCGGTCTGGATCCCGTGGCCACAGCAACGGGATGACCGGCCCTGTCGGCTACTGGCACGTTGACGACATCAAGAGCAGCGTGAAGGCGCTCCTCGACGCCGGCGCTGAAGCGCAGCAAGAGGTCGGAGCTCCGGGCGAACAGCCGGACCACACCGCGCGGGCGGTCGCCTGCGCGCTGGCTCTCGACGCATACGCGCAATCATTCCGGGAGCGCCGGAGAGAGCAAGGCCTAGCGTTTGGCGCGACGCGTATCGGACTGCATGCCGGGCCGGCGATCGTCGGAAATTTCGGCGGCAGCCGGTTCTTCGACTACACCGCATATGGCGACACCATCAACATCGCGGCGCGGCTGGAAGCTGCCAACAAGCAGCTCGGCACCCGCATATGCGTCAGCGAAATCCTCGCGGCGAGAGTGGAGGATTTCCGAGGCCGGCCGGTAGGTGATCTGGTGCTGAGGGGCAGGACGGAGTCGTTGCGGGCCTTCGAGCCGCTCGCGGCCGAGCAATATGCGGATCTCGCGACGGAGGAATATTTGAAGGCGTTTGTCATGTTGGAGGCGGGCGATCCTGGCGCAGTGGCTGCGTTCCCTGCGCAGGTCGGCAAGCGGCCGGAGGACAAACTCGCCAGTTTCCACCTGAAGCGCTGCTTGAACGGGGCATCGGGCGTGCGGATCGCGATGGATTGAGGGCAACCCTCTACGTCCCATTTTTCCGAATCTCTGCTGGTGTTTTCTTTTCATGGTAGTTTATGTCTGACTGACCGGAGGACCTATCGAGCGAAAGTGAAAAGGTGCGGCCGCAGAATGAGGAACCCGAACGGGGCATTCATCGAAGAAAGGTTCCGATCGACCTAAGCCCCGGGCAGTGCCTCCTGAAAACAGACCAGGCACTTGCGTAGTCAGACGGAGACGAAGGTTGACGAGGCGGTTCATCACTTTTCTCACCGTGTTTCTCATGTCGTCGGCCGCTTGGTCCGGCGGAAGAGGCGAGATCGGCTTGCGCCTGAAACACGAGGGGCTTGTTTGGCGGATCATTGGAATTAGTCCTGACGGCGACGCCGCGAGAGTCGGCCTCCACGTCGGCGACGTCGTCATTCAGATCAACGACCTCTATCTTCCCTCCGAAGAGCAGTTGCTCGATCGAGTCACGAGTCTCAAGCCCGGCGATGTCGTTACAATGTCGGTTCTTGATCGGCTCGGAATCGTGAACTCCTACAGCTTGGAAGCCAAGGCAGCTTCGGACCAAGTCCCCTCCAAGTGATGTTTCGGCAGGCCGTCTCGGCCGCCGCGCCTATGATCGGGCGGGAGGACTTTTTCGGGGCCGAACGCGCGCAAGACCATAATCGCCGCCCTTTAGCTTCGGAGACCCTAGTGCCTTACGGCCCAAGGATGGTTCGATCGCAGTGTCTTCTTGTCGGTCTTGCCGTGCTCGGGACGGTGGTCGTGACTATGACCCTTGTGCGCGTGATGGCGCGCTTCGGTTAGATCGCCGTGCGCATCGTGCATGGGGATAGGCTCGTCGCGCCGCTTGCGCACGACCCGGGGCTCATTCGCGCTCTTGTCGTTGATCGCATGTATCTTGCGAATATCCGATGCCAGGCTCAGTCGCGGAGCCGAAACCTTCCGGAGTCCCGGCCGGCCGCATTCGGGGCAGGGAATCAGCAGATCCGATTCCGACATCGCCCGCCACTCGCGGAATGAACCGTGATGCCGACATTCATAGTCATAAAGAGGCATTGCCAAACCCTACGCTGACCATATTGGGCAGAAGCCGCACGCGTTTCGGCTCCTGCTTCGTTGAAATTCGGACCGAGCTCAGCGCGCGCGCGCGAGGTCTATCTTCGAAGAGTCGACGTGTTTTTGTGGACCGCGCGCGTTCGGATGGATGTCGAACTCGAACATGTCGGTCGGTATGGCCATCGAGACGCAAGCGTTCGGGATGTCGACGACGCCGCCTATTCGCCCTTCGACCGGCGCGCAGCCGAGAATGACGTAGGCCTGCTCCTTCGAATAGCCGAATTTCGATAGATACTCCATCGCATTCAGGCAGGCCCGGCGCATGGCCATGGTGGCATCATTGTAGAGCTGCTTCCCGGTCTTGTCGTCGACGCTGATGCCTTCGAAGACAAGGAAGTCGCTGTAATGCGGGTCGACGAGGCTGACCTTGAACAGAGGATTTGTGAGGCCATATTTGGCGACCCCGCCCTTGATCAATTCGACGTGCAGCTGGATCCAGCCGGCCATTTCGATCGCGCCGCAGAACGTGATCTCGCCATCGCCCTGCGAGAAATGCAAATCGCCCATCGAAAGCTTGGCGCCGTCTATGTACACCGGGAAGTAAATGCGTGAGCCACGCGAGATGTTCTTAATGTCGCAGTTGCCGCCATGCTCGCGCGGCGGAATCGTGCGCGCCGCTTCCTTCGCCGCCTTGTCGAGCGCCGCCCCCTTCAGTCCACCGAGCATGACGCCCTTTGGTTCCGGTGGCAGGGCGAACGGCGGGACACGGTTGGGATTGGTGGCGATCAGTTCCGCCTCGCGCTTGTTCCATTTCGCCAAGAGCTCGTGGCTCGGCGCACAGCCGATTAGGCCGGGATGCGTGATGGCGGCGAAACTTACCCCGGGGATGTGACGCGAGCTGGCATAGATGCCGCGCGCGTCCCAGATCGCCTTGCGCGCCTCGGGGAACAGGTCAGTGAGGAAGCCGCCGCCGTTCTCAGTCTTGAAGATGCCGGTATACCCCCATTCATTGCCCCTGAGCGGACCGATATCGAGGATATCGACGACAAGAATGTCGCCGGGTGCGGCGCCGACGACCTCGATCGGCCCGAACAGGTGATGGCACGGGAAGAGGTCGCAATCGCGAATGTCCGCGGCGTTGTCGTCGTTCTTGATCTGCCCGCCGGTCCAGTCCAGGCACTCCACGATGAAATCGTCGCCCGGCTTGACGGTAGCTACGGGGGGAATGTCCGGATGCCAGCGGTTGTGGATCGGCGTTGTCTGGTCGCGAGGGCCCTTACCAAGATCGACCGAGATGATTGTCTTGGGCATGCTCCATCCTCTCTCTAGACTTGTAGATGCCTACGTATGAATTCGTCCGAGAGCACACTGACGTGGCCCTCCGCGACAATTCGACCGGTGTCGAGGATCGCAAAACGCTGGGTGATATCGCGAACGAAGTCGAGGTTCTGCTCGACAAGCAGAATTGCGCAGTTCCTCTCTTTGGGAATGCGCTTCAGAAGTATGTCGATCTCCTCGACGACGGACGGCTGCAATCCCTCGGTGGGTTCATCGAGGAGAAGAAGTTTTGGCTCCTGGACGAGGGCGCGGGCGATCGCCAGCTGCTGCTGCTGCCCGCCGGAAAGCACGCCGCCCTTGCGTTTGATCAGTTCCTTGAGCGCCGGGAAATAGTCGAAAACGAGATCGGGGATCTTCAGGGTCTTCTGCCCTTTTCCGAGCAGCGCCACAAAAATGTTCTCCTCGACCGTGATGTCGGGAATGATCTGGCGGCCCTGCGGCACGTAGCTGATTCCAAGATGCGTGCGTCGATGCGACTTCACATGGGTGATGTCCGTTCCATCGAGCTCGATCGAGCCGCGAAGCGGCGGCGTTTCCCCGGTGATGCTGCGCAGCAAAGTCGTCTTGCCTGCGCCGTTGCGGCCAAGTACGGCAACCAGTTCGCCATCGGCGATTTCCAGCGAGATCCCGTGCAGGATATGGCTGGTGCCATAGAACGTGTTGATGCCATCAAGGCGGAGCATCACTCAAACTTTCCTTTGCCCAAATAGACCTGCCGCACGAGTGGATTCTCGACCACCTCGGACAGCGGGCCCTCGGCTAGACGCTGCCCCTGGTGCAACACGGTCACCTTTTTCGCCAATTGCCGGACGATGTGCATGTCGTGCTCCACAAGGAGCACGGTGTGGTCCTGCGCGATCTTGCGAATGAGTTCGGCCGTACGGTTCTTGCCCGCCTCGGTCATGCCGGTGGTCGGCTCATCGAGGAGCAGGAGCTTGGGATTGGAAGCGATGAGCATTCCGAGCTCCGCCCATTGCCGCTGACCATGGGCGAGCGTGGCGGCGCGTTCGTCCGCCTTGTCGGCAAGCTCCACCAGTTCGAGGATCTGCCAAATCCGCTCGTTCTCCGCCGGCGTCACCCGCTTCGTCAGCGAGCTGAACACCTTTCGGTTCCCCTCCAGCGAAACCATGACGTTGTCGTAGACCGTGAGGGTCTCGTACAAGTTCGGCACCTGGAATTTTCGGCTGATGCCGGCCTGAAAGATCGCATCGGGCGACTTTCCGGTTATGTCCTCCCCGGCAAATACGATCTTACCCGCGGACGGCTTGTACTGGCCGGTAATCATGGCAATCAGCGTCGTCTTGCCGGCACCGTTTGGACCGAGAAGCACGCGCAGTTCCTTGTCCTCGACGCTGAAATCGAGGTTGTTGAGGATCGTGTATCCGGAGACGGTGGTTGTCAGGCCAGTGATCTCAAGGATGTTGGCCATCACTGACCCCTGACCAACTCGCTGACAATATCGATAATCCGATCGATCATGATTGCCCGCGCCTATACGCGTTCCTGTCCAGGCTTGGAGGCGCCTTCCGGCTGCCAGTCGCGCTGTCGGTCATGCGCGGTCTGGTCGCCGTCACTGGCAATTTGCGAGAGCGAGCCGCGATTGCGACGGCCCACCCAGTTCGCGATCGAGCCCACGATGCCGTCGCGGAATACGAGAACTACCGCGATGAAAAGCGCGGCGATGATCAGCTGCCAGAATGAAGCCAAGATACCGCTGAGGAGGAACTCTGCGCCCTTGACCAGGAAAGTGCCGACGAAGGCGCCGATGATGGTGCCGCGGCCGCCCACTGCCGTCCAAATCACTGCCTCGATGGAGAAGACCGGGCCGGTGTCAAGGAAGGAAACCAGCCCGACCCAAGCCGCGTACATGGCACCGGCCGTCGCGGCCATGAAGGCGGAAACACAGAACACGAAGATCCGGTAGTTGGCGACGTTGTAACCCATGAACTCGGCGCGAACATCGTTGTCGCGAATCGACTTCAACACCGTGCCGACCCGCGAATGCGTCAACACTCGAGCGCCTACGAAGAACACAACCGTGACGGCAAGGATGAACAAAAGAAACATCGGGGTCGTGTAGTTCGAATAATCGGTTATGCCGTTGAATCCGCCTGTATAGGCCTGATACTCAATGATAAAATCCTGGAGAATGAGCGATTCAGCAAGTGTGATTACCGCGCAATACACACCATAGATATTGCGCTTGAAGGTGATGACGCCGAAAATGAAGGCGAGCAACGTCGGAATCGCCAACGCGAAAAAGACAGCGATCGGCGTGCTGAGCAGCGGCGTCATGAACCGGGGCAGCTCCGTAAGGCCGTTCCACTCCATGAAATCCGGGATGCGACCGCCATAGCGTGTCGGGTGCAGGAGGGCGTAGTTCATCTTGAGTGAAAGGGCGACGATATAGGCGCCGATGCCGAAGTAAACTGCCTGGCCGAGGCTCAGAATACCGGCAAAGCCCCAGATAAGATCGACGCTCAAAGCGAAGATCGAGTAGCAAAGAAACTTGCCCAGCAGTGACATCAAATACTGATTGGAGCCGTAGTACGGATAGCTTCCGATCGCGGCAACGACGAGAGCGCCAAGAATCAGAGCCCACAGGGGAATAAGTGGCGCGCGTCGTATCCGCCTGGTCGTTCCCGGCGCAGCCGCTGTCATTTCCCTGACCTCGCTTCGCGCAAGGCGATCACTACTGCGGACATCGAACTTCACCGCCGCTCATAGAAGCCAAAAATTCCCTTGGGGACGACGCGAATCGCCACCACGATGAACACGAAGACGAGCAACTTCCCGATCACGCTGTTGAAGATGAAAGCAAGAATGGTCTCCGCTTCACCGATGATGCCAGCACCGACGACGACTCCCATCAGATTCCCGACGCCGCCAAGAACCAAGACCATGTAGGCGTCGACCGCATACGGAAAGCCCATGGTCGGGGACACCGACTTGATGGGAGCCAAGACCGCACCCGCGATGCCGGCCAGCCCCGAGCCGAAAACAAATATCATCATGTCGACCCGTGCCGTATCGATCCCAAGGCATTCGGAGATCGCACGATTGCGGCGGACCGCCCGGACCTTGAGACCGAACGAGGTCTTGAAAATCACGTAGAAGACCAGCAGCACCAACAAGATAGCGAGGATGATCAAGAACAGGCGATAGTAGGGGAACGGCAGCCGTCCGATCACACGAAAGCCGCCATCAAGCATCTTCGGGGCTCCGACGTAATAAAGCTCGGACCCAAAAATCAGCTTGACGATCACCTGGAGCGCGAGGCCGACACCCCAGGTCGCAAGGATCGTTTCCAGCGGCCGGTCATAGATCCACTGGATGATGCCGCGCTCCACTATCAACCCGAGAAGTCCGACAATCACGAATGCTGCGGGAATCGCGATGAACGTATTGCCGCCAAGCTGGCCGACGACAGCCGCAGTGTAGGCGCCCACCATGATGAATTCGCCATGCGCCATGTTGATGACGCCGGCTACGCCGAAAATGATCGCCAGCCCCAGCGCCACGAGGATCAAGATGGCGACGATGCTAAACCCGCTTAGGAACTGCGTGATGATGGCTTGGGTCATGGCCCCATTCGCCTCGCCGAGCGAAAAGTGGCGCACCGCATTGGGTGGCGCCTTCTTCTCACTCGGCCAGCTGTCTCCCCCCTTTCACCATCCGTCCTGCCTCAATAGATAGGCCCGATGACCGCCACCATGGGCGCAGTGGCCGACGAGAGAGGGACTCAGCCTTCCCGTCGGCCGCAGAGCCGGAGTGTCGTTACAAATCTATGGTCCCCGAGCGATCGGCATTGTTTGACTTCAGGCGCTCGAGCACCTGCGGATTTGTGAAGTCGCAGTCCTTGTTCGGATAGAGCAGGTCGACCCATGGATCCGGGCGAATGCGCTCCTCCCGTTTCCAGACGATGTCGAACTGGCCCTCGTCGTTGGCCTTGCCGATACGTGGCCACAGCCAAGTGTGGTGGTTCTTCTCGTCCAACTTCACTGGGCCGCCGGGGGCGGTAAATTCCTGGCCGGGCAAGCCTTCGAAGATCAAGGCGTCGGCGTCCGTCGATTGGACCTTCTCCAAGGCCTGTGCCAAGAAATAGGCAGAGAAATACGCCGCCTCCATCACCGCGTTGGTCACGGAATTAGCGCCATACTTCGCCTTGAAGCGTTCCACGAACGCCTTGTTTTCGGGCGTGTCCACCGATTGGAAGTAGTTGAACGACGTGTAGTGACCGGTGGCGTTCTCCGGCCCCATCGCGGCGATCTCCTGCTCGGTCGTGATCGGCGTGCAGATCGGCAGGTCCTCGGGCGTCAGGCCGAATTGGCGAAACTGCTTGTAGAAAGCGACAATCGAATCACCGACCAGATCGGAGAAGATGACGTCGGCCCCGCTGCCGGCGATGTTGTTGATGATCGTGGAGAACTCGGTGTGACCGAGCGGCGCATATTCCTCGCCGACGTTCTCACCGCCGTTCGCCTCCAGGAGCGCCTTGACCTCGCGATTGGTCTCCTTCGGATATATGTAGTTGGACCCGACCATGTAGAATTTCTTTCGGCCGAGGGTGTTGATGATGTACGGCACGAAATCGTCGAGCTGCTGGTTGGGGACCGCTCCGGTGTAGAAGCAGTTCTTCGAACATTCCTGGGCCTCGTACAGCGTCGGGTAAAGAAGCACGCCGTTGTTTTGTTCGAAGACCGGCAGCACCGATTGGCGGCTGGCGGAGGTGTAGCAGCCGAGCACCGCTGCCACCTTGTCCTCGAGCAGCAGCTTCTTGGCCTTTTCGGCGAACACCTGCACGAGCGATTGAGCGTCCTCGATCACCGGTTCGATCTGCTTGCCCATGACGCCGCCGTTGGCGTTGATCTCCTCGATCGCCAATAGCTCTGCGTCATGCAGCGATTGCTCGATGATGGCGATGGTGCCGCTGAGTGAGTGCAGGATGCCGACCTTGATGGTGTCGCCCTCCTGCGCTTTGGCGATATTGCGCATGAAATAGTAGGGCGCTGTGCCACCGATTGTCGCTGCGCCAAGCGTGGCTGCCGAGCCCTTTAGGAATGAGCGCCGTTTCATTTTCGTCATTGTCTCGTCCTCCTTGACAACGATTGCGGACCCGCAAAACAAAACCCCACGTCCTCCTCGCGGAGCCAACGTGGGGGCGTCATTGCCCGTTGAATGAGAGCGGCTACGCTGCCGCCATGCCTACGCCCAATCGCTTTTGATGGGCGTGTCCCCAATTCGAAAAGGACTACTTAGGTCCTTTCCCCCGACAACACTTCGTCCGACTCAACCACCACCGCGGCGATCGCTCCGATCGGCATCCGCTTCTTCATCGCCTGCTCGCGAAGGTACGAATAGGCCGCAGACTCACCAATCTGGCGTTTTTCCATGAGGATCGCCTTGGCCCTCTCAACCGTCCGCGTCGCTCGAAGTGTTTCCTCCAGTTTCGAAATTTTGTGCAGCAGTCGCCGTTGATAGCCCGAATTGTTACGGGCGACAAAAATGCTTGTCAATATCGTGGTCACCTCGAACGGCTTGACGAGCGCCGCATGAGGATTTGTGTCGATGAAACTTTGCGCCGACCATACTTCGGTCGGATCGACAATGGCGATAAGCGCACCGTGGGGAGCCTCGAAGCCCAGCCCGTGCAGATCGCGGTTCTGCTGACCAATGAGATAGAAGACGAGGTCTGCGCGCGCTTCGAGCCGACCGGGTGCCGGCCACACATGCTCCACCCGACCCCCTAGACGCTGCAAATGGCGGATGAGCTGCTCACCGTCATTGTCGCGCGGATGCGCTACGACGATACTGAGTTGGCGTAAGTCGATGGGTGCTACCGTCACCATACCGTTCGCCCCGAATGCCGTTTGCGGCGCGGCAACGGTGCCGCGGTCTGCGGATCCTGATTAATGACTGACCAGATAGGGGTCTGGCTTCACCGACAGCAAAGACTCCTTGATGATGTCGAACTGGCCGGTCCTGTTTGCTCGGCCCAGCCTGGTCCAAAGAGTAGTGTGATTGCTGTCACTGTCGATGGTGATCCGCCCTTGCGGCGCATCGAACTCGCTGCCGAGTACGACGGGCCGCAGCACATCCGGGTCCATCGAGTTCACTTCGGCGAGCGCGCGAGCGAAAACATGGACTTGGAAATATGCAGCCTCAACACAGAAATTGGTCGGCTCATCCTCACCGAACCGCTTCCTGTAGCGCGCCACGAAAGATTTGTTGTCCGCGGTGTTGACGGCCTCGAAGTAAGGTGCGGCTGTGACATGACCACACGCGACCTCGGCGCCCATCAACTTGACCTCCGCTTCTGAGGTTGTGAGGCTCGCAATCGGCATGGTCTGCGGGTTGAACCCGGCGTCGGCATAGGCCTGATAGAAATACGCCGTGGCTTCGCCGACGACGGTGGAAAAAATTACGTCAGGTCGGAGCCGGCCGATGTCACGCATAAGAGTTTTGAACTCGGACGGCTGGGCACGCAGATCGAGATATCGCTCGGCGACGATGATTCCGTGCCGCTGCCGCAGGAGTTCGCGGACTATGCGGTTCGACTCGCGCGGATAGATGTAGTCAGAGCCGATCAGATAGAAGCGCCGCCCGTAGGTCTCGAGCAGAAACTCGGCCAGTTCGACGCTGTTCTGATTGGGCGCGGCGCCCGTATAGATGATGTTGGGTGAGTATTCGAAGCCTTCATAAAGGGTTGGATACCAGAGGAGGCCGTTCCGACGTTCAACGATAGGCAAGACTGCCTTGCGACTGCTCGAGGTGTAGCAGCCAAAGATCGTGCTCACGCCATCTTCGGTCAGAAGCCTCTCCGCGAAATGAGCGAAGTTGCGCGATTCCGACGCCGGATTATAAAAAATCGGAACCAACTCGCGGCCGTTCACCCCCCCTGCGGAGTTGATCTCCTCGATCGCCATGACCGTACCGCGAAGCTGGGTCTCCTCGATGACGGCCGTGACCCCGGTTTGGGAGAAGAGAACTCCAACCCGCCAAACACCTCGCCCCGAATCCGCCTTCGCCATGGCAACAACCTCCATGCAGCCATTCTCAGGCCAATGGCTGCCCCGCCATGAACGCCTGCAAAAAGCATTCCAAGGCGGCCTTGAAACCGACAGGCGGCAACGTGCCACCCATTCCGGAGTCGTGTCAGCGCCGGAAAGGAAAGAAAGCTTAGGTCACCTTGACCCCCCCCACAACAAGCTACGTGCACCCTTGGATCGCGGCCTTCGCGAAGTGTCAGTGTTGTTGCCGACCTTTCAACCACACTATCGCGCGATTCCGAGCAAGCCTTCCAGCGTAGGCATCACGGCGGCTGGCGGAAGGTCACCATATTCATCCGGCTGGTCAGTGCGATTGATCCAAACCGCACGAAAGCCGTAGGCGACGGCCCCAGCCACATCCCAGCGATTGGACGACTGAAAGGAAACAGCCGACGACGCAACTCCGAGCTTTTTCGGGACCATCGCGTAGATTCGTGGATCGGTCTTGTAAGATCTAATTGAGTCGACTGAAACAATCTCATCGAGCAAATCGACAATCTCGGCCGACTTGACCGCGGCGGACAGCATCTCTGGCGAGCCATTCGAGAGAACGGCTACCAGCGCGCCGCTCCTCTTAAGTCTCTCGAGAACGCCTCGAACTTCGGGATAGGCTTCGGGATGACGATACGCTTCCAACAGCAGAGGACGCATTGCGCGGCGATCCGGCGCCGAGACGCTGAAAGCGTAGTCCAGCGCGTCTGCGGTCAATTGCCAGAAGTCGAGGTAGTGCCCCATCAGAGCTCGCACCCACGTATATTCGAGCTGCTTCGCGCGCCAAATTTCAGAGAAATGTTGGCTGTGAGGACCTAGTTCCGAGGCGTGTCGTCGCGCCGCCGAATGAACATCGAAAAGAGTGCCGTACGCGTCAAACACATAGACGTTGAAGTCTGCGCTCATGATATTCCTCTGATATGAGGGTGGGCTATCGGCGCCCGTTCGTGCGCGGCCGTCCAGCGATGTGTGGCTCAAACGATTTCCGCCAGGCAGCCGCGACGGATCGAGCGCCTCTCGTTGCTGGTTGCGCTACCGCCGCTTTGACGTCAACCGGTGCCGTCCTGTCCGCTCATGGCGCTTTCCGGAAGTGCCTTTGGCTCTGAACGACTTCGGAGATCAAACCTAAGGGGACTCTCGTCAGCCATCGGGCGGCGTGTTTATGATGGAGTGGATGCCCCCACCCGACGGCATCGCAATGTGCCAAGTT
>CAYTTC010000067.1:5964-18452 GCA_964440525.1 uncultured Propylenella sp. | reverse complement strand
GCACCCAGCGATGCGTCTTGGCGCGGCCGGAGCTCATGGCCGTGCGTGCCGGCCGGTAGATGCGTGCCACCATCCTCTATCCTTTTCTCTGCGCCGGCGGTCCGCCTTCGCTTTGCTACGGCGTGACAGCCTACGCTCTAGCTTCGCCTAGCTCGCCTCCGGCTCGCCAAGCCGAACCCCGGACTTGATCCGGGGGAAGGCGGCTGGTCGGGGCAGGAGGATTCGAACCTCCGACCCCCTGCTCCCAAAGCAGGTGCGCTACCAGACTGCGCTATGCCCCGACTGCCGCACGCGGGTAGGCCGAGCCGGCCCGCCGGTCAAGCGGGGAGGGGAGTGGGAGGTCCAAAAAGGCGGACTTCTGCGCTCGCCCGATGAGCCCGCTGCGCTTGTGCGGGGGCTCACAAACGCACTCTCCGAGGCATGAGACATAGGCTCCATCAACAACGCCCCGAAGCGCAAGCGCCCGGGGAAAAGATGGAGATGACAATGACCCCGTTCCGCAACATGATCGCCGCCGCAATCGTCGTCGCCGGCACGTTCGCCGCCAACGCCGCCTCCGCCTTCGAGCGTTGGGTCGACGTGGTGAATTCCGGCAGCTCCGCCATCTATTCGATCTACATCACCAACGTCGACGACCGGAGCTACGGCCGCGACCTTCTGGGGAACTACACGATCCCCGCCGGCTACGAGATGCGGGTCGAGCCCGACCTGGACAACGGCTACTGCCGCTTCGACGTGCTGATCACCTACGAAACCGGCGAGGAAGTCACGCTGTGGGGCGTCAATCTCTGCGAGGCGACCACCATTCACACCGACGGACGGAACTTTGACGTCGACTTTATCTAAGCTTGGTTCGTTACTGCCTTCGCCACCGCCGGCCTGCGCCAGCGGTGGCGCTGGCTTGTCCGGACGTCACGTTGCGATGGCGGCGAAGCCGCGTTCGAGATCCTCGGTCAGGTCGGCGACGTCCTCCAGCCCGATATGCAGACGGATTACAGGTCCGTCAGTCCACGGCCGCACCGTTCTCGACTGCTTAAGCTCGCTCAGCACCGCAAGGCTTTCGAAACCGCCCCACGAAAAGCCGAGGCCGAAGAGCTTGAGCGCGTCGAGGAAGGCTTTTGCTTGGCGCTCGTCGCCCTTCAGCTCAAAGGCGAAAAGCCCGGTCGAGCGGCCGAAATCGCGCTTCCATATAGCGTAGCCTGGATCATCGGGGAGCGCCGGGTGGAGAACACGCAAAACCTCGCTCCTCGCTTTCAGCCAGTTGGCGATCTGAAGCGCACTGCGCTCGTGCCGCTCCAGCCTGACGCCCATGGTGCGAAGGCCCCGAAGCGTCAGCCAGATTTCTTCGGTCCCGGCCTGGAGGCCGAGGTTCATGTGGAGCTTCTTCAGCGCCGGCCACGTGGCTTCGTTGGCTGAGATCGATCCGATCAAAAGATCGGAATGACCGCCCTGATATTTCGTCCCGGCGGAGATCGCGAGGTCGATGCCGTGCTCGAGTGGGCGATAGATGAGGGGGGTCGCCCAGGTATTGTCGATCATGGTGGTGACGCCCGCCGCCTTCGCCGCGGCGACCATCGGCGGAATGTCCGGCATCTCGAATGTGTGCGACCCCGGAGCTTCGAGGAGGAGGGCGCAGGCCCCGTCGAGAAGCTCGGCGATGCCGCCGCCGATCAGCGGGTCGTAATAGACGGTCTCGACCCCATAGGCCGGCAGGCTCTCGTCGCAGAAGCGCCGGGTCGGCGAATAGACGTTGTCCGGAACGAGCACCTTTTGGCCGGCCCGCGCCGCAGCGAGGATCGCGATAGTGACCGCGGCCAGGCCGGAGGGGACGAGCACGGTTCCCGCCGCGTGCTTGCCTTCGAGCTCCGAGAGGGCAGTCGTCAGCGCCTCGATCGTCGGCGTGTTCATCAGGCCGTAGGGATAGCGAACGCCGCGCCGGACCAGCATGGCCTCGGCGTTCTCGAACAGCACCGTCGAGGCCCGCACGAGCGGCGGGTTGACGAAGCCGTGGAAGCTCATGGGCGAGAGCCCGGCATGAGCGAGAAGCGTGTCCTGGCGCCACGCGTCTTGGGGATTGGCCTGGTTCTTGCGATCCTCGTCAGCCATACGATCTCCCTCGCTCTCGCGCCTCGCATAGCGGAAGGCGGAGAAAACGCCAATGCAAGCAACGGGTGAACCCTCGCACCTCGTCCCGCACTTGACCCAACGTGTGGTTTGCCGTTCGATGACGACAGCGTGGACGGATTGTGACGGAAGTCCGGCGAATTGGCTGCACTATTGCAGCTACGCGGCTGCTGTCGCCCGGCTATGAGTGCAACAACAGGGAAGCGGATTTCTCATGAACAAAACCATTCTGCCGATCCTCATCGGCGCTGCGTTTGGCATCTCCGCAGGTGCGAACGCGGCCACGTTGGACGACGTCAAGGCGAAGGGCTTCGTCCAGTGCGGCGTCAACACCGGCCTGCCGGGCTTCGCCAGCCCCGACGATGCGGGCAACTGGAACGGCCTCGACGTCGACTATTGCAAGGCGATCGCCGCCGCCGTGTTCGGCGACGCGACCAAGGTGAAGTACACGCCGCTTTCGGCCAAGGACCGCTTCACTGCGCTGCAGTCCGGCGAGATCGACCTCCTCGCCCGCAACTCGACCTGGACGATCACGCGCGACTCTTCGCTCGGCCTCAGCTTCGCCGGCGTCAACTATTACGACGGCCAGGGCTTCATGGTGAAAAAGTCGCTCGGCGTAACTTCGGCGCTCGAGCTCGGCGGCGCTTCGGTCTGCGTCCAGTCCGGCACCACGACGGAACTGAACCTCGCCGATTACTTCAAGGGTAACAACCTCGAGTTCACGCCCGTCGTCTTCGAGAAGTCGGAAGAGGTCAACGCCGCCTATGACGGCGGCCGCTGCGACGTCTTCACGACGGATGCCTCCGGTCTCTACGCGTTCCGCCTGACCTTCCAGAATCCGGACGAGCACATGGTGCTGCCGGAGATCATCTCGAAGGAGCCGCTCGGCCCGGTCGTGCGGCAGGGCGACGCGCAGTGGTTCAACATCGTGAAATGGACGCACTTCGCGCTGCTGGAGGCGGAGGAGTACGGCATCACGCAGGCCAACGTCGAAGAGATGAAATCCTCCGACAGCCCGACGATCAAGCGCATCCTCGGCGCCGACGACAGCAAGCTCGGCGAAGGCCTCGGCCTCACCAACGACTGGGTCGTGAACATCGTCAAGGCGGTCGGCAATTACGGCGAGATCTTTGACCGCAACGTTGGCGCCGGTTCGCCGCTGAAGATCGAGCGCGGGCTGAACGCGCAGTGGAGCAAGGGCGGACTTCAATACGCCCCCCCGATCCGCTGACCATCGAGCGGGCCGGACCGGAAGATGGTCCGGCCCGCTTCGGATTGAGGTGCGCGATGTCTGTGGCGCCGAAAACTCCGGCGCATGAAGGATTGGGGGATGGCTAGCGACGAGCAGACACTCCCGCGCCCGCTCGGGCGTTCGTGGACGTCTCGGTTTTATGATCCCGCCGTCCGCGGCGTCGCTTTCCAGCTCGCCCTCGCCATCTTCCTTATCGCGTTCTTCTGGTGGATCGCCAACAACACGATCACCAATCTCCAGCGCGCCAACATCGCATCCGGATTCGGTTTCCTCCAGAACCGCTCGGGCTTCGAGGTTCTATTCTCGCTCATTCCCTACAGCTCGGATTCGACCTACGGGCGGGCCTTCGTCGTCGGCCTTCTGAACACGATTTATGTCGCCTTCCTCGGCATCATCTTCGCGACCATCCTCGGCTTCGTGATCGGCATCGCCCGGTTGTCGCCCAACTGGATCATCCGCAAGATCGCGACGGTCTACGTCGAGTTCTTCCGCAACATCCCGCTGCTGCTGCAGCTCCTGTTCTGGTACAAGGCAGTGCTTTCCGTGCTGCCGGGTCCGCGCCAGAGCCTCTCGCTTCCGGGCGTGGCGTTTCTGAGCAACCGCGGACTGATCTTCACCAAGCCCTATGTCGAGCCGGGCGCGGGCGCCGTGTTCATTGCCTTTCTCGTCGCCGTGGTGGTTTCCATCGGGCTCGCCCGATGGGCGAGGCGCCGTCAGGCGGAGACGGGCCAGCCGTTCCCAGTGCTCGTCTACGTGCCGCTCATCCTGATCGGTCTGCCGGTCATCGTCGGCCTCGCCACCGGCGCGCGCTTCGGACTCGACGTGCCGGAGCTCGCCGGCTTCAACTTCCGCGGCGGCGCTACCGTGACTCCCGAGTTCCTGGCCTTGATGCTCGGCCTCGTCATCTACACCGCTTCCTTCATTGCCGAGATCGTCCGCGCCGGCATCCTGGCGGTCAGCCACGGCCAGACCGAGGCGTCGTACTCACTCGGCATCAATCCGGGGAAGACGCTGCGGCTCGTGGTGGTGCCGCAAGCAATGCGGGTCATCATCCCGCCGCTCACCAACCAGTATCTGAACCTCACCAAGAACTCTTCGCTGGCGGTGGCGATCGGCTACCCCGATCTCGTCTCCATCTTCGCGGGCACGGTCCTCAACCAGACCGGCCAGGCGGTCGAGGTCATCATGATGACCATGGCCGTCTACCTGACGCTGAGCCTGGTTACCTCCGCCTTCATGAACTGGTTCAACTCGCGCATCGCGCTCAAGGAGCGATGAGCATGGCCGGAGAAGACCTTGCCTTCGTCCGCCAGACCTTTGTCGAGCCGTCGCGGCCGCCCTCGCGGCTCGTCGGACCGGCCGCATGGCTGCGCAAGAACCTCTTCTCCTCGCCCCTCAACTCCTTGGCGACGGTGGTCGCGTCCGTCTTCGTGGCTTGGGTCGTGTGGTCGTCTCTCGATTGGCTGATTTTCGACGCAACCTTTGACGGCGATAGCCGCGAAGCCTGCCTGGCGTCCGCCGACGGGGGAGCGCCGGGAGCTTGCTGGGCCTTCGTCAAGGCGAAGTTCGGCCAGTTCATGTACGGCCGCTATCCGCTCGATCAGCGATGGCGGGTCGATATCGTCTCTGTGCTGTTCGCTGCGCTGCTGGTGCCGATGGCCATTCCGAAGGTCCCCTACAAGCGCGAAAACGCCCTTGGGCTCCTGGTGATCTTCCCGGTGGTCGCGCTCGTCCTTCTCACGGGCGGCAACTTTGATTTTCTCCCTTCAACGAACCTTCTCTTTGTGGGCGTTCTCGGCGCCGTCGTCGTCTTTTCGCTGCTGACGAGTGGCATGGCGGAAACCGGGAACAGGGTGTTCCGGCTCGCAGTGATCGTCGTTGCGGCAGGTGCCTTCTTCGGGATCGTTGCGACGCTCCTCTCCATGCTGCCCTTCGCGGCGGAGATTCCAGTCCTGTCCGATGCGAGGACGGCTGTTCCGGGCGGCGCTTTCGGCGGCCGCCCGCTGCCGCTCGGGCCGCTCGTGCTCGGCGTCGCGGGCGGTTTAGCGCTCGTTCTCTCCATCGTGTCGCTGATCGGCAACCGGCTGGATCCCAAAACCCGCAAGGTATCGGTCGCTGCGGTCGCGGGACCTGCGGCCGGACTGACCCTCATCTACGTCATCCTCGAATTCGACTTTGGGCTTGAACCGGTCGAGACGTCGAGCTGGGGTGGGCTCCTCGTCACCCTTGTCGTTGCGGTGACGGGTATCGTCGCCTCGCTCCCGCTTGGCATCCTGCTGGCGCTCGGGCGCCGCTCGAAGCTGCCGATGGTCAGATGGGCGTCGGTCGCCTTCGTCGAGCTCTGGCGCGGCGTGCCGCTCATCACCGTTCTCTTCATGGCGAGCGTCATGCTGCCGCTTTTCCTGCCGAGCGGGGTCAACTTCGACAAGCTGATGCGGGCGCTGATCGGCGTGGCGCTCTTCTCCTCCGCCTACATGGCCGAGGTCATCCGCGGCGGACTGCAGGCGGTGGGGCGCGGGCAGTATGAAGCCGCCGCGGCGGTCGGACTCGGCTACTGGCAGTCAATGCGCCTCATCGTTCTCCCGCAGGCGCTGAAGATCGTGATCCCCGGCATCGTGAACAGCTTCATCTCGCTCTTCAAGGATACCAGCCTCGTCCTCATCATCGGCATCTTCGATCTTCTCGGAATCGTGCAGCAGAACTTTACCGACCCGAACTGGGCGAGCCCGGTGACGCCGGCGACAGGCTACGTCTTTGCCGCTTTCGTGTACTGGATCTTCTGCTTCAGCATGTCCCGCTATTCGCAATTCATGGAGCGCCGGCTCAACACCGGCCACAAGCGCTAGGAGTTTCGCGCGATGAGCACCCAGAACGTCGTCTCCGCAGAGGAAATCCCACATGTCGAGGCGCACGTGGACAAGAGCGCGGCCGCCGTCGAGATGGTCGACGTCAACAAATGGTTCGGCGACTTCCATGTGCTCAGAAACATCAACCTGAAGGTCATGCGCGGCGAGCGCATCGTCATCTGCGGGCCCTCCGGCTCCGGCAAGTCGACCATGATCCGCTGCATCAACCGGCTGGAGGAGCATCAGAAGGGTAAAATCGTCGTCGACGGAATCGAGCTCACAAACGACTTGAAGAAGATCGACGAGATCCGCCGCGAGGTCGGCATGGTTTTTCAGCACTTCAACCTTTTTCCGCATCTGACCATCCTCGAGAACCTGACGCTGGCCCCGATCTGGGTCCGAAAAATGCCGAAGAAGCAGGCGGAAGAGGTGGCCATGCAGCTTCTGAAGCGCGTCAAGATCCCCGAGCAGGCGAACAAGTATCCGGGCCAGCTCTCCGGCGGTCAGCAGCAGCGCGTGGCGATCGCCCGGGCGCTGTGCATGAACCCGCGCATCATGCTCTTCGACGAGCCGACCTCGGCGCTCGACCCGGAGATGATCAAGGAAGTGCTCGACGTCATGGTGAACCTCGCCGAGGAGGGGATGACCATGCTCTGCGTGACCCACGAGATGGGCTTCGCCCGCCAGGTCGCGAACCGCGTCATCTTCATGGACGTCGGCCAGATCGTCGAGCAGAACGAGCCGGAAGAATTCTTCCTGCATCCGAAGCACGAGCGGACCAAGCTGTTCCTCAGCCAGATATTGCACTGATCCTGGAGATCGATACGGCACTTGCACCGCCGCGAATGGTCCCGGCGGGGACGCGAACCGCCGTCCGTTGACGCACCACCGCGGGTATTTGCGTTGCCGGTGTCCTGCGCCGACGTCCGATATCCTACCGAATTTTCATCGATGCCCGGTTGACGCCCGTCACGTTATAATGTTACGGACGTTACAACATAACGGACGGGTGGAGCGTTGATGAAGCCCCCTGAGCTGAACAAGAACGACAAGAAGGTTCTGAGCGCGCTTGGCCGCTCCGAAAAACCGCTCTCCGCCTACGATATCCTCGACCGCGCGCGCTCCGATGCGCTGAAGGCGCCGGTGCAGGTCTACCGGGCATTGGAGAAGCTTTCGAGCCGCGGTCTCGTGCATCGGATCGAGGCGTTGAACGCCTTCGTCGCGTGCTCCGATTGCAGTCATGCGGGGCACGATCATCGGGATGAAAGCCACGCCCACGCCCAGCACCGGCCGGGCTTTGTAATCTGCCGCGACTGCGGTTCGGTGCGCGAATTCGAGGATGAGCGCGTGGCGAAAATCGCCGAGGAGGCCGCGGGGGACGACTTCGCCGTCGAGCTCGTGTCGCTCGAAGTCTACGGACAGTGCGCGGCTTGCCAGGCGGGCGCGTGAGCCGGGGCACGGATTGAGTCGATGAAACCGCTTCTTGTTTTTCAGAATCTCACGCTCGGCTACGACCGGCATCCGGCGGTCCACCATCTCGACGGCAGCGTCGAGGCGGGATCGCTCACCGCTCTCGTCGGCCCGAACGGGGCGGGCAAGTCGACGCTTCTGAAGGGCATTGTCGGAATACTGAAGCCGCTCGGGGGCCGCATCGTGAGATCGGAGATGCTGGCGGGCAGCATCGCCTACCTGCCGCAGCTCTCCGAGATCGACCGGACGTTTCCGGCGTCAGTTTTCGATCTCGTGTCGCTAGGGCTCTGGTGCCGCCGCGGAATGCTCGGCCGCATCACGCCGGCCGACCGCGAGACGATCGACGTTGCGCTCGCCTCCGTCGGCCTGTCAGGTTTCCAGGCGCGCGGCATCGACACGCTGTCTGGCGGCCAGCTGCAGCGGGCGCTCTTTGCGCGCGTGCTCCTGCAGGACGCCCGCCTCATCCTGCTCGACGAGCCGTTCAATGCGATCGATACGCGCACCGTGCGCGATCTGATCGCGATCATCCGGCGCTGGCACGGCGAGCAGCGCACCGTGCTGACCGTGCTCCACGACCTCGATCTCGTTCGCGAGCATTTTCCGCAAACGCTTCTTCTCGCTCGTCGGCCGGTCGCCTGGGGCGAGACGCGCGAGGCGCTGAAGCCGGAGAACCTGCTCGCCGCGCGCCGGCTGAACGAGAGCGCCGACGGCGACGCGCCCTGGTGCGATGAGAGGGACGCCGCGTGAGCATCTACGACACAATCGTCGGGCCATTCGCAGACTTCGAGTTCATGCGCCGCGCCCTCATCGGCACGTCGATTCTATCCCTCTCCGCCTGTCCGGTTGGCGTCTTCCTGATGCTACGCCGCATGAGCCTGTCAGGCGACGCAATGGCGCACGCTATCCTCCCGGGCGCGGCGGTAGGGTTCCTGGTGTCCGGGCTTGAGCTTCTGCCGATGACGTTCGGGGGGCTCGTCGCAGGCCTCGCCGTCGCGCTCGTCTCCGGCGCGGTGGCGCGCTCCACGATCCAGAAGGAGGATGCGAGCCTCGCCGCCTTCTATCTGATCTCGCTCGCGCTCGGCGTGCTGCTGGTTTCGCTCAGGGGGTCGAGCATCGATCTGATGCACGTCCTCTTCGGCACCGTGCTCGCGCTCGACAACCAGGCGCTCGTTCTGATCGGCGCGATCGCCACTGTGACAATCGTGACTCTCGCCGTGATGTGGCGCGCGCTCGTCGCCGAATGCATGGATCCGGTGTTCCTGCGAAGCGTCAGCCGCGCCGGGCCATTCGTGCATTTCAGTTTCCTCGTGCTCGTCGTCCTCAACCTCGTCGGCGGCTTCGAGGCGCTCGGCACGCTGCTCGCCGTGGGCCTGATGATGCTGCCGGCGGCGGCGGGGCGCTTCTGGGCGCAGCGGCTCGAGACGCTGTGCGCGCTCGCCATTCTGATCGGGCTCGTGTCCAACGCGGTCGGCCTGCTCATCTCTTATCATCTGAGCGTCGCCTCCGGCCCCGCCATCATCCTGACCGCCGGCGCGATCTACTGCGTTTCTCTCGTTTTCGGCCCGCGCGGGCTGATCGTGAGCCGCATCGTCATCCGTCACCGCATCGCCTGAAGGAGCGCGCCATGACTGCACCGAGGTCGGGATTGCTCGCCGCCGCCTTGATCGCCGCGACGACGGCATCGGCGTCGCTCGCAGCTGAGCCGCTCACGGTCGTCGCCAGCTTTTCGATCCTCGGCGATCTCGTCGCCGAGGTTGGGCGCGAGCACGTCGAGGTGAGGACCCTCGTCGGCCCGAACGGCGATGCGCATGTCTACGAGCCGACGCCGGCCGACGCCCGCGATGCCGTGGCCGCGGGCCTCGTCGTCGTCAACGGGCTCGGTTTCGAAGGCTGGCTCGACCGCCTCGTCGAGGCGAGTGGCTATGGCGGCCCGGTTGTTGTCGCCTCAGACGGCGTGACACCGATCAGTTTCAGCGGCGACATCGATCCGCATGCCTGGCAGTCGATCGGCAATGCGGAGATTTATGTGAAGAACATCGCCGCCGCCCTCTGCGAGGCCGACCCTGAAGATTGCGCCGGCTACCAGGCGAACGCGGCCGCCTACACGGCCGAGCTGAAAGAGGTCGACGCCTCGATCAGGTCGGGCTTCGACGCGGTTCCCGCCGAACGCCGCAAGGTTATCACCACGCACGACGCCTTCGGCTATTTCGCGCGCGAGTATGGCATCAGCTTTCTGGCGCCCTTGGGCGTCAGCACGGAATCGGAAGCTTCCGCAGGCGATGTCGCGGCGCTCATCAACCAGATCCGCCAGGAGGGCGTGACGGCCATATTCTTCGAGAACGTCTCCGATCCACGGCTCATGGAGCAGATAGCCCGTGAGACCGGCGTTCGTCCCGGCGGCGAGCTCTATTCCGATGCCCTCTCCGAGCCGGACGGTCCGGCCGCCACCTATGCGGACATGATGCGCCACAACGCCAATCTGTTGCAGAGCGCGATGCTCGGAAGCTGAGAGCTTAGCCGCCGCCCTTCCGCCGCCTCGTTGCCAGCAGGCCGATATAGTGCATCGCCACTGTCGCGGCGGCGAGCGCTGTAATGTCGGCATGATCGTAGGGCGGCGACACCTCGACCACGTCGCCGCCGACGAAATCGATCTCGGTAAGGCCCGCGAGCGCCATGAGCGCCTGCGCCGAGGAAAGCCCACCCGCGACCGGCGTGCCCGTGCCCGGCGCAAAGGCCGGGTCGAGGCAGTCGATGTCGAAGGTGAGATAGGCAGACACATCGCCGACCTGCTCACGGATGCGCTTCGCGACGCCATCCGGGGTCAGTCGGTGCACATCGTGGGCGGAGAGGACTGCGATGCCGCACTCCTCCGGCGCGTGCGTGCGGACGCCGATCTGAATGGAGCGGTCGGCGTTGACGATCCCCTGGCGCACGGCGCGGCCGACGAAGGTGCCGTGCGACAGCTTCAGGCCATCGTCGAGCCAGGTGTCCTGATGCGCGTCGAACTGCACCAGCGCCAGCGGCCCGTATTTTTCAGCATGCGCCTTGAGAAGCGGCCAGGTCATGAAATGGTCGCCGCCGAGCGACAGGAGATGCACGTCGGCCTCGAGGATAGCGCGGGCTTCCGCCTCGATCGTTTCGGGGATGGTCAACGGACTATGGAAATCGAGCGCCACATCTCCGTAGTCGACGGCAGCGAGGTCGGCAAAAATGTCGAAGCCGAAGGGATATTGCGGATCGCCGTCGAGAATCGCCGAGGCGCGGCGGATCGCCTGCGGGCCGAAGCGTGCGCCCGGCCGGTTGGTCACCGTCACGTCGAGGGGGATGCCGAGGATGGCGAGGTCGACGCCGGTCAGGTCGCGGCTGTAGCGCCGCCGCATGAAGGAGAGCGCGCCCGCATAGGTCGGATCCTCCGCGCCGCCTTTCAGCGTGGCGGTGCGGAAGGCGTGATCGATCGGCGGCTTGCCGGATGCCTCGGCCATAACAGCCTATTGGTTATTCGGAACGCCGCAAAGAGGGAAGGGGGCACGCGCGGCCCACCCGCCCGCACCCTCGGTACACCGTCGATACGCTGACGCTTTCCCCTACGCGGCCGCCTGCTCGCAGCCGCTGCGCGACACGGCCTTGCGCCGCTCGGCGACGGTGACGGCGACGCCCGCCCGGGCCGCAACCCGCGAAATCTGCTCGGAAATATCGGCCGCACGCACAGTGAGCGGCGTCGATGACGCGATACGCTCGGCGACCTCGTCGGCCCAAAGGAGGCTCTGCTCCGTTTTGGCCTGCTTAACCGCCGCCTCGATGATTGCCTGGAAACGCTTGTCCATGACGGCCTCCATGGCGGTGCTTATGCTGTGTCTTATCACATCGGCGCGTGGCACGAATATGACCGGCTAACGGTTTCTGCACGACGACAGCTTGGCAAGATGAACCGAGCGTTTCGCAGTCCGTGAAAAAGCGAAGGGCCGTCGCCATCCCGGCAGCCCTTGGCGCATTCCATGGGAATCGCCTGAGCGCTTGGAGAACCGGAAGCTCCAGCGGGCCTTCCACTTGCCGTATTTCTTACGCTTTGGCTATTCGGCGGGGTGGCGCTTTTGGCGCGCCTCTTCCTCTTCGCGATCCAGGCGGTTGGACCAGATGCGCATGATTGCATAGCCGATAAGCCCAAGCACGAGGGCGAGAATCGGTGGCCAAAGTGGAAGTTGGTTCATTGACAACCCTACTCAAGCCGCATCAAGCGAATGAGCCCCTGCGCAAGCAAATGTAGTGCGATACTGAGCGCAATCCAAATCAAATTGAAGAACGAAAAGGGTGTCGCGGTCGGTCCCGCTAGGACGAGCGGCTGCAACACCCCTGCGCCAAACACAGTCAACGCAATGACGTTCAGCGTCGTAACGAGCAGCTTTAGATGCTCGTCGAAGCGCTTTGCCCGTAGCCTTCGCTTTGCTTCGTCGATCATTTCCGCACGGCCGCCGAATCATCAGTGTGAGGCAAATTAAGCGCGCCCGGGAGGAGTTAGCGAGAAAGCAAGAACTGTTCAACGCGCGAACAACGGCAGAAACGATCCCTCAGACGGCAAGGCAAAATCGAAAACAGAAGTGCGCCAAAGGAAAGGCGGGCCCACCGGCCCGCCTCGCGCTCAATTCATGTCATGCCTTAGCGCT
Organism: uncultured Propylenella sp.; assembly: GCA_964440525.1. Classification (GTDB taxonomy): domain Bacteria; phylum Pseudomonadota; class Alphaproteobacteria; order Rhizobiales; family Afifellaceae; genus DASWJZ01. Next base: position 6,099 of record CAYTTC010000067.1, on the reverse strand, counting down.
TGGAGAACTGGAAGCTCCGGCGGGCTTTGCGCTTGCCGTATTTCTTGCGCTCCACGACACGCGCGTCGCGGGTCAGAAAGCCGTTCCGCTTCAGGACCGGGCGCAGCCCCGGCTCGTAATAGGTGAGCGCCTTTG
>CAYTTC010000067.1:0-5864 GCA_964440525.1 uncultured Propylenella sp. | reverse complement strand
CCGTTCCGCTTCAGGACCGGGCGCAGCCCCGGCTCGTAATAGGTGAGCGCCTTTGAGATGCCGTGGCGGAGCGCGCCGGCCTGGCCCGAAAGGCCGCCGCCCGAGACTGTCGCCATCACGTCGAACTGTCCGTTCCTGTCGGTGAGCATGATCGGCTGGCGGATGATCATCTGCAGCACCGGGCGCCCGAAATACTCGGTGTATTCCTTCTCGTTCACCAGGATGCGGCCGGAGCCCGGCTTCACCCAGACGCGCGCCACCGCGTTCTTACGCTTGCCGGTCGCATAGGCGCGACCGTACTTGTCGAGCTTCTGCACATGCACCGGAGCCTCCGGCTGTACAGGCGCCTCGCCCTTCAGCGAGCCAAGGTCTTCGAGTGTCTGGGCCATATCAGGAAGTCCGTGAGTTCTTGGAGGAGAGGGCGGCGACGTCGAGCGCCTGGGGCTGCTGCGCCGCATGTGGATGCTCGGGGCCCGCATAGACCTTGAGGTTCTTCAGCTGCTGGCGGCCGAGCGGCCCGCGCGGCAGCATGCGCTCAACAGCCTTCTCGAGGATGCGCTCCGGAAAGCGGCCCTCGATCACCTTGCGGGCGACGCGGTCCTTGATGCCACCGGGATAGCCCGTATGCCAATAATAGCGCTTCTGGTCGAGCTTGCGGCCGGTCAGCACCACCTTCTCCGCGTTGATGACGACGACATTGTCACCCATGTCGACATGCGGTGTGAAGGTCGGCTTGTTCTTGCCGCGGAGCATCGTGGCGACGATCGTGGCGAGACGGCCGACGACGAGATTCTCGGCATCGATCAGCACCCACTTCTTCTCCACCTCCGCCGGCTTTGCGGAATAGGTCTTCATGTCTGTCCTCTTGGGGGCCTCCACAGTATTTGCCGGAGGCCGGGCAGCCGCCATGGTTGGCAGCCTGAAGTTAGCGCGGAAGTAGCCAGGCGGACCCTGTGTGTCAAGCGGAATTCAGCGTCGTCGTACGCAGAACATCATTCAATTTCAATGTCTTAGAAAAATGGTATTATACTACCTCACAGAGATTGCGGAAGGAGGTATGGAATACGTGGCGGTGGCATGGGCCACGAGATCGCCGCCACCCTCCGGTGCGATCTCGACTTCCACCACCGCCAGCTTCCGGCCGAGCTTGAGGATGCGGCACGTCGCGAGAAGCGGCGCCAGCACGGCGCGTCGCAGGAAGCTGATCGACAGGTTGGCTGTCACGATCATCGGCTCCGGGCCGACATGCGCGAGAAGCGCGGCATAGGCGGTAACGTCGGCGAGTGTGACGAGCGTCGGGCCGGAGACCGTGCCGCCGGGCCGCAGATGCCGCTCCTCAGGCACCAGCCGAAGCACCGCCGCGCCGGCTGAAATCGAGACGATGGCGGTGTCGCGCGCCCGCTGTATCTGAGGGAAATGCTCGTCCCAGAAGACGGAAACCTCTTCCGCGGTCATGACGGGCGTAAAGGGCATCGAAGGCTGGCCTGCGGGAGGATGAGAAACTAGATTGCGCGTGGAAGGTGACGAATGAGCCGACACAGCGCAAGCGCCGAAGCCACGGCCAACGCCCCGCCGCTCCGCCGCGAGCGGCCGCGCCCTGGGGTTCTTCGCGTGACGCTTGCCAATCCGCCCGCCAATGCGCTGTCGGAGGCGGTAATCGACGCGCTGCAGGCGGCGCTCGATGCCGCCGCCGGCGACGATTCGGTTCAGGTCGTTGTCATATGCGCGGAAGGCAAGCTTTTCAGCGGCGGGCATGATCTCAAGGAGATGACGGCGCGCCGAAGCAACCCCGACGGCGGCCGTGCCTATTTCGAAGACGTGTTCGCCCGCTGCTCGCGCATGATGCAGGCGATCCTCGCTCTGCCCAAGCCGGTCGTCGCCGAGGTTGGTGGAATCGCCACCGCCGCCGGCTGCCAGCTCGTCGCAAGCTGCGACATCGTGATTGCCTCGGCCTTGGCGCGCTTTGGCGTCAACGGCATCGATGTCGGGCTGTTCTGCTCCACTCCGATGGTGGCGCTGTCGCGCAATGTCGGCGCGAAAACGGCGCTCGACATGCTGATGACCGGCGAGATGATCGATGCGGACCGCGCGCTTGCCGTCGGACTCGTTAGCCGCGTCGCGCAGCCGGATGCCCTTCGCGCGGAAACCGACGCGGTGGTCGACCGGCTGCTCGCCCGGCCGCCGCATGTGCTTGCGCTCGGCAAGAAGGCCTTTTACGAGCAGCTCCGCATGTCGCTTTCCGATGCCTACCGCTTCGCCTCGGCGACTATTGTCGACAACATGCTTATGGACGAGGCGGAGGAGGGGATTGCGGCCTTCATCGACAAGCGGAAACCGAAATGGCAGGGCCGGTGAGCCACGAAAGCTACCCCGACTTCGCAATTCATCAGATTCTCAGCAGCGTGAAGTCGATCGCGGTCGTCGGCGCCAGCAGTAACGACGTCCGGCCGAGTTTTTTTGTCGTCCGCTATCTGGTCGACAAGGGGTATCGCGTCTTCCCGGTCAATCCATCGATCGCCGGGAAATCGATCCTCGGCCGCCCGGTCCACGCGGCGCTGAGCGAGGTTCTCGAGCCGATCGACATGGTCGACATTTTTCGAAATTCGGACGCGGTGCCCGGGATCATCGCGGAGGCGCTGGCGCTCAACCCACGACCAAAGGTGATCTGGATGCAGCTTGGCGTGCGAAACGATGCGGCGGCCGAGGAAGCCGAGGCGGCTGGCCTCACCGTGGTGATGAACCGCTGTCCCAAGATCGAATACGGCCGGCTCTCCGGCGAGATCGGCTGGGCCGGCGTGAACTCGCGCGTGCTTTCGTCGAGGAAACCGCTGCTGCGCGGCGGAAGCCAGAGCTGGGGTTTGGCACCCCCGGACGGGGAGTCGCAACGATGAACGGGCCCACATTCCTCGTCTTCGCGGTTTCCGTCGTGATCTTTCTGACTGCCGCTTCGGCGTCGCGCATCTATGCGACCGACGGCCGCCTCTTCATCATCGTCATAGCCATGGTGCTTTACATAATCGGCAATCTCATGATGGTGAAAATCATGCGGGAGGTCGGCCTCGGGGTGGCGATCTCGCTCGCCACCATCGCGCAGCTCGTGCTCATCAATATCGTTGCGTTCATCGCCTTTCACGAGCGACCCGCGCCGCTGCAACTTGCCGGCATTGCTCTTGGGGTCGTGAGCATGGTTCTCATCCTGCTCCCGACGGGCGATCGTTAAGTCCCGCTGCTAAGTGACGTTCCTTCCCCTTTGTCCAAGTTTGGATTGGCAAAGGCGTGCTCTGCGCGCGGTGATCGGCGGAAATTTGCGCCTTTGCACCAGCCAGTAGCCTTGGGCAGTATCGCCGGCGAAGCAGCTCCAAGAGGGAATGTCATGGCCGAAGCACGCACGCCCGGTTTCCACACATTGTCGATTCACGCTGGCGCCCAGCCCGATCCGGCGACCGGCGCGCGGGCGACGCCGATCTATCAAACAACGGCTTACGTCTTCAACGACGTGGAGCACGCCGCTTCGCTGTTCGGCCTGAAGGCGTTCGGCAACATCTATACCCGCATCATGAACCCGACGCAGGCGGTGCTGGAGGAACGCGTGGCGGCGCTCGAAGGCGGCACCGCGGCGCTCGCCGTTGCCTCCGGCCACGCGGCACAGGCGATCGTCTTCCACACGCTCTGCTGGCCGGGTGACGAGATCGTCGCGGCGCGAAAACTCTATGGCGGCTCGATTAACCAGCTCGGCCATTCGTTCAAGAGCTTCGGCTGGAACGTCGTGTGGGCCGACACCGACGACGTTTCTACCTTCGAGGCCGCGATCTCCCCACGCACCAAGGCAGTCTTTATCGAATCGATCGCTAATCCCGGCGGCATCGTCACCGACATCGCGGCGATCGCCAAGATCGCCCACAAAGCGGGCGTCCCGCTCATCGTCGATAACACGCTCGCCACGCCTTATCTCTGCCGGCCCTTCGAGCACGGCGCCGACATCATCGTCCACTCGCTGACGAAGTTCATGGGCGGTCACGGCAATTCGATCGGCGGCGTCATCGTCGACGGCGGCACCTTCAACTGGTCGGCCGAGGGCCGCTACCCGATGCTCTCTGAGCCGCGGCCCGAATATCACGGGGTGAAGCTGCACGAGACGTTCGGAAATTTTGCCTTTGCCATCGCCTGTCGCGTTCTTGGCCTGCGCGATCTCGGTCCGGCGATATCGCCCTTCAACGCCTTTCTCTTCATCACCGGCATCGAGACACTGCCGCTTCGCATGCAGCGTCATTCTGACAACGCGCTCGCGGTGGCGAGATGGCTGTCGAAGCACGACGAGGTGACCTGGGTGAGCTATGCGGGCCTGCCCGGCGACCGCTATCATAACCTAGCCAAGCGCTACGTCCCGAAGGGGGCAGGCGCCGTCCTTACCTTCGGCGTGCGCGGTGGCTTCGCAGCCGGCGTGAAGATCGTGGAGAGCGTCAATCTCTTCTCGCATCTCGCCAATATTGGCGACACGCGCTCGCTCATCATTCATCCGGCTTCCACCACCCATAGCCAGCTCTCCGACGAGGAGAAGGTGCAGGCCGGCGCCGGACCGGATGTGGTGCGCCTCTCCGTCGGCCTCGAAGACGTGGAGGACATCATCGCCGACCTCGACCAGGCGCTGAAGGTCGCGTCGTAAGGCGCCGACCTATTCCCCTCCCACTTGTGGAGAGGGGCTAGGGAGGGGTCGTTCGCCGTCAATCGCCACCTTCACCGCAAGCATGCCTGCTCCGCAAAGCGCCAAGTGGCGAAGTCGTGGCCGCTCCGCTATCTAGGCGGAGTTGAACAAACAACAACGAACCTCCTAGGAAGCGCCGATGGCCCAAAACTACGACGTGATGATCATCGGCTCGGGTCCCGGCGGATATGTTGCGGCGATCCGCGCCGCGCAGCTTGGGCTGAAGACCGCGGTCGTGGAGAAGGCCTATGTCGGCGGCGTCTGCCCGAACTGGGGCTGCATCCCGACCAAGGCGCTGCTCCGCTCGGCCGATGTGTATCATTCAATGCTGCACGCGAAAGAGTTCGGTCTGTCGGCGAAAGACGTCGCGGTCGACATCGCGGCGGTGGTGAAGCGTTCGCGCGGCATCGCCGATAGAATGAGTCAGGGCGTCGGCTTCCTGCTGAAGAAGAACAAGGTCGATCTGATCTGGGGCTCCGCCAAGCTCGCGGGGAAGGGGAAGGTCACCGTGGGGGCCGCCGAGAACGCACCGAAGGGCGCTCTCGGGCCCGGCGACTATTCCGCCAAGCACATCATCATCGCGACAGGCGCCCGCCCGCGTGTGCTCCCAGGCCTGGAGCCGGACAAGAAGCTCGTATGGACCTATTTTGAGGCGATGGTGCCGGACATCATGCCGAAGTCGCTGCTCGTTGTCGGCTCCGGAGCGATCGGAATCGAGTTCGCCTCCTTCTTTAAGACACTCGGCGCCGAAGTGACAGTCGTCGAGATCCTGCCGCAGATCCTTCCCGCCGAGGATTCGGAGATCGCCGCGCATGCGCGAAAACGCTTCGAGAAGCAGGGGATGAAGATCCACACCGAGGCAAAGGTCACAAAACTCGACAAGGGTAAGAACGACGTGACAGCGACGCTCGAGCTGAAGGGCGGCAAGAGCGAGACGCTGAAGGTCGACCGCGTCATCTCCGCTGTCGGTGTCGGCGGCAATATCGAAGGGCTCGGGTTGGAGGCGCTCGGCGTCAAGACCGAGCGCGGCATCCTCGTCGCCGACGGCCTCGGTCGAACCAACGTTGAAGGCGTCTACGCGATCGGCGACGTGGCCGGACCGCCGATGCTCGCGCACAAGGCCGAGCACGAGGGGGTCGTCTGCGTCGAGGCGATCAAAGGC
>CAYTTC010000066.1:0-19009 GCA_964440525.1 uncultured Propylenella sp. | reverse complement strand
CGGCACAACCCACCGATCCGCATCGCCAAAGGCGTTTTGACACAACCAAGACCCAAAGCGGACGCTCATTTGGTAGGATCGAGCCGCCAAGAAACGTCACACCGCGTTCCGGTTGCGGCCCACATACGAAGCTGCGAGGACTGAGAGGCACAAGCCTGCCGGACTGCGGGCTGGAGGAGACCCGCAAGTAATGGAGCGAACAGCCTCGTCGACCCCGCGCAGCGCGGTTGCCAACGATGCGCAATAACCGATTCCGTTCGGGGTAAGCTCTAAAATGTAGCAATGTCCGAGAGGATATCTGAGCCATGCCGCGACCGAAGCAGGGATCCCGATCAATAGGCGCAAGACTGGGACGAGGACAGTCAGGATGGGCCGGTCGCCGGGAAATGCCGTTGGCGAGATCGCGCGGTCAGAGTGTCCGCGGGCATTTGTTGCAACCGCGCGAAACTCTAGAGAGGCCTTGCCATGGAACGCAAGCTAGCGGCCATTCTTGCCGCCGACGTTGTTGGCTACTCGGCACTTATGGATACGGACGAAGCGGGAACCTTCGACCGGCTGAGGGCACGCCGTAAGGAGCTGTTCGAGCCTGAGATCGAGAAGCACCACGGGCGGATCTTCAAGCTGATGGGCGACGGCTTGTTGGCCGAATTCGGCAGTGTTGTCGACGCCGTCGAATGTGCGGTTTCTCTCCAACGCGGCATGACAGAGCGCAATGAGAGTGTTCCGGAAAGCAAGCGCATCGATGTCCGCATCGGAATCAATCTGGGAGAAGTGATAGTCGAAGGCGATGATCGCTACGGCGAAGGCGTGAATGTAGCAGCGCGTCTACAACAGCTTGCTGACCCCGGGGGTATCTGCGTTTCGGGCAAAGTGTCGAAGGAGGTCGAGAAGAAACTCGCCTTCGGATTCGAGTCCATGGGCGAGCAGCGGATGAAGAATATCGCGGAGCCGATTGCCTGCTATCGAGTGAGTCTGCAACTCCCGCCGGCTCAGCCTGACCGGTCCTTGCCCGCCACACCAACGTTGCCCAGCAGGGCGGCAATCGCCGTTCTACCCTTCACAAATATGAGCAGCGATCCGGAGCAGGAATACTTCGTCGACGGCTTAGCCGAAGATCTGATCACTGATTTGTCCAAGGTCCCCGGATTATTCGTCATATCACGGCATTCTGTGTTCGCGTACAAGGGGAAGCCCATCGACGTCCGGCAGATCGCCAAAGAACTGGGGGTGCGGCTTGTCGTCGAGGGCAGCGTGCGCCGGGCGGCGGCGCGTGTCCGCATCAACGTTCAGCTCATCAACGCGGAGGATGGCACCCATCTCTGGGCTGACCGGTTCGACCGCGATCTGGCGGATATTTTCCTGCTGCAGGACGAGGTCGTGGGCAGGATTGTAAGTGCTCTTTCCGGCGTGCTGCCGTCGGCGCGCCCAATACCAAGGCAAAGGGCAACAAACCTCGAGGCATATGATCTGTTCGTCCGCGGCCGTGTGCTAGTGACTCAGTCCGTCGAAAGCAACAGGGCGGCTCGCCCGCTCCTTGAAAAATCAATCGAGCTCGATCCCGGTTTCGCGGACGCACACGCTTGGCTTGCGATGAGCCACCTTTGCGGCTGGGCGTATTGGGGAGAAGCGACCGAACCGCATCGCTCGCTCGCCCTTGAAGCGGCCCAGCGAGCTGTGTCGCTCGACCCGGATAATGCTGCCGCGCATGCGATTCTGGGCGACGTGCTCATCTTCTTTGGTAAGTCCGACGAGGGGGCAGCGGAATTGGCGACGGCGCTCCAGATCGATCCCAATCACGCCGATGCCTGGGCGTTCCTCGGAGAAAACACAGCCTTCGCGGGGAAGGCTGTTGAAGGCATCGAACATGCGCAGAAGGCCTTTCGCCTCAACCCACATCCGCCTGGATGGTACTATTGGATTCTCGGCCTCGTCCAATATGCGGCAGGTCGATACGAAGATGCCGTTGAAACGCTTCGGCACGAGTCAACGCACCGGCTGGGATCGCAACGTATCCTGGCCGCCGCGCTCGCGCAGCTCGGGCGCGTAGAGGAAGCCAAGGTGGAGGCTGAGCAATTCCTAGCCGCGCACCCCCACTTTTCAATGCAGCACTGGGCGAACACACAGCCCTTCCAGCGCGAGATGGATCGGCAGCATTTCATCGACGGCTACGTCAAGGCAGGCCTACCAAGGTGAGTTGGCGCTCGAACACGCATTTGCATGTTGTATCGCTGACAGGAGTTTTAGCCAGGAGTTCCGCTTCTCTTTCTGGAGTTGGGCCCGAATGCCAATTTCATTGCATTCATCCTCGGCTCAGGAACCAACCATCCCGACGATTTGGTTCTCGGCCACTGCTTAGCGATACGCGTGGCTGCATGAGCCACTCCGTGCGCCTTTGAGAATCTGATCTTGTTGACTATTCGCCCCGCCACACTTGCCGATGAGGACGCGATCTGGAGCATCCTCGAGCCCATTCTGCGGGCAGGAGAGACTTACGCCTTGCCGCGCGATTGGAGCCGCTCCGATGGGCTGGCATACTGGTTTTTCACGGATCACGAGGTGTTCGTCGCTGAGGATGAGGGACTTGTGCTTGGAACCTACTACCTACGCGCCAATCAACGGGGCGGCGGCGCCCACGTCGCGAATTGCGCGTACATAACCGCGGCGGACTCGAGTGGTCGGGGTGTCGCGACAGCGATGTGCCAGCATTCTCTCAAGCATGCCGCTGGGCGCGGCTTCCGCGCGATGCAGTTCAACTTTGTGGTCAGCGCTAACGAACGCGCAGTCAAGCTCTGGCGCCGGCTGGGATTCGACGTTGTCGGAACGATCCCGCAGGCTTTCGAGCACCCCCTCCTTGGGTTCGCGGACGCCCTGGTGATGCACCGAACGCTCTGATCGTGGCCCGAAGCGGTATCGCAAGCCAGACTCTGCCGACGTCCGCTCATGGCGCGAAACCGACTTAGTGATGCGTGGGCGGAATGTCCGCCTATGACCCTGGCTGTGTGAAAACCCTGTGGCCTCGGGAAAGACTAGAATGACTTTTCTCAGGTCGATCGAACTCGACCGCGGGTAAGAATTTTCACGGGCCTATTCGCGATCAGAAGGAAGATCATTCTATCGGTCCTCCGCGCCGCCGAGTTTTCACACAACCAAGACCCATTTCCGACATCACCCCGGCGCTGCCGCGGCTTTCGACGAGCCCCTCCGGTCACGCGCCTGAGCGGGCATTTTCATCTTTACCGTAGGGACTGCAGCTTGGCGGAAGGTCGTCCCCGACGAACCTGGGAACGCGGTAATCACGATGCCGCTCTCGATCTTCGTCTGGCCCGCCTTCCGTCGAGGACGCACTAAGCGAGTGGGCCCTGTCAGGTTTTCAGGTAGATCGTCTCGCTCCACCAATACACCCTCGTCTTTCCTCCCGCGTCTCTCGAAATCGTCACCGCCATCCCGATCGCCCCGCCATCCTGGAAGCTTCCTTGCTGGACCGCGCCGGTAGTCCACCCGGGGCCTGCCAACTTTACCGGGTCCTCCTGGGTCGCTATGCAGACGCCGTCCTCCACGGCGTTCTGCTGGAAGACCCAGGCGTAGAGCTTCTGGACCGTCTCGCCAGGCTTAAGCCCCAAAGGGCCCCGGGGAGAGATCTCTCCTTTCCCATCGATCGTCAGCACGTCGTCGAAGTTGCTTGCGGGCATCGCGTCACCCTCCGCTCCGAGCGGGTCGGAGCACATCAAAATGCGCGGCGGAATCTGCCGCGCATTGACTATTTCACACTCTTGTGAGTTCGCCTAGGCGCAACCGAGCCGCGGCCGCGGCGACCACGTTTCCCTTCAGCTCGTAGAGATCAAGGGCTCCGGACACAGCGGAGATCGCCTCGTCGCATCGGCGGGAGGCCTCAAGCACGTGCGACAGATCTATCAGCGCATCTGCCCGGTCGTTGACGAAGTCGGTCGCTTCGGCGATCGCCAATGCCTCGCGCGCGAGCGCCTCCGCGGCCCGAATTTCTGCCCGCCGCGCGAGCACGCGTGCGCGCACGCGACGCCAGCGGACCTGTGTGATCAGATCGCCGCTCGCAGCCAGCCGAGCGCTGAGTTCAGCGAGGGCCTCGGCCTCCTCGTCGCGTCCCTGCTGGAGGATCGCCCACGCGAGGGTCGCCGCGGTCGTCGAGCGGAAAGCACGCTCGCCGATTTCCTCGAGCGCGCGATACGCAGTGCGCAGGCTCTGCTCGGCCGCGGCCGGGTTCCCGGCGCGCAATTCGACGACGGCTTCGCTCTCGGAGGACGCCGCGTTGAGGTTCAGGCCGAGGTCGGCATAGGTGGCGTTGCTTGTCGCGAGCAGCTCGCGGGCGAGCTCGAAGCGGCCGACCATCGCGTGCAGGATGGCGAGGTGACGCAAGATCGCCGCCTCGGACTCGGGGCTCTCGCGCACCTCCTCGCGCAAAGCCTCGCAGCGACGGATGCCCGCCTCGGCAGGCGTCGGACCGTTCCAAAGCGAGGACGCGATCCAGGTGAGAATCTCGTAGTACTCATGCCAATCGCCCGCCCGCCGCGCGTATGCGGCGGCGCGCTCCCACGCCGCGGCGGCCGACTCGGCGCGAGCTTCGTTCCAAAAAAGCCACGCCTCAAGCCGCCTTGCGTGGCAAAGGCCGAGATCGTCCCCGCAGCGCTCGAAGACCGGGATGACGCGGGCCGTCGCCCGCGCGGCCTCCTCCAGCCCGCCCTCCTCGCCGCGAAGGAGCCGGAGGAAGTGCTGCTGGACGAGCACGTGTGACGCCGCGCGCTCATCGCCTGCAGCCGCAGCCAGCCGCTCCCCCTCGTCGAGCACGCGCCCTGCCTCGGTCAGCCGGCCGCACTCGATAAGCGCGGCGCCAAGCTCGGCAAGAAGCACCGCCCGTCGTGGATCATCCGCCGGGAGCAGCAGGGAAACCCGCTCGAGCAGGCCGATCGCCGCGGGCAGGTCGCTGCGGACGAGCGCCCGCCGTCCCGCCGCTTCGAGCCGCTTGGACGCCTGGGCGGCGAGCGAGGCGGCGCGCGAGTCAAGCGGTCCGAGCGCGACACGGTACCGGAAGGCCTGCTCAAGGTGGTAGCCGACGATCTCCTCGAACTCGTGCAACCGATCCCCGGCCGTCAACTCGAGCCAGGCGGCGTAGCGCTCGTGCAGGTCGGCGCGCGCGTTCTTCGGCAGCGAGCGATAGGCGGCGTCGCGGATCAGGCCATGGCGGAAGCGGAAGGCCTTCTCGCCAGCGAAGTCCGTGGTGTCCGGGCGGATCAGATCCCGGCTGACGAGAGCCCGCAGGCCGTCCTCGAGCGGCGTGTCGAGCGTTGGGCGGAGTTCACCGACGGCGCCTCGGTGAAAGAGCGCGCCCTCTATCGCGGCAGTCATCAAGATCGCGCGCTCGTCGGCCGGGAGGCCTTCAAGACGAGCGGCGAGGAGCGCGTGGATCGTCGAGGGAACCGGCAGCTCGGAAAGGTTCGACGAGGCGACCCAGTGGTCGCCCTCGCGCTTGAGCAGCGCGTCGTCGACGAGCATAGCCACAAGCTCCTCCGCAAAGAGCGGGTTGCCCTCGGCCGCGCCGGCGATCCTTGACTCGGCGGCAGGGGGGAGGGGGGCGCCGTCGAGCAGGTTCGAGATCAGCTCGCGGCACTCAGCCTCGCTGAGCGGATCGAGGAAGATCGACGTCGCGTTGAGCTTGCTGCTCCCCCAACCCGGGCGCGCGTCGAGCAATTCCGGTCGGGCAATGCAGACGAGCAGGATCGGGAAATCGCGCGAGACGTCGGCGACGTGCTCGAGCAGGTCGAGGAACGTCGACTCCGCCCAGTGGAGGTCATCCACCACAATGACGAGCGGCCCGGCTTGCGCGATCGCCTCGAAGAGCCTCCGGACGGCCCAAAAGGTTTCCTCGCGCGTCCCTCCTCCGGCGCCGCCGAACCCAATCGCCTCGGTGACGCGCTCGGCGATCAACGCGGCTTTCTCATCTCCGGCGAGCCGCGCCGCGATCGTCGCAGAGTGCTGCTCGCCCAGCCCCGGGCCCTCCGCGCGTTTGAGTTCCCGGACAATCTCGGCCAACGGCCAGTAGGTAATGCCTTCGCCGTAGGGCAGGCAGCGGCCGCGCAGGACCGTCACGTCGCTGGCGAATCCGCTCGCGAACTCCCACACGAGTCGCGACTTGCCCACACCCGCACCACCGAGCACAGTCAGCAGGTGGCAGGTCCTATTGCGGACCACGTTGCCAAACGCGGTCTCGAGCATGGCACGCTCGCGTACGCGCCCGACGAAGGGCGAGTCAAAGCGGCGCGCACCACTGGGAGTGTTCGCGAGGACGTTTAGCAAGACCAACGCGTGGATCGTCTTGCCATGCTTGAGCACGCGCGGCCCGCTCGGTTCGACGACGACCGCGTCGCGTACGAATCTGTGTGTTGACTCCCCGATCAGGATCTCATTCGCCGCCGCCGCCTCTTCGAGGCGCTTGGCGACATTGATGGCCTCTCCGGTGACGGAGGAGTGTCCGTGCGCGCCCGCGATCACCTCGCCAGTGTTGACGCCGATCCGGTTGGCCAGGCGGACGCCCCAACCCGCTTCGAGCTCGCGGTTGAGGATGGCGAGTCCGTCGCGCATCTCGACGGCCGCCCGCACTGCGCGCAGGGCATCGTCTTCGTGGAGGGTCGGCACGCCGAACACTGCCATAATCGCGTCACCGATGTACCTCTCCACGAACCCGCCGTGCCGTCGAATGACGGCGCTCAGCTCGTCGAAGTATCGCGCGAGCAAGTTTCGTAGCGCTTCCGGATCAAGGGCGAGGCTAAGCCGCGACGAGTCGACGATGTCGACAAAGAGAATCGTAACCGTCTTGCGGACGTCCGCCGCCGGCTCCCGCGATTCCGGCACAGCCGGCCCGGGTCCGAGGACGCGAAACTCCATCTGAAGCTTTCCGCTGGTCGAGACGCTTGGCGACAATAGCACTCGCTCCCGGCGCACTCCAGCGGCGTTCCAGGGTCTCCTCGACCGCCACCTCCGACAACGAGAAGCGCTTGAATACGCCATCACCAAGCTCTAGCGTCAGTCGCGTCGAGGTCACGAGGGGAGGGTGACGATGAGCGGAGCGCCATCGTCGTCGACGACCGAGCACCGCGGGATCAGTGCCGACTTTCCGGATGTGCGAGAAACTCCGGCCCCCTCTCGTTGGCCGTCAGGCCGTGCGGCGCCCCCAGTGCCAGACGAACGCCCCGAGCCCGTACTCGCGATGGCGAACATCCAAGGCAATATCGTTGCGGGCTTCAACAAGGACTTCCAGACTCTTCTCTACTTCCACATCGACAATGCCAGCCAGTTCAAGCCAGCTATCGCCGAGCTTGGCCAGTGGGTGGCGACGGCCGAGGAGGTGCTAGCCTTCAACCGGCTGTTCAAGCAGGTGCGTGATCGCCGCGGCCACTCGGAAACGCTCAAGTCCGCGTGGATCAACATTGCGTTCTCCTTCGCGGGGCTTGAAAAGCTGAGGAAGGGTGACGCCGAGCTCTTCGCCGACCCATCGTTCCGTAGCGGGTTGGTCGGTCAGGCGCGGACGCTCGGCGATACGACGGATCCAGGCAAGTGGGAGGTCAAGGACGGCGACGGGAGCGCCGACGCCGATGCCGACCTACTGATCATCGTCGCAGCCGACACCGAGGTCGATGTCCAGGTCGAGGTGCAGAGGGTCACGAAGCTGATCCGCAAGCACGGCGGCGCACACCAAGTCGGCGAGGACCATGGGAAGATCCGCTGTGACCGGCGGGGGCACGAGCACTTCGGGTACCTCGACGGCATATCCCAGCCGGGACTTCGCGGCCGCGCCTCCGACGACCCAACCGATCTGCTGTCGCCGCGACAGAACCCGTACGACCGGAGCCAGGGCAAACCGGGCCAGGAGCTGATCTGGCCCGGCGAGTTCGTGTTTGGCTACCCGGACCAGGATGGCAGCCGGGACGGCAAAGAGCGCGGAGGCGACTCGAGCATCAATGGCGCCGGGTATCCACGGGTCCCGAAATGGGCCAAGGACGGCTCCTATCTTGTCTTCCGCCGGTTCAAGCAGGACGTTTACGAGTTCCACAAATTCCTTCGAGCCGAGGGCAAGGCAGCCGGCGTAAGCCCAGCGCTGGTCGGCGCGCAGCTGGTCGGGCGCTGGGCGTCTGGTGCCCCTATCGTGCGGGCGCCCAAGAGCGACAACTTAGAGCTCGGCAACAACGACTGCGCCAACAATCACTTCTGGTTCAATGACCCGACGGAGCCGATCGCCGAGGGACTCGAAAACGAGTGCTCCACGGACGTCTTCCCGCGCGCTATCCAGGACCTCGCCGGGAAGGTGTGCCCGTACACTGCGCACATCCGAAGGGTTAATTCGCGCGACGGCGTCGAGCCCGTCGTCCGGCGGAGGCACCGGCTGCTGCGCCGCGGCCTACCGTTCGGAGAGCCGTCGGTCTCGACGCCGGACGCACCAAGCAACGACAAGGTCGATCGCGGGCTGCTCTTCCTGGCCTATATGACGAGTATCGTCGATCAGTTCGAATACATCACGAAGGAATGGATCAACAACAACGACTTCCCCGAGAAGGATGCCGGCCCCGATGCGCTTCTCGGCCAGCCGGGCAAGAACTGGGTCGTTCCGACCGGCGGCGGCTACTTCTTCACCCCGTCGGTGTTCGCGCTGAAGCTGGTGCTCTCGAGGTAGGGTCAGGGAAGTGGACTCGGAACTCGCCGTTCCGGAGGAGTTCGGCAGCGTCGGCCTCCAGACGCGCCCCCGCGCTTGCCAGCCCGATCCTCGATGCTGGCGCGGGGACGGATACTTTCGGAGAGATTCTCCCGACGATCGGGATCTGACCGGCATCGACCAAGCTCGTTGATGTCTCCTTTGTAGGGTGAAGCGGACATCCGCTGGGCGCGCACCGGTGTCGGCTAGTGACCCTGGCTGTGTGAAAACCCTGTGGCCTCGGGAAAGACTAGAATGACTTTTCTCAGGTCGATCGAACTCGACCGCGCGTTAGAATTCTCAGGGGCCTATTCGCGATCAGAAGGAAGATCCATTCTATCGGTTCTCCGCGCCGCCGAGTTTTCACACGACCAAGACCCATTTCAGACATCAGTCGGAGCTGACGCCGGGTCGGACGGCGGACTCAGACGTAATTTGCTGATATACTTTTTAGAGCTAGTTTGCCCTGCTCTGAACATGGAATCGATTGCGGTAGCTGGAGCTGGGCGTGGATCGGAAGCGCGACGCCAAAGGGGGCGCCAAGGTTGCATGGACGTGTGATTCCTCGCGTTGGTGAGCGATGAGCATGAATCGAAACACCTTGAGGCGGACCGCCGCCGCTGCGGCGCTCGCGGTTCTGGCCGCGCTGCCAGCGATCGCCGAAGAATGGCAGAAGGTCGGGGAGATACCCTGGCGAGAGGTCAACCTAACGGCCGACCAGCCGGGCGTCTCCTACGACGAACGCTCGTACAAATTCTACGCCACCGAAACGCGCCGTCTACAGAACAACCAAGCCCTGATGCTGACCGCGCGGAGCTGGTCCTTCCAGCCGGAGATTCTGGTTTGGAACAACGCCGGCCAGGTCATTGCCAGATGCGCACAGGACGATCCGTATCCCGATCCCAACAACGGCCAGACCGTCTACAGCTGCTCGGTCGATGTGAACGCGCCCCCGACCGGCAGCTATTCGATCGTCACAACGACGCGCGACATTAGCCAAGGTGTTGTTTCAATTGGCGGCAGTCTCTGGGAAATGCCGGGAGAAGCCGTCGTTGCAGAAAAAGACTTGGGCGATCCAACCGGCGATACGAGGGTCCGACGCTGTCAGGAATTGGAAGGGGCGGAACGCACACTGTGCCTCGCTGAGATTTCGATCAACGAATACGACCCATCGGCCTGCGACGTCGACCCATCCGGCGACTGCCGGCGTCAAGCCGCTGCTGCCATTATGCAGAAGTGCCAGACCATCACGGATCCACTGAAGCGCGCCGCGTGTTTTCTCGAAGTCAGTTCAGGCTGGAAAGACGTCGACTCATGCACCTACGCGGACGAGCCCGACCTCTGCGTGATTCACGTCGCTGCCGCGAGCCAGAACCCCCAGATCGTCGTCGACCGCTTTCGGGACCATCCCGACTACGACGCGCAGTTGGCGCTTTACGGAACGCTTTCTGGTGATCTCTACGCCGCGGAACTGATGCGAGATAACCAGAAGGCTGATTATGCCACGATCATGATCGGGATGATTATGATGGCGCGCGGCGAACCCCTGCCGGACGGCTTCTGCGGCGGGCTGCGCGGAGGCTATCCCGAAGCGAACGACGATCTCGATATCGAGGGAATGCTGAACCTTTGCAGGAAGTCGGTGGCCCGCGGTCAGGAGCTAATTGCCCGCCTCCAGGGGGCCAGCGATGACGACTGGCAGCGAATCGTCGACGAATTCCTGAAAGAGATGGAAGCGATGGCCGATGAGTCGGAGGAAGAAGTGACCGACATCACGATAGAACCGCTGGCACCACCGAGTCCGGGTGGCGTCGATACCGGCAATCCCAGTACGTCCGGCTCCGTCGACTGCGAGGGCCTTCTAGGCCAGGGCGACTGCTGAGTGACGCGAAGCCCTGGTGGGGGTAGAGGGTTGCCGTGGCGTCCGCGAATGGCGCTCGCTGCCGATCTTCGGTCAGCATGTCCTTGCCCAAGCGCGTCGCCTGAGGGTGCCGGGAAAGGGCTGTACAAGCTTGGCGAACTGCGCGACATGGCGGACAAAGGAGGATAATTGCCGCTGGGGCCGGTTCGCCGCACCCGCCGGTGCGGGGGACACGATCCTGTTGGGAGGAACAGATGGTCCATCCGCCTTTTTCGCCTGCCTTATGCTTTTCGCCCTCGTCGGCGCCGCATCTGGCCAGGCCTTTCTGACTGTGCACAACAATACCGACGCCACCCTCGCGGTGTTCGTCGTTTCCCGCTTCCAGGCGCAGGACATGGCGCGGCCGGTGACGGTGCCGCCGGTCACCGCCGTGCGCTTTGCGGTCGAGATGGGGCTCTTCGAACTGATCGTCGATGCGCCGAAGGTTGGCAGCGACGTGGGGTTCCGCCGCCAGATTTCGTTCCTCAGGCGCGGCGAGCACGCGATAGAAATCTTTCCCGCGGACTTCGGCACGACCTTCCTTGCCGATCGAGGCAACGCCGCCGCCGACGGGTGTGACGCCATGCCCGGGAGATGGGCCTGGTTCGTCAACGGCGAGGTGACGATCAAGCCCGACGGCACCCACCAGCAGGGCGAGATCACCGGCACCTGGAGCTGCTCCGGCAACGAGGTGACGATGTCCTGGAGCCACGGCTACATCGACGATCTAGTGCTCTCCGCCGACGGCCTGTCCCTGACCGGCGTCGGCCACGCCAAGAACCCAGGCGGCCCGCAGGGCTACGCCGTCAGCGGCACCAAGATCGAGTAGTCCCGGCGACCCGCTCACCCTCAAAGCGAGGGGCATCCGCGCGTCATTCCCTGCGCAGGCGGGAATCCGCTATGACAATGCGGGCTCGTCCACCAGAACCCGCACATGACGAAGCGGACTGACCTCCCTCCCGAGACTCTTGACGCCGGGTCCAGCCTCCCCCGCTCGAAGTGGCGCAGGAGCGCGTGAAGTTCCCGGCTGGGCTGTCGGGCGAGGGTTGGAATGTCCTGCGGCGGACTTGAGAACAGGAGCAAAGCGTTGGCCGCAGGGCCAGGTCGTGGAATAGGCCGCTGAGATAGTCGAAGATGCTTTCGGGCGAGAGGCCGACCAAGACCAGCTCGCGGTTGCCTGATCGGGCAAAGATCTTTGCCGCGGCGGCGCGAAGATCGAGGTAGAAACCGCGGTAGGTTTCAACCTCCGGGCCGCTGGCGAGATCGCCAAGCTGCTCGCGCCTGGCGATGTCCCACCGGAAAGGTTTCGGCGGCGGCTCGGCGACAGAACCGGGCGCGCTATTCGACCGTCGCCGGCGGCGCGGCATTGGCATCGCACGGTGCAATCACAAACCCG
Source organism: uncultured Propylenella sp. (assembly GCA_964440525.1). GTDB lineage: Bacteria > Pseudomonadota > Alphaproteobacteria > Rhizobiales > Afifellaceae > DASWJZ01. The sequence continues at coordinate 7,000 of CAYTTC010000066.1, read as the reverse complement.
TTCGGCAGCTGTGTCAGCGGATCGCCGCAAGCGCGGTCAAGCTGCGCCTGCTGTAATTCAAGCGGATAAGTGAGGTCCGCGCCGCTCAGATCGGCGCCCATCAGATCGGCATGGTTCCAGTTACTTGCGCAGAGCTTGGCACCGGTCAGGTCGGCGCCGCGGAGGATCGCTCGCGTGAAGTCCTGGTCATAGCATGCGCTGAATCCGGCAAGGTTCGCGCCGCTGAGGTCGGCGCCGACAATTCTGAGAAAAGCGCCCGACGCATCCGAGAGGTCCGCTCCGCGCAGCCGGGCATTGTCAAGATTTGCGGTGTCAAGCGCGGCTCCGGTCAGGTTGGCGCCGCGAAGATCCGCCCCCTCAAGGTCCGTGCCGCTCAGGTCAGCCCCGCTCAGGTCGCACGCGGGGCAGGATCGCGTCGACAGGAGTTGCGCTAGATCGTCGGAATCGAACGCCAGCGCGGAGGTCGCAGGGAAGAGCAATCCGGCGACGACAAGAGAGCGCACGTTCATCCGACCTTGGCTTACCATCCGGCTATTCTCCGAGGGGCTTGGAACTGGCGGCCCAGCGGCTCTGGCGCTACCGTAACGTTAATACAACCGCGGCGAGTTGGCGACCAACATCGGAACATTGCCCGTACGCGGCAAAACACACCCGAACCTCCAATACCCAAGCGTCGAGCCCGGGTCAGTTTCGCACACATCGGTATCCGCGAGCCGCGCGAAGCAAGCGACATCCAGTCTGGATTCTCCGGGCCGTGGCAACGGCTGTTTTTGGCGCATTTGAGACGAAGGGAGTGGGGTAGAGCGCGTCCGCTCTACCCCGACTTTCAGACTTCGACCTGCTCCGCAATGGCCAAAGCGTCATCCACCTCAATGCCGAGGTAACGGACGGTGCTTTCGATCTTCGTATGGCCCAGCAGCAACTGCACCGCGCGGAGATTGCCCGTCTTTCGGTAGATCAACGTCGCTTTTGTCCGGCGCAGCGAATGCGTTCCAAACAGTGATGGGTCGAGACCGATCAATGACAACCATTCGCCGAGCAGCCTGGCATACTGGCGGGTCGTCAGATGGCCGCCGCGGCGATGCCCTCGGAAAAGATAGTCGCTCGGCGCAGATCGTGACGCCGCCAGTAGATCATCGACCGCCTGGCGGGTCTGTTCGGTGATCTCGAACTTGACGGGCCGGCCCGTCTTCCGCTGGCGGATCGTCGCGCGGTCAACTGTGTAGCCATGCGGGGCAACATCTTCGACCTTAATGCTGACGATGTCGCAGCCGCGCAGCTTGCTGTCGATCGCCAAGTTGAACAGCGCCAAGTCGCGTGGCCGTCCAGCGATTTGGAGTCGTGTTCGGATGGCCCAGACATATTTCGGCTGGAGCGGTGGCTTCGCTCCGGTCAGCTTCCCTTTGTTCCAGGGCTTCGTGCGGCGAAATTCGATTTGGCCGACATGCTCGATACTCATGCTCATTCTCCCTTTCCTTCGAGAATGAGCAAGTTCCCACCGCCCGCGATGTAATCAGTGTTCCAGTGTCCGGAATCCAGGCAAACCGGTCATTGCGTAGTTAAGGATCGCCGGCAGCCTTCGCAGATTGACGGTCGCTGATGTCGGCTACTGACCCTGGCTGTGTGAAAACCCTGTGGCCTCGGGAAAGACTAGAATGACTTTTCTCAGGTCGATCGAACTCGACCGCGCGTTAGAATTCTCAGGGGCCTATTCGCGATCAGAAGGAAGATCCATTCTATCGGTTCTCCGCGCCGCCGAGTTTTCACACGACCAAGACCCATTTCGGACGTTCGGGGGCCTCATCGCCATCGCCGAGGGCCGCATCAGCCTCCTCGACCCCCAGGGCCTCGCTCGCGCAGTTGGCTAGCCCTCGTCGAGTCCGGCGAGCCGCAGCCCATTAAGCTAAGATCGATTGATTTGGATCAATGGCACCCCTCTTTTGGCGTGCGAAATATTACTGCAACCTCAACTTCACGGCGCCCGGTGCAAGGTGGCAAAATGGAGAACCGAAAATGAGAACCCTTCCAATCGTGCTCTCGATATCTGCGCTCGCGTTCGCCTCCCCCGCTTTGGCGGCAGGCGATCTCAGCCGCGCCGACCCAATTGAAATCGTCCTCGAAATGGGCACGTCGGACAATGCCGATAAGCCGATGTATTTTAAGCCGGATCATCTCGATCTCGAGACTGGCAAGGCTTACAAAGTCGTCCTGAAGAACGTGGACGAGATCAAGCATGAGTTTGCCGGCCACGAGTTCTTCGAAATGGTGTTCACGCGGAAGGTTGAGATAACTGACGCGTCCGGAGAATTGGTCGCCGAGATCAAGGGCGGCGTGACCGAGATTGAGGTCGGCCCGGGCAAGCAGGTCGAGTGGTTCATCGTGCCCGTGCAGACCGGCGAGAACCTTCCGATGGAGTGCCTGATTGAGGGGCACAAGGAATCCGGGATGGTCGGCACGGTCACCATCCGCTAATCGGCTGGAAAAGAGACTGTCGCAAGCGCGCTCGATCGGCTCACGCCGGCGTGCCGGGTGATCATGTCCTCGCGCAACTGCCGCCTCAGTTTCCGATGGATCCGTTGACCGTCACCCGCGGCGTGTTCGCGTTCCTCTCCAGCAGGCTCGACCCGGGCGAGTCGGCAAAAATCATCGAGCTTCTGCCGTTGCCGCTGAGGAGCCTCTGGCCTGCGATCGCCCGACGGGCCTAATAGCAGCAGCGTCGCATGACTACCGAGAACGTCGCGACACAGAATACGGGCAAGGCCCATGTCGTCGCGGATCAAAGCGAGGTTCTCGCGCTCCTGGCAGATCCACGGACACACGAGCTGAGCACGCAGCCGGTCCGCATCGACACCCATGGCGCGGTTGTCTTTCTTGCCGGCGACAATGCCTACAAAGTGAAGCGGGCGGTCAGCTTCCCGTTCATGGACCTCTCCACGCTCGCCAAGAGGAAAGCGGCCTGCGAGGCGGAGATCGCAGTCAACGCGGCCGATGCGCCGGCGATCTATCTCGGCGCCGTGCCGGTCACCCGGGGCGAGAACGGCCTGGAGCTCGGTGGCTCCGGCGAAGCCGTGGAATGGGTCGTGCATATGCGTCGCTTCGACGAGCGGCGGACGCTCGATCATATTGCCGAGCGAGGCGGCCTCTCGCCGACACTGCTCGCCAAGCTCGTACGAGCCATCCTCGTCTCGTATGCCCGCGCACCGCTCCGCAAGGGCGCCCCTGCGGCGGAATCGCTCCGCCGCTATCTGCAGCAGAACAAGGACGCCTTCGGCGAGAGCGCCGAGCTCTTTCCGAAGGAGCGGGTGGAGGCGCTGACGGCGCGGTCAGAGGACATGCTCAAGCGCCACTGGGAGCTGCTGCTTGAACGCGGCCGCACGGGCTACGTTCGCCGCTGCCACGGCGACCTGCATCTCAGGAACATCGTGCTTCTCGGCGACGAGCCGACGCTCTTCGATGCCGTTGAGTTCGACGACGCAATCGCCACGGGCGACGTTCTCTACGACCTTTCCTTCCTCTTAATGGATCTGTGGGAGCGCGGCCTCAAGAGCGAGGCCAATCTCGTGCTCAACCGCTATCTCTGGGGCAGTGATGAGGCCCAGATCCCGGGACTTGCCGCACTGCCGCTCTTCCTCTCGGTCCGCGCGGCAATAAGAGCGAAGGTCGTTGCCGCGTCTCTACCGCATCTCTCGGGCAAGGAACGCGAGACCCGGGCCGCGGAAGCGCGCCAGTATTTCGAAGCGGCGGAGTATTTTCTCGAGCCTCAGGCGCCCCGCGTCGTCGCCATCGGCGGCCTGTCGGGCACCGGCAAGACTACGTTGGCGGCCGCGATCGCGCCTCACCTTGGTCGGCCGCCGGGGGCTATCCATCTCCGTAGCGACATCGAGCGCAAGTTGCTTGCGGGCGTACCGTAGTGTCGGCGAGTCGGTCTTCGGGCTGAAGGAATTCTTCCTCGAAAGCCTCAAGCGTGAGCTCCTCGGCCCCCTCTTTCGTATCTTCTTCGCTGGCCGGATGCTCGCCGGCCGTTTCATCAATGCTGACACGGAGTTCCCAGCCGCCGAGGCCTCGCCTGGGCCGCATTTCGAGCACGCCACAGGTCACCGTTTCGGCGACGACGTCGTCGGGCGACACGCGCGCTTGTCGCCAGATCGATATCGCGCTTTTCGACCCTCTTTGAAGCGTTCGCCCAGAGCGTCGGCGAGCGCTTCTGCTGGTCCGCTCTGATTTACGCGATCAGATCGCGAGGGGAGACGTCGACATCGAATTCTTCTGTCATCGCCTAGCTCCGCAAGGGAGCCGGCAGGAGATCACGCCCCGCGCCGACGGGGATTGATTTAGCTCAAGGTGGCTGGCGGCATACATCGGTACCAAGAGGAGCGAGCAACCGCCATCGCCACGAAAGAAGTTACCTCGGAAAACACATGCTTAAGGACACCCCCGCTTTGGTCGAGATCAACATCAGCCCTGAAAAGGTCTGCTACATTATCGTGAAGCCTCGTGAGTTCGATGCCAAGGTCGAGCCTGTCGAACCCGACCCCGCCTCCAATCCCTCCGACGATGCCGACCACGAAATACTGGAGGACTAGGCCGACGACCTAACCTTCCAGGAATTGTGGGAGGGGATCGTCGATCTTAACGAGGACGAGGTCGTCGATGTAACTGCGATTCCATGGGTCGGCCGCGGCGATTTCGGCTGCACGGAGTTTGAGAGTGCACGCAGCCTCGCGATGGAGCGGCATCTACCCAACTCCGCGCCGTACCTCATCGGAATGCCGTCCATTGGCGATTACCTGGAGGAAGGTCTGTCGGAGCTCGGCTATTCCTGCGACGAGACCGCGCTGGCGCATTTGTAGCGGTGGAAGAGGTGTAGCGTTGGATTTGGACGCGCTGACGGGCACGCGCCCAGCGCGGTAACCAGATGCACGGCAAGTTGACCCATGTCAGTGTCCAACTCGGTGCCCACCCGAAGCACGACCTCGGGCACCGTGTTAAAATTGCGGTTGAAGACCTCAGCTTCTGGTACGGCAATCAGCAAGCGCTCAAGAATATTACTCTGCAGCTGTTCGACCGTGAAGTCTCCGCCTTCATCGGGGCGTCCGGATCGGGAAAGAGCACGCTACTTCGATGCTTCAACCGGATGAACGAGACGATTCCCGGCACGAGGATGACGGGGCGCGTTTTGCTTGATGGCGAAGACATCTACGCTCGGGAGATCGACCCTCCCATCCTGCGCAAGCGCTTTGGTTGGGTAGCGCAAAGGCCAAACCCGTTCCCGACGTCGATCAAGCGAAACGTTCTGTATGGCGCGCGCCTACACGGCGTCGTCACGAGCGAAGAAGATGCCAGCGCCCTTGTGGAACGCTGCCTCAGGCGAGCGGGTCTGTGGGAAGAAGTCAAAGACCGGCTGGAGGAGTCCGCCACGGGTCTGTCGGTAGGTCAGCAACAACGGCTCTGCATCGCACGCGCACTGGCACATGAGCCCGACACCATCCTGATGGATGAGCCCTGTTCCGCACTCGATCCGCATGCAACCGCTCACATCGAGCAGCTGATCGAGGAGCTGCGGTCCCGCTATGCAATCGTCATCGTGACGCACAATATGCAGCAGGCGGCGCGGGTGTCCCAAAGGACGGCCTTCTTCCATCTGGGCATGCTGATCGAGTTCGGCGACACAGAGCAGATCTTCACGCGCCCGAAGACCACGCAATGTACGAACTATATCACGGGACGATACGGATAATTTTGTGAGCGATCACACAGGCGGACGGCGGCCCCGATGCGGACCTTCGCCGTCAGCTGAGCAAGCCGCATCTTGGTTTCGGATTTCGCGATGACCAGGCATCGGCCGTGATGCTATCGCTGTGGAAATAGAACTTGCGGCGAGTCCGGAAACGCGCCGCGAGGGTCTGTTTATCGCCGCGGACTCACAGCTCTGCTTGGACTGAATGCCGGCGCATCGCTCGCGGGGAACGACTCGCGCCCGGCCTCGTCGACCGGCTCCGAAAGCTTGCGCTTCATATCGGCAGCTGCCGCGGCGGCGGCCGATAGATCATGCACGTGGCATCGTCGCCGCCGTTCCGTTTCAAGATGCCGATCGCTCGCTTTTCGTGCTCGGCATCGCGAGCACAGACCCAGAGGAGCAGACCGCTACTGGAAAGCTGTTCTTCTATTCGCTGCAGTGCTTGCGTTCAATGAAGCGGTCGAGCAACGTCCCGAGCGCGCCGCCCACGGTGCCTGCCACCACGGCTGCTGCTGTCGCAGCCGCCACTGTGCCGCCGATGCAGCCATGGCCCCAGCGGTCGCGACGGCTCCAATGTAGATCAGGACGGCGGCGACCCCGCCTTCGGCATCGCCATGGATTCCGTTGAAGACGTAGGCGACGGTCGGGACGTCCGGCTCGTCCTCCAGCTCCCGGACGGACCTGTAGCTGTGCGCGAGCTTCTCCTCCACAGCTCGTCGACTGGCGAGAAAGCTCAAATCCGCCCCATCGAATCCCAAACTGAGCTGGTCGTCGAGCCCCGACTGGAAGGCTTGAGCATCGTGGAAGATCCCCACTGCTTCATGTGCTGAGCTGCTCTGAGGGTAGTGCGTCAGTTTGAAATTTTGGACGCGCGTTCACAAGACGCTGCGCGTCACCCCCGCAATGAAGCGGGCCTCACGGATCGGCTCTGGAACATGGAAGACGTTGCCGAGCTTTTCGAGGCGGCAGCTCCGAAGCCGGGCCGCCCGGCCACTTACAAAAAGCGGGAGACGATCGCTGACACCCCTTAAAGCACGCGACTGGCTGATGATCCTCGCTGTCCTGGCATTTGTTGCCTTCCTCTGGTCCCTCCCGACCTCTCACGTGCAGTTTTTTCTCATTTCATTGCCGTTGGGGGTCGGGGCCTTCACAGCGTTCTTTTTGTATGTGCGCCGCGAATGAATTTCAAACTGACGCACTACCGCTCTGAGACAGTCCCTCTTTAGTGCGATGCTGCCGACTCGGCAGTTCCCGCTCACAAAG
>CAYTTC010000065.1:0-19282 GCA_964440525.1 uncultured Propylenella sp. | reverse complement strand
ATTCGGCGGCGGCTTCCATCCGCGCCTGCAGGTAAACCCCGTCCGCCCACACATAGACGTAGCGCCGCACCGAAAGGTCGCGCTTCTGCCATGCGTCGTATTCCGCCTGCCACTCCGCCGTCAGCCGCGTGATCACGGTCGGCGACAGGTTCGGCGCGTCCTTGCCCAGGAGGGCGGAGAGGGCCTCCCGGAAGTCGCCGGTCGAAATGCCGCGCAAATACAAGATCGGAAGCAGAGCATCGAGGCTCTTCGTCCGCCGCGCCCATTTAGGCAGGATCGACGAAGTGAACCGGATCTTCTCCGCCGCGCCCACCTTGCCGCGGTCGCGGACCTTCGCGCGCCGCACCGCAACAGGCCCGACCCCGGTCTGGATCGCACGCGCCGGCCCATGGCCGTGACGCACGACGCGGTCACGCCCATCCGGCAACTTCACATCCTTCCACAGGGCGACGAAGGCGTACCCTCGGCCGCGTTCGACCTGCAGGCGCCGGGTGGCACCTTGAGGCACATGCTCATCCATGAGGAAAACCTCGTAGTGACCGAGAGCGGCCCGCAGCTTCTGTCGGCGCGCGCCGCGCGGGGTTTCGTCAATGTCGGCTGACCGGCGCGGCTCCGATGCGCGGGATCACGGCGTTGGCACCGCGCCGTCGGGAACCTCCCCGGCGTCGACTCTCGATTTCCGCAGCGACAATGTGGGCGGGGCGGCGCCGAAGATTCTCGCTGCCCTGGCGTCCGCCAATGTCGGCGCAGCCTCGGCCTACGGCGCGGATCAGCTCTCCGAGTTGTTGCAACAGCGTTATTCGCAGCTGTTTGAGCGATCCGTGGAGATTTTTCCCGTCCCCACCGGCACCGCCGCGAACGCGCTGGCACTGTCGGCGTGCACGCCGCCGTGGGGCGCCATCTTCTGCCATGTTACGGCACACGCGCATACTTCGGAATGTGGAGCTACCGAGCAGTTTTCACAGGGCGCCAAGTTCGTCCTAGTCGAAGGCGAGCACGGCAGGGTGGATCCGTTCGCTCTCGACCGGGCACTCAGCCATGCTGGTCGCGGCGACAGGCACAGGTCTCAACCCTCGACGCTTACGCTCACGCAAGCGACCGAATGGAGCACCACGTATCGCCTGGACGAGATCGATACACTCACCGAGCTGGCGACAAAGCATGGCCTGGTGGTTCACATGGACGGCGCTCGGTTTGCGAACGCCGTTGGGCATATCAGCTGTACGCCGGCTGACTCCGCCTCGACGGCGTAGGCGAGCAGCGCTTGCGCCCCATTGTGCAAGATGTCGGTCAGCGAATCGGTGAAGGTCCCTGGCTGGGCGAGCTTGAAAACGTTACTATCGGTCACGGCGTATCACTCCTTTGCTGGAGAAGTGGAGGCGTCGAACACCCCCACGATACGCCGCCTTACCCCGTCACGCCGTCACCAACTTCTGCGCATAGCTCCTGCGAACCACTCCCGGGCCAGTGTAGCGAAAGTTTGTGCAGGACGGGGTTTCCCCGTAAGAACTGTGTTCATGTCAGCCTCCACATCAGATTGCCCACAGCGAGCTTAAGTGAGGAAGACTATGAGCAAGCCGAGAGATTCATCGGAAATGCTGCCGCGCTACGCGATTGATAGGGCCTTCTATGAAAAAGTGCGAGCCTCAAAGAGCAGCCACAAACTCATCGATAGATTTGTCATTCCGCCTAGAAGCGGCCGGGGGTTCCTCGTTCCCAGGGGACATACTTTCCGAGTGATTGAAGAGGAAGGCCCACAGGTAGCAGATGTCGTGTTCTGGAATGCCGACGATTCAGCCGAATTCTTGAGCATGTCGAGAACGTGGCTCCTTGAAGGGATCTTCGTCGAAGTCTTTACGCGTTTGTGGTCGGATGTACCTTGGCTCCGGCCCATGGCGGTGTGCATCGAGGAAACAGTGGATACGAGGCACAAGGACGGCAATTTCCGCCATCATTTCGTGATGACCCACTGCTGTCCGGAGGTCATGGAAGCGCGCACAGGAAAAGCTGGCCTGAACGCCTGCCACCTGAACTTGCTTCAAGCCATTGAGCCGTTTTCCCTTGGGGAGCGGGACATACACGACAACATCAACGTCCACCAGAAGACACGCTTTGATCCCGTCACACTGAAGCCCTACAGTGCTCCGACGGCCTCGGAGAAAGGGGACTACATAGAGTTTTACGCCAACATCAACCTTCTTGCCGCGGTGTCGGTCTGTCCCAACGGCGACAACACGGCGCATCAAGCGGACGTCGTCAAACCAATCGGGATTGAGATCTATGACACCGGAACGGAGCCGCCGGGATTTCCGCTCTGGACGGATTGGCGGCCGACATGGAAGGGTAGGTGGGTGCCGCCTGAGCAAAGCGCGATTGCTACAGCCAGATTGGATCGATAGCCCATCGCGCAATGAAATGCGCAGCCACGACCGAGTAAATCGTCGCCGGCATGGCCGCCGCCGCTGTCAGCTGCTCACCCTATTAAGAGACCATGCGAATCCGTCACGTGCCGGCTAAAAAAGCCAAATCGAAGAGGGCTTCGGCGGGCATTCGTCCGCGTGCCGCCAGCGGCAATCGGACGGCTGAAGTCATCCTAGCAGTTGCACGCGCCGAATTCGCACTTCACGGTTTTAGCGGTGCCCGAATCGAAAGAATTGCAGCCGGGGCGCGCTGCAACATCCGCATGATCTACCACCATTTCGGGAAGAAGGAGGCACTCTATCGTGCCGTTCTAAATAGCGCGTACGCCAAAATCCGCGAACAGGAGCGCGAGCTTCACTTCGAGCAACTCGATCCGCTCGATGGCATGATACGACTTCTCGAGTTCACGTTTGACCACTTTGAGAACAATCCGGATTTTGTCGCGCTCGTTCACAACGAAAACGTCATGCGCGGTAGGTTCGCGCTCAAATCGAAGAGGGTGACCGAGACGGCGTCACCGTTGCGCGGCGCACTCCAGACGCTGATTCAACGAGGCACCAAACAAGGTTTGTTCCCGCCCAATCTTGATCCCATCCAGGTGTATGTGACGATCGCCGCGTTGAGTTGGTTCCATCTGTCCAACGCCTACACGTTGTCAGCAATGTTTGGTACCGACCTCACCGATCAGCAATGGCGGCGGGCGCGGCGAGACCATGTGCGCCAGGTGGTCATGGCGTTCTTGACGAATTACCATCACGAAAACTCGTGAGATCTCGCATGCAGTTAGCCAGACTCCGTCGCGTCGGCTTCGACAACGATGCAATCGCCCGCCGCAAAGGCAACGGATACGCGCGATCCCACGGGCTCCACCGGCTGGCCAAGGTCTTTCTCTATTGCGATTAATCTTGCGCCTGAATCCAGTTCCATCAGTCGATGAATGTCCGGCCCGAGGATGTTGACGTGCCGTATAGTCGCCTCAATCAAATTTCCGAGTGCTGGCGAATCTTGGTTAGGTGTTCGCACTCTCAGACGCTCAGGCCGAACCCCCACTTGCCGACGGCGATTACCGTCTGCCCGGGGCGCGCTAACTTGCAGCAAAGAACCATTTTCGGTCCTGTACTCCCATAGGCCGGCCTCCACCTCGCGAACGAACGCCCCCGGGATCCAATTCAAGCGGCCAATGAATTCGGCCACGAATTTAGTCCGTGGGCGCGAGTATACTTCCTTAGGCGTCCCTTCCTGCTCGATCCTACCTTCGTTCATTACGACCACCCGATCGGCAAGGGACATCGCTTCCTCCTGATCATGAGTGACGATGATCGTTGTCGTTCGAACACTGGCAAGGATTTCCCTCAGCTCGGTGCGCAATTGGGCGCGAAGCTTGGCATCAAGGGCCGCCAGCGGCTCATCCAGCAACATCACCGCAGGGCGAATCACCAGCGCTCGTGCCAGCGCTACCCGTTGTTGCTGGCCACCGCTCAAGGCGGCGGGATAGCGTCGCTCAAGACCCGTCAGCTTGACCAGGCTGAGTATTTCGACACTTCGCTTGGGAATGTCCCTACGATCTATACCGCGATGCCGCATTCCAAAAGCGATGTTTTCTTCAACAGTCATGTGCGGAAATAGCGCATAATCTTGGAAGACGAATCCTATGTCTCGCTCGTAGGGTCTTTTTCCGCGCATGTCGCGGCCGGAGATATGAATGGCACCGACGTCGGGTGTCTCGAAGCCGGCTATAAGGCGAAGCGTCGTGGTCTTGCCGCAGCCACTTGGGCCAAGGAGCGACAGCGTCTCGCCCGCGACAACTGCTAATGATACTTGGTCGACCGCCGTGATAGCGCCAAAGCGCTTGGAGACCTGAGACACCTCCACTACTGAAACCGTGTTGGTCATCAGTTTCGGTAGACTCCTTGGCCAATCAATTTCCCCAATCCGACGACTCGATCAAGGACGACGATCAGCAAAGCAGTTACTGCGAGCATCAGCACCGACGCGGCCGCGATAGTAAGATCGAAGTTGCCACGCATCATGCTGAGGAGTGCGACCGGTAGGGTGTACACGTCTCCGGAAACCAAGAACAGACTCACAGCCACCTCGTCCAATGAAAAAGCAAACGCAAATACACCGCCGGCAACAATCCCCGTCCGTGCGAGCGGAAAGGTTATTTTCCAGAAGGCCTGACGCTCATTGGCGCCCAGACTCAAAGCTGCTTCGACCAGCGAGCGTTTGATTCCCACCAATCCCGCCAGGGTCGCGCGGATCGTATAGGGCATGACAACGATGACGTGACCGGCAATCAGCCGGGCGTAGCCATCGACCCCGAGGAACGACAGAAAGAGCAGCAAGGCGAATCCGATGACTACAGCCGGAATGATCAGTGGCGAGATGAGAGCCAGGGTGATCAATTCTCTTCCACGAAATCGGTAGCGGTCGATCGCCAGCGCGGCCGATACCCCGATCGCGGTGGAGATCCCTGTCGCAGCGACTCCGACGATCAGGCTGACGTAGAGGCCGCGCATATAGTATTCCTCTGAAAAAAACCGGTAATACCACTTCAACGACAGCCCTGGTGGCGGAAACGCGCCGAGGAAATCCCGGGCGTCGAAGGACATGACCACCGCGATGGCGACCGGAACAATCAGGAACGCGACTGAAATGATCGTTGTGGCCACAACCAACGTTAGCCCAATGTCGTCAAGCCAGCGTTTCATGCTGTCCGTTTAGCCTCCACTTCCGCCGCTCGGCTCACCACCGAAAAAGCGCAGAAGTCCGTATAGGAGTACGAGACAGACGACCGACATAACTACCGAGATCGCCGCCCCGCTAGGGTAGTTCGGAATTTCCCCAAAGCGGCTGTAAATGAGGTTTGAGACGAACAGTATTTTCCCTTTCCCAAGAATCATTGGGATAATGAATGCGCTGACGTTCAGCGTGAAGGTAATTAGGAAGGCTGAGATGATCCCTCGCCGGCTCAGCGGAACCGTAATGGAAAGATGGGCCGACCACCGGGCGGAACCCAACGCTTCCGCTGCCTCGATGAGATGCGGGCTCACATTCTGTATGGTGCTGACCAGAATGAGAGCGGACATTGGGATGCCATAGTGAAGGAGACCAAGCACGACAAGGGCTTCAGTCACACCGCGGCCATTGGGATTGAGGCCAAGCGGGCCGGTTATGTGGTGAAGAAATCCGACAGGCCCAAAGGTGAGCGCGAGCGAATAGACCCGAACTAGGATACCTAGGAACATCATCCCAACGAGGAACGTCACGAAACAGGTGCGCAGTATCCCGGGGTGCCGGCGCGCGACGAAATAAGAAATTGGAAAGGCGATCACCGCGGCTAGCCCGCTGGCAATGAGGCTCAGGCGAAAGGTATTGGCGAAATAGGTGAAATAGGCCGGGTGTAGGAGCTCGGTGTAGTTAGCAAGAGTGTACGGTGCTTCGCGGGTGGAACCAACGCGCCCCGGCGTGAACTGCAGAAAACTCTCGTGGACGACGTTCAAGAGGGGCAGCAGTAGTAAGGCCACGAGCACAACAAGTGCCAGGAGAAGGCGCAAGTCTGCGCGGTGGATTCCGATCATCAGGATCGAGCCTTGGCAGGCGTGAACCCCCGCCGCCTGAAGGATTCAATGCCGCTATTTGCATTCCGCGGAAACCAACCATTCGTCAACGTGCGCACTAGGAAGAAAAGCCGGGATAGAGGGCCTCCCAGCCTCGGCGATCGCACACCAAGAACCGCGTAGCTGCTAACGACCGAGGCGGTCAGGTGAGGATGGAACTTTGGTCTCCGGCTTCGTCGCGTGGACAGATGTATCCACGTCGCCGACCTAGCGCCGGAATGCCCCCCGAGAAGGTCCTAACTCGCCAGTGTGCGCGCCATTATTTGATAAGGACAGCAACCTCCTGTTCCCACCTCTTCTGCCAACTATCAAGGTGATCGGAGATATAGGACCAGTCGGGAATGTAAGCGAACTCCGCCAGCTCCTGCTCGGTGAATCTCAAATAGTCGAGACCGTCGGCAGATTTTGCCTTGCTGTTGGCGGGAATTGTTCCGATCCCAAGATTGAAAGCTTCGTTGTTCTCCGGAGTGATGGTGAAGTCCGCGAATTCGAACGCAGCTTTTGTCTTGCCGCCCTTCAAGATCACCCACCCCTCAGTAGTTATGCTCGTCTTCAGCCCCGTGTTTCCCGGGACCTTCGTTAAGTGCCGCACCGGAAAGTTCTTGGCTACGGTTGCAAAATTAGCCGGGTTCCCGAATGCGATCGACGTTTCGCCACTCGTTAGAGAGTTTATGACCTCGACATCCGAGTGAGCGAGACGGCCGATGTTCCCACTTCGCGCGAGTTCCTTCAGGGCTTCCCAACCGGGTTCCAAATTGTGCTCGTCACCGCCGCGTGCAATCGCCAACGTGACGATCTGAAGGCCCATACTCATGATCGGATCAGGAAAGAGGATCTGGCCTTTGAGGCGTGGGTCGAAGAGATCGTCGACACTACCTACTGCCATTGGCGCGATGTCCTCGCGAAATGCCCAATAGATGCCATTGAGGTTTGTCGGAACTGTCTTCAGATTGCCCTGGTCGTCCTTGGTGATGAGAGCTTCCGGAACCTCCGAGAGATGCGGCACATCTTCAAGGGTTACCGTCTCGGCCCAGCCTTCGCGAATCATCGCAACGAAAACCGGGTTCCACGCATGCACGAGGTCAAATTGAACTTCGGGCCAAGTTGCCTTGATCTTGGGCAAGATCGCGCCCGACCCGCCGGCGTGCAGCACCCATTCGATATCAACCCTGTCCTGTTTTGCTGCGATCGCCTTCATGCTTTCAACGTAAGGCCCGCCCCACTCGACCACCGTAATCTGTTCCTGAGCGGCTGCCGTTTCCAGCACCGCACCCGCTGCAAGACTCGCCGTAACAACAGCGCCTGCGGCGGCATCGCCCATAAATTGCCTCCGCGTCCGTTGGTATGTCATCTTGATTGTCCTCCCCTTGTGGTTCCGATGGCCGCTATCGTAGCGTTGGAACCATGGCGCGAATGCATCACCGGTCGTGCCAAACAGCGCCAATTCTGCGATCACTGAATTCTACGTAAGTAAAGTATTACTTGTCAAGCTCCGCGGGCCTTGTTAACTTTCAATCCTGTACCCGTGGAAAATCTGCGAATGTGGGCTTGCGTGCTTCTGGGAGTGGTGCCGATCACCGTCGCGCTCTTTGAGCGGCAATATTCACGGGAGGCTCCGGAATGACAAAGGGACATGCGCCGACCGATCCGCCGATGACTCCTACCTACATTCACGCGCTCGCTTGGCGAAACAAGACGATCACCACCGAGGGGCGGCCGCGTTTGGCAAAGTCGTGGCCATTGCATGCGAGGTGTCGGCGCGGCGGGCTGCCGCCTGCGCTGGGCCGACATGATCAGCGCCCGCGAGGGCTGCGAATTCGCGTCTTGCCACTAGCACTTTAGCTGCGTCTTGCTGATGGACACCCACGTTTTCCCCGTCGACCGTCTTCGCGAGCTCGGCAGGGCCTTATTCGAAGCCACCGGTGTCCCACGAGAGGATGCACAGCTCGTGGTCGACGTCCATATCGATTCTGATCTCCGTGGTGAGGAATCCCATGGCGTCCGTATGTTCGAGGTGCATCTCGCCCGCATTCGAGCCGGCAGCGTTAGGCCGAAACCCAAGGTGACGGTGCTGCGGGACAACGCGGCAATCGCTCTCTTCGATGCCCATCAAAGTTTGGGTCAGGTCGTGGCGGCGCGAGCGATGCTGCTAGCGATACAGAAGGCGGAGGCTTTTGGCGTCGGCATCGTCGGGGTGCGCAACGCCAATTCCTACACGTCGGCCAAATACTATCCCTTGATGGCCGTCGACGCCGGAATGATTGGCACAACCTACACCAACACAAGGCCGATGATGCCTCCACATGGAGGACGTGAGGCTAGGGTCGGCAACAACCCGATGGCAATCGCTGCCCCTTCGGGGTCGGAGCCCCCCTTCATTCTCGACTTCGCGTGTACCGTCGCGGTTGAGAAGATACGCTTAGCGGCCGCGGAAGGTCAGCCAATACCCCCCGACTGGGCGCTAGGCTTGGACGGTCGTTCGACTATCGACCCGCGCGAAGCACTGGAAGCCTACGTCTTTCTCCCGTTTGGAGGTTACAAGGCCTTTGGACTCGGAGTGGCGCACGAGGTGCTCACGTCCGTCCTCTTCGGCGGTGGTCTATTTACCGCTCCTGGGACGGGTTTTCGCCCTTTCGAGAATGTCTACAACTGTTCACAGTATTTCGAAGCCGTTAACATCAGCGCCTTCATGCCGCTCACCGAATTTCGTGAGCGGATGGACAGAATGATTCGCACCATCCGCGAAACAGGACTACAACCTGGATTTAGTGCCGTGCTCCTCCCGGGTGAACGCGGCCACCGCGAAGCCGCCCGCCGCCGCATCGAGGGAATACCGATTCATCGTTCGACGCATGAGGCCCTCAATCGTTTGGCAGACGAGTTCGGATTGGCAAACCTGGTGGTAGCATGATCGTGCCTGCCGAGCCCGTGAAAGCAGAAGCGCCCCCAGCGCCACCGCGGGAACAGGTGCGGGCACGCCTTGCAGCCGAGGGCATCGTAATCTCCGCGGTCGCGTTCGAGCCGCTTTACGAAGCGTACCAATCTCTTTGGGAAATGATTCGGAGTATGGATCTGACCACTACCGAAGCTTCTGACGTTGTTGAAAGTGAAGCTAAAGAACAGCCGTGACCATGCTACCGCCGAAGACTTTGGTTGAGGCCGCGCGGCGATTGGCCGACGGCACGCTACAAGCTGTGACATTGACAGAGTACTTCCTGAACCGGATTGCGACGCTCGATCCGATTCTCCACGCGTTTGTCCATATCGCAGAGAAGTCGGTGATGGCGCAGGCCGCGGCCGCCGATCAAGAGCGCCGCAATGGCCGCGATTGCGGTCCGCTGCATGGCATCCCGATTGCCGTCAAGGATGTTATTCACGTAGCGGCAATGCCGACCACCGCACAGTCGAAGCAGCTTGTTGGCGAGGTGGCGGAGACCGATGCGCCCGCCGTGCGGCGGTTGCGCAATGCCGGCGCCCTTGTCCTTGGCAAGCTCAATACCCACGAATTCGCATTCTGGGGGCCCTGCGACGACCTGCCCTTTCCGCCGGCCCGGAACCCCTGGAATACTGATTGCTACACTGGTGGTTCGAGCTCCGGGGGAGGCGCTGCAGTCGCAGCAGGCCTCTGCCTCGGTGCGGTGGGATCGGACACTGGTGGCTCAATCCGTACTCCCGCCGCCCTGTGCGGGGTTGTCGGTTACAAGCCGACCTACGAGCTCATCAGTCGCGATGGACTTCTGCCGCTCGCCCCTTCGCTCGACCACGTCGGAGGAATGGCGTGGACGGTCAGCGATTGCGCCCTTCTCGTCTGGGGCATGGGTGGAGCCATCGTTGGATCCGAATCCGATCCGTTGGCGGCACTCACGGGCGACATCTCAGATCTTCGGGTCGGAGTACCACAGGACGAATATTTGGCCGATCTCGATGGCCCGGTCGGTTCGGCGTTTGATGCAATGCTCGACGTTGTAAGGCACCTTGGAGCACGGATCGTCAAAGTAAAGCTGCCCCCGCTAGAGGACTGCCATGCCTGCGGCATCGTGGTCTTGCTAGCCGAAGCCTACGCTATTCATCGCCAGGGACTCGCGCATCGGTTCGACGAATACGGGTGTCACCTTAGGGAACAGCTACCGCTCGGAGCGCTTATCACTGCGGCCGACTACCTCTCAGCGCAGCGACGACGGCGGGCCATCTGCGCTCTTGTGGCGGAGGCATTAGAGTCCGCTGACGTGATTGCTACCCCGGCCCATGCGAGCACTGCTCAGCGTATTGCCGAGATACAAAAATTCGCATTCAGACGGGCGCCGTTCAAAAATATCCTCTTCAATCTCACTGGCGGGCCGGCGCTTACTGTGTGTATAGGGTTTGGAGCGGATGGGCTGCCATTCGGCGCACAGTTTGCATGTCGGCCACGTGATGACGCTGTCGTCCTTCGTGTCGGCGATGCTTACGAACGTGCCACACCTTGGCGGCAGCGCTGTCCAGCGATCTAGGCGGAGAGATGACAATGCGCCTGTCTGGCCGGATAGCGCTGATCACAGGTGGCAGCAGCGGGATCGGCGCCGCGATCGCCTTGGCGTTCGCGGCGGAAGGATGCGACGTTGCAATCATTCACCTCGGCGATGAAGGGCAGGCTGAGACAATCGTCGAGCGGATCGCAGCGACAGGCCGCCGGGGCGCCCAGTACAACTGCGACGTGTCGGATAGTGAGGCTATGGCCAAAACGATCAGCGCGGCATCCGCGGCCTTCGGTCCGATCGATGTCTTGGTCACCTCTGCAGGCACGTCGGCTGACACCCCATTCGATGCTATCGACCCGACCGAGTGGGACCGTATGATTGCGGTCCATCTTCGCGGCACGTTCCTCGCCGTGCGGGGTTGCTATCCGACCATGCGTTCCCGCAGATGGGGGCGAATTATTACCATCGCCTCGCAGCAAGCGCTTAAGGGCTCTCAAAACAAAGCGCATTATTGCGCGGCCAAAGCGGGCATTATCGGATTCACGAAGGCGCTGGCGCTGGAAGGGGCTCCCCACGGCGTACTGGTGAACTGCATTGCCCCTGGACCAGTCGAAACGCCCCTGCTCCAAGGGCTGCCGAAGTCCTGGCGCGCACGAAAGCTGCGCGAATTGCCGCTGGGCCGTTTTGGCCGCGCGGAGGAAATAGCGCCTACAGCGGTGATGTTGGCGTCTGACGATGGAGGATTCTACGTCGGACAGACCCTGTCACCAAACGGCGGCGACGTGATGGCTCCTTGATTTGAGCTCGGTTTGGGCGAGGCAGAGCCGGTAGATCTGAGGAGAGCTGACTATGACGCTGCAGTCCAACCCCAGAGCTCCGTACCGGCTTTCGACAGAGCATCCGCGACTTTCAACCTTTGGTGGGAAGTCGCTGATTGTTCATATCGTCGTCAACGTCGAGTACTGGCCATATGACGAGCCGGCCCCAAGACAGATAGTCACGCCGCCACACGGCAAGACAACTATTCCTGATCTACCGAACTTCTGTTGGTCGGAATACGGAAACCGTTGCGGCATGCCACGCCTTCTAAAGCTCTTCGGCGACTATCGCATCCCGGTGAGCGCCAGCGTGAATGCCAGCGTAATCGACGTCTATCCGGCCCTGGCGAGCGCCATGCGCGAGCAGGGATGGGAATTTGTCGGACACGGTGTCCGCCAGCGTGGCCTCGGGTCGGAGGCAGACGAGCGCGCACAGATACGGACGGCAATTGCTCGCCTTCAGGAATATGTCGGACGGCGGCTGCGAGGCTGGATGAGCCCCGGTTGGTCGGAGACGTTCGATACTCTGGACTATCTGCATGAGGCGGGAATAGAGTATGTGTGCCAATGGGTTATAGATGACATACCAACGAAGCTGCACACCAAACACGGTGAGATGATTGCATTGCCCTACGCCCTCGACCTCAACGATAGCGTCATCTATGCGATTGAAAAACACTCCTCACCAGAAATGCAACTTCGAGTCCAGCGTACGCTTGAGGTCTTTGCCGCCGAGGCTCGGGAATACGGTCAGCCTCGTGTATTAACGATCGCGCTACATCCACATTTGAGCGGCGTGCCCCATCGAATCGGTTACTTGCGCGAGACAATAGAAACGCTGCTTGCCCGGAGCGACACGGTCTTCATGGCCGGCGGCGATATCGTAGACTGGTATCTCGGCGAGCTTGCGGTGTCGAATGGCGCGGCACTCAAGGCCTGACCGGATCGACTTCGATTTCGGCGGCGAAAAGTTCGAAGCCGCGATCGCGCACGCGGCAGATCTTTTTGCAGAGATCGGCGATCGTACTTCCGACGGTGTTGGTGTGACACGCGCTTCGTATGGCGAGGGCGAGCAGCTGGCCCACGACAAGATCGCCAGCGAAGCCGAGGCTCTCGGACTTGAGATCGCACGGGACGCCGCCTTGAATCTGTACGCAACTTTGCCCGGCACAGACCGGTCGGCGCGTCGTATCCTGGTCGGCTCGCATTTGGACTCGGTGGCACAAGGGGGGAATTTTGATGGCTTGGCGGGGGTTCTCGCGGGCCTTGGATGTCTGGAGGTCCTTTCCTCACATCGCCGCCTAAGCCGCGATGTTACGGTCGTGGCGCTGCGCAGCGAAGAGAATGCGTGGTTTGGCGCTCAACATGTCGGGAGTCGTGCCGCCCTCGGTACATTGTCCTTCGATGCGCTTGCTTCACGCCGAGCGGATTCGGGCAAGACACTCAAGGAGCACATGGCTGCCGCCGGAGCGGACCTCACGCCCATCATGGCGGGAGCTCGCCTAGTTCGGCCCGACAGCATTTATACATTCTTGGAGTGTCACATCGAACAGGGTTCGGTACTGATCGAGCGTGCCGCACCGCTGGGAATCGTTACCTCGATCCGAGGGGCCCTGCGCTGTGGTGAGGCCGAATGCCTCGGCGCTTACGGACACGCAGGCGTCGTGCCGCGGGGGGAGCGCCAGGACGCGGTGATGGCGGCCTGTGAACTTGTCAAGCGGATGGACGATTTTTGGATGGAATCGGAAGCTCGCGGTGATGATCTTGTTGTCACAATCGGTCGCTTCTTTACGGATCCGACAGCGCACGGGCTGACCGTCATTCCCGGCAAGGTTTCTTTTGCAGTTGACGCACGGAGTCATTCGCCGACAGTGCTGGACCGATTCTGGCGGATGGTAGAATCGGCAAGCGCGGCTATCGCCGGGCGACGGCGGGTGTCGTTTCATTTGCCACAACCACGAAGAGACGCCCCCGTTCTAATGGACGAACGGGTTTGTCGCGAACTCATCGCGGTCTGCGGTGAGCTTCAAATCCCTGCAACGACGCTTGTGAGCGGCGCCGGCCACGATTCCGGCGACTTCGCCGCCGCAGGCATTCCGACCGGTTTGGTTTTTATTCGTAGTCGAAATGGCAGTCACAATCCCGACGAAGCGATGGAGATCGAGGATTTTGCAGTAGCCGTCAAACTCCTCGTCCAGTTCGTGGCCCGGATCGCACAGTGACAAGGAGGAACGCAGAGCTCGCTCTATTACTTACCGCGGCCACGCAAGCCCTCTTGCTATAGGAGCACCGTCAACACACGCTCATGATCACGTCAAGATACTGGAGCGAGATATTGCAGCGATAGCGATGCGTTGCCGCCTGTATGTCGCTCTGCGCCCCTGTCGCGCCGCGCTTCGCGAGCTGGAAATCATGCGGCCGGCGCCTGAGGAAGGAAGCCGCGTGGTCGAGGATCTTTTGCCCACCTTCGCGTCGCAGCGCTCGCTAGTCTGCCGGGAATCACCAACAGAGCAGGAAACCAATGCCGAGGACGTCTGATGCGCAGCTGAATACTCGACGGCTCAGAGTAGAGGAAGCTCTCTTGCGCAATGACCTCGAGGGTTTAGTTATCTTTGCCCATGGAAGCGCACTCGGGTGGGGCACTCGCACCCATCCTTACATGCGTTGGCTCTGCGACTGGGATGGGCTCAATACCCCCTCGATTCTGGTTGTTTTGGCGGGACGCCCCGCAGTCATTCTCACGCCGCAAATGTTCCTTTACCAGGCTCGCGCAGAGATAACGACAATTAGTGACGTGCGCTACGTTGAGCGGTCAAGCTTAGGCCGAGAAGTAGCGACGATTCTCCGGCAGGCTGGTTTGAATTATAGTAGGCTGGGCTTTGTCGGGCGAGACGAAGTTCCGCTGGCGTTATGGGAGTGCTTGCGTCAGGAACTGCCTGCAACGGAGTGGGTAGATTTCACCGCGGTCCTGAATCCTCTCATCATCGAAAAAGGACGGCTTGAACTGATGATGACCCGCCAAGCCGCGGAGATTTGCGACCTCATGCTTGAGCGTCTTGCCTCGGAATTGCGAACGGGAAAAAGCGCATTCCAGATCAAGGCCGAACTTGAACGGGTAGCTCACCATGAGGGTTGCGAGCATTGCCTCACCTGGCTAACTGTCGGGCCGAACGCCGACTTCGCGCGCCTGGTCAAACACGCTTGCCTGCGAGTACCTCAGGAGGGGGACCAAGTTCTTCTGGGCATCTACCTAATGCATGAAGGGTCGTGGGGCCATGCCATCAGAACAGGCAACTTAGGTTTCCCAACCGAAGACCACAGGTACCTATTTGACGTAGCGTTTGAAATGGAGGAAGCGGGCCTTGCCGCACTGCGACCAGGCGTTGACCTCAACGACGTGCAAGCAGCTTTCGAGGCCGTTTTCGATCGTCGTTTTGGCAGTCTCAAGACGCAGTCTATTTTTCGCTTCACCAACGCGCATGGCATCGGCTCTTTTTATGATGAACCCATCCTTGGGGAACCGTTTCCGCAGCCTTATGCGATCGAGCCGGGCAAGCCGACCCGCACGCCGCCGCTGGCCGCTCGACCAGGGATGGTCTTTGAGTTCCACCCCAATTTTTTCATCCCAGGCAGGGGTGCAGCGGCTATTGGCGACATGGTGGTAGTTAGCGAGACTGGGTGTGAACTCCTCACCCGGTTTCCCCGCACGCTGCTCGTATGCTGAGCGGTGAAGCCCTCCGCATCCATAAGGCGCTGCGGGTGACGCCCGCGATGGGCTGCTGGCATCACCGGCGGCTTTGCAACTTTGATGTTATCGTCGCCTTGGTCGATGCCACAAAAGCCTGAGGCTACTAAGCGTGGGCCTGTCTCCGGTCCCTTCGGCCCAAAACTCGCCGCGCCAGCGAAGGCTCTTTCTGTGTCGCCCTCATCGAAACTGACGCCGGCGTCGAGACGGTCGATTCGATCGCGGGGGTGCCCGGCATAGATGGCCTTTGGCTTGGCTACTTCGACGTCACCTGCTCGATGGGGATATCCGGGCTGTAAGCGCCGGAGCAATAATCCCTCACTGAAGCGGCCGGATTGGCCGGTTTGCGCCGGAGTAAAAATCCGACAGCGGATGCTCTTGGCAGAGGGCGGGGGATGAAGGGCGTGGAGCTATATGGACGGGTCCGCTATGCGGTGCAGATTGAGGGGTTGAGCCATCGCGAGGCGGCGCGACGGTTCGGGATCGACCCGCGGACGGTCGCCAAGATGATGGTGTTCTCGGTGCCGCCCGGGTATCGGCGCAGCAAGCCGCCGGCGCGACCGAAGCTGGACCCGTTCATCGGGATCATCGACCGGATCCTGGAGGAGGATAAGAGCCGTCCGGCGAAGCAGCGGCACACCTCGAAGCGGATCTTCGAGCGCCTTCGGGACGAGCACGGTTACGGCGGCGGGCTGACGATCGTAAAGGACCATGTGCACGAGCGCCGGCTGCGGCAACGCGAGGTGTTTGTACCGCTGCGCCATGATCCGGGGCATGCTGGAGACGCCCGACATGCGAATGGCTTCGACGATCGGCATGACGTTGCCGGCAAAGCGGTCGGCTTCGGCGATTTGCACGTCGCGACCGAGCGCAGCCGCGTGGCGTGCATTGCGAGGATTGCCGAGCCGTGCGCCCTGCGCCTTGCGTTGGGCGAGGGCGCCGATCCCTTCATGCTGCACCTCTATGCCGCCTTGGCTGAGAAGGAACGCAGACTCATCGGCGAGCGTCGGCGCCGAGCTCGGCGACGATGAAGGGCACGCGCTGCGCCATCAGGCCGGAGATGAAGGCGACGTCGCGGGAGAGGCGGTCGAGCTTCGCCACGACCACTGGGCCAGCTGAGTGGGCGAGTTCTTCCCGCCTAAAAAGGCAACGCGCTTGTCAGCGGACGGCGCGGGCTAGGAGATTGGCGACGGTCGAGACACGGGTCAATGGCAGCTACGCTCACTCCGCCCAGGCTAAGCGTGGCGACCCTTTCCCTCCCTGGGCGAGTAAGGGCAGCAGAACAGTCCCCGCTGCCCTTTCCTTTTAGCGCTTGGTGCTCTTGCAATCCTCGCTGGCGCCAGATCGGTCGGGTGCGGGTCTGCGGTCCGCGCAATGATAAATTTACTTTCAAATTTACTCAATTCTTTTCCAGCACTGGAAGAACTTCCCCCCGTTCTCCCGTAATCTGCTACCTATCGTGTGAGAAGAGTCTCTTGTCACCGAGTAGGCTAATGCGCGACCTCATCACCTCAGTTGCTACCGCGACTCGCGGGTCAAGAATTTTCACTGCTGTTAGGATGTTGTCGTTGGCGCTCGGACTTGCTGCCGCACAGATGACGCTTTCGGCCGCCTTGTCCGCCCGGGCGGAAACCCAGGCGGCGATCGACGCGGTAACACTTGCTCGTCCCGACATGCTGAACAACTCCCCTGTCGAGGAACACATCGGGGCAAAAATGGCCTTCGCTGACTAGTTGTGGCCAATTTGCTCCGTCCCATCGAGGTGGCGTCGATTCCGATTGCCAGAATGAGTTCCTGGGAGGGCGATCATTGCTGCCTATTGGATCGGGATCGTTGCCGAAGCATGGATGGATTTCGGCCGGCCTAGTTCTTGGTTGCTGCTTAGCGGGCTCTGGCCAAGTGTTCTCCTGGTTTCCCTGAGCCCTTGTTGGGTCGGCGTCGGCTGCAGGTCAACGTGGCAAAACCCGGTCGCGCGACAAGCACAGCGCAGCAGCGACCGACGGCCAAGCGCCGCATTTCGGAGCCGCAATAATTTGAGGTTATCGGGATTTTCAGCATTTCCAGAAACTTTGGCTAAAACATCTGTGCCCTAAATTACGGAAAGAGGGGCATTGCGCGTTCAGAGAGGAATTTTCCATGAGGCGGTTCTTTGATGATGAAGGGGGAAATGTCGCCATCCTCGCGGCTGTCTCCCTGCCGGCACTCGCAATTGCAGCGGGGTTCGCCATCAACTACGCCAGCCTCTCGCGGACGCAAACCGAGTTGCAGAACACGGCTGATGCAGCCGCGCTCGCAGCTGGTCGCGAGATGGGAATAGGCGGACAGGACTCTGCTGGCGAACGCGAAGCGGCCGCGGTAACGGCCGCGGCCGGATTCATTTCCTCTCGCACGGCAAATGCTGTGTTTGCAGTGTCGCCCTCGGCTTCCGATGCGACCGTCGAGGTTTCGCTCTCGACAGAGCAAGCCTTGGTGTTCGGGGATCTCTTCGGCTCGCCCGATAGGAGCGTCAGTGTCGAGGCTGTTTCGACTTATATGATTGACCAGCGTTCCGGGTGTCTTATCGCTCTTGACCCGGCCAGTGGCGTCGGCATCGACATGCAGGGGGCAGCCAAGGTTAGCGCGCCCAATTGCGGCGTCTGGGCAAACGCAGGCGGGTCAGATTCCATCCACATGCAGGGTTCACCCTCCCTTAGCGGGCGTGAGGTGTGCGCCGAAGGTGCATCGGGAAACGCTGCCGCCAAGATCAAGCCGGAACTCACGACTGACTGCGGTCAAGCGGCGGATCCCTATAGCGGGCGGCTCGCCGATGTCCCGACAGCTTGTGATCATACAAGCTTCGCCTTCGACAAGAAGGCAAAGGAAGCGACACTGGCGCCGGGCGTCTATTGCGGCGGGCTGAGCATCGACGGCATCGAGGTCACGTTGACGAAAGGTCTCTACGTGATCAAGGACGGGCCTCTAACGATGAAGGGAAATACCAGCGTTATCGGAACGGAGGTTTCGGTGGTGCTCACCGGAAAGGATGCCGGGCTGCAGATGCAAGGCTCGACTGAGATGTCACTCACGGCAATGACGACTGGCGACTTCGCAGGGATCGCGCTGGCGGTCACCGAGACCGGCAAGGAAGCAGCCGAATCGGAACTGCAGGGCTCGCCCGATCTGACTGTAGAGGGATCCATCTATATGCCTGGCCAGGTGTTCAAGCTTCAGGGCAGCCCGCACGTGACCGTCAGCGGCGATGACAGCAAACTGGTCGGTGGTTCATTCTCGTTTAAGGGTAGTCCAGACGTCGACATTCACGCGGACGATACCCAAAGCGAGGTGGCGGACGTAAGCTTCTTACGGTTGCTGCGATGAAATCGGTCACGCCGAAACTGGTCCTCGGCCAGCATCGCAACTGGCGGTAGCTCCGTCCAGCAACCGCCGGGCGGGTTCTTCCCGCCTAAAAAGGCGAGTCGGCTTCTCAGGTAATCGCCCCTGGCCAGGAGATTGGCGACCGTCGAGATATGCCAACGGCCACCGCGGGCGGTTCGAATGCCTCGATTGTTGAGAGCGACCGCGATCGCTCCGAGAGTCGAGACGCCGGTAGTTTTAATGGACTCGATGACCGGAAGAACGCTCGCGGCGAAGCGATCCGCCTCCGATGTCTGCACCTCGCGGCCAAGCGAAGCTGCCTGAGCAGCGTTCTTCGGATTGCCGAGCCGCGCGCCCTGCGCCTTACGCTGGGCGAGGGCGGATCGGGTACGCTCGGAGATCAGCCGACGCTCCTTCTCTGCGAGCGCGGCATAGAGGTGGAGCATGAAGGGATCGGCGTCGGCCCCGAGCTCGGCAACGATGAACGGCACGCGCTGAGCCATCAGGCCGGAGATGAAAGCCACGTCGCGGGAGAGACGATCGAGCTTGGCTACCAGGACCGGGCACTTTTGCCGGCGAGCTGCGGACAGTGCGGCCGCGAGTTGAGGACGACGGTCCAGCGCGTCGGCTCCCTTGCCGCTCTCTGCCTCGACGAACTCGGCTGTTAGCTCGAAGCCTTCGGTCTCGGCGAAGCGCATGACGGTTGTTCGCTGGGCGTCGATGCCAAGCCCCGACCGGCGCTGTCGCTCCGTCGAAACGCGGTAGTAGGCGACAGCGGGCTTCATGACCAAACTGCATACCACCGTTTGCCATTTGGTTGGAAGCCGAGAAAGCCGCTAAGTCACTGGACTTAAGGGACTTTCGACG
>CAYTTC010000064.1:0-19562 GCA_964440525.1 uncultured Propylenella sp. | reverse complement strand
CGGCCGGCACGCACGGCCATGAGCTCCGGCCGCGCCAAGACGCATCGCTGGGTGCTCGAATTCGAGCCGGAGCGGTCGAAGGAGATCGAGCCGCTCATGGGCTACACCTCCTCCGACGATATGCGGAGCCAGATTCGCCTCGAATTCGATACGAAGGAGGAGGCGGTCGACTACGCGACGCGGAACGGCATCGCCTGCCAGGTTTCCGAGCCGAAAGAGCGCGTCAAACCGGCGATGGCCTATTCCGACAATTTTCGCCACGGCAGGACGCAGCCCTGGACGCATTGAGGTAAGACGGAACGGGGCCCCGTAGCTCAGGGGATAGAGCAGCAGCCTTCTAAGCTGTTGGTCGCAGGTTCGAATCCTGCCGGGGTCGCCAATCATGTCAAAGAGTTAGGCGGAGTGGGAAGGAGCCGTGGCACTCGTGGGCTAACGCGCGGCTAACATGAAGCCCGTGTGCTGCGCAGCGCCCTCACAGCCCCACGGCCACGAGAACGCGCCAGCGCTCGCCTGTGGCCCGGCAATCGCTATGCTAATGCGATGGAATCATTGGACTGGATTGCAGTTTTGGCTCTGGTCGTTGGCGGCGGTGCTCTTGGCCTCGAAATCCGCCGCTGGGTCGAGAGCGGTCCACGCCTGCGTCTCAACGTGATGGCAGACGCTGTCATGGCTCCAGAAGATGACGGAAAGCCAAAGGCCGCGCTTTGGGTCACGAACCGCGGCAGCGCCCCCACGACAATCACTCACATGGTGGTGTTCACTTATCCTTCGCGGTGGGGACGGTTTCGGCGAAGGCCCGATATGCAGGGAATTATCCCCGATGCCAAAACCAACGTTGAGTTGGGCGTCAATAAGCAGTGGATGGGACTACTCTACTACGACGCCAAGCTCACGGAGGCGCGTCGCCAAGGGAAGCTCTATGTTGGCGTTATCGCCTCTCACGCCTCGGGTCC
This sequence comes from uncultured Propylenella sp., assembly GCA_964440525.1. Taxonomy (GTDB): domain Bacteria; phylum Pseudomonadota; class Alphaproteobacteria; order Rhizobiales; family Afifellaceae; genus DASWJZ01. Next base: position 18,609 of record CAYTTC010000064.1, on the reverse strand, counting down.
GTACCTGACCAGAATTCCTGCAGAGAAGTGGACGCCGAAAGGCCCTTAGAGACTTCGAGCAAGCCGTCAATTGGCGCCTTGAAAATAGTCGCCATTTGCGAGGATTTAGCGGAGCCGCCCTCAATTGCGGGAAGGTGAAATCCCCGCCCGCGTTACGACGTAAGCTTCCTTCACCCGGCCGCCCTCGTTGGGCCACTCAGGCCGCGCCTCTGTCTGCCGTGATCCGCAGCGCGTGCATTTGAACCTGCCCGCGCACGCCGGGACCGGCTTCTCAGGAGCGAACGGCCCCTTGTTCGACTAGGGCGTTGGTGCTTCGATCCAATGCGTCGGGGCTGGGTTGCAACATGCACTTGCCATTACGTCACGCGCATGGATTCCCAATCCCTCCATCGGAGAGGTGCTCACATGACAATCCGCAGTCTCAGGCGTGCCGGCGGCTTAGCGGCCCTAGCTCTAGGATCGTACGTTCTCGCAGCCCCGACCTTGGCATTGGAAGTAACGAGCGGCGGGCAGGAAATCCGGATCGATGCCCGTAGCGAGGTAAACCCCACGTCAACGAGATTTGTGGGATACCTCACCCTGCCAGGCTCTTATTTCGGTCCCCTCACCGTTCCCGCTGGCGCAACCCGCCACTTCAATGCGCGTTTTGCGGCCGAGTCGCGGTGCTTTGGGGCATCGACCGCGCCGTCGGCCTGGTGCTCGGTGCGGATCGAAGCCCACAACTTCGCCGGCACCTCCTTTTTCCTCAATCCGAATTCCGGCCTCGATTTCGCGTTCGATACCAATCCACCTGGGGAGATCGACGATATGTGGGAGGGCAATGCGATGGAGCGCTCCATAGAGCTCCCGGCGGGCACGTACTACTTCCGAGTGCAGATTGGGGTCACGGACAGTGAGACCACATTCACGGTCGACGATTGGCACTTTACCCTTGAGGTGAATTCGTAGCTATGGCTCCCCTTGGCGGCTCCGCCGCAAGGTCGGGCCCGGAGCCGCCTGGAGTCAGGATAGAGAGCGCCCCGCCGCGCTAGGCGACGGGGCAAGAGCGAAAGTTTCGCTTTTGGATTCAGGCGGCCTCGCGTTCCGCCTCACCGCCTCCGTCGTCCCCGCCGTCGTCATCGCCTTCTGCGATAGCGATGGCTACAACGAGCCGTACTTCTGCCGACTGTAGGACTTCGGTCAACGCGCCCGCCACCTTCGCGGCCTCTGCAAAGTGCATCAACAGCGGGCCCCACGTGTCCAAGTTGGCGACGACCTTCGCAGTCAGCTCGTCTTTGTTCTGCGCTAGAACTTCACCGGCTAGCACTAATACAGGACGCAGCGACTCAATCCGTTCATGAGCAAACGCGATGCATTGCTCTTTCGACATGCCGCGAAATTCCTTCACGGCGGCGAAGCGCATTGGCAAGAGCGATGCGTGGGTGACCGGCGTGCCCTTCGGGGTTTCAACGGCCGTGAGCGTGCCCTCAGGCATTGCCGCCTCCCGTCTGGATGGCCTCAACCGCAAGATCCCATTTTGTTTTGATCGCCTCGTTGCGCTCGTGCGCGACCCGGACGCAGCACCAAATCCGATCGGCAATTCGAGAATTGAGGGCGCCGCCATTTGCGGTCATGTGGTCGCCGAACAACTGCATCGCCGCGCCGAGTAGATGTTCGGCGTCGCGAATGTCGTCCTCCATATCGAGGACGCGGCTCGCGAGTTCAGACATGGCAAATTCCTCCAAAGCTAGGTGTGAATGCACCGGCCCAGGGGACTCCACCCGTTGATTTTCTGCTAAAGATTCTATCGGTCATCGGACGCCCCTCAGCGTGCGGTGGCAAGTGCCGGTCGGGAGTTGATAGCTCCCGGCCGGTGCGTCGCAGAATATCCAACTTGCAAATATATGCAATAGTTTATATTGTCGTCTCCAAGAATGGAGACGTAAATGACTATTTCAGCCGCTCAAATTAAGGCCGCCCGGGCACTGACGGGCATGAAGCAGAAAGAATTGGCTCGGGCGTCGGACGTGTCGCTTGTCAGCGTCAGGAATATCGAGCGGGGAGCGACGGACCCGCGCAGCAGCACGCTCACAGCATTGGCGAACGCCCTAGAGGCCGCTGGCGTCGAATTTACCAATGGCAACTCGCCAGGGGTGCGGATGCGGGAACTTGTCGCCGATCAATGGTACTCTCCGGATCAGGTGTTGAACTACGCGCGCAGCGTGGGCAATCACTTCGTACACCAGGGTTTCTACAAGAAGGCCAGGGAGGCATGGGGCCTGGCGCTCATTTGCAAGGCCCTCGGCTCCGAACGGCTGCGCGTTCTGTCCGATGAGACAGTCGACGGCGAATATGATCTGAGCGGTACCGTGCGGCAAATAGAACTGACGGAGGTTCTCGACAAAGGGCGCAAGCGAGGGGACGAGTACAGGCCGGGTGCCCCGCGGATTCGAGAATTGCCGCTATCCACAGAGAGCGTGCAAGACAGAATTGCTCAAGCGGTGACTCACAAGGCGTCGCGCCTTCAGAGGAAGAGTCTTATTCATCCGGTCGACGTGGGAGTATATTTCAACCTAAGCGGAGTGTTCCGCGACATCGGGGCCGAATTGCTGGAAGGCGCCAAATCCGCATTAGAGGAGAGCCCGCCGGTGATAGGGCGACTGCACGTCCTTTATCAGACGCACGGGGTGGCATCGGCGCGCCGTGGCGATGCCGGCGTCGAAACCGCTTACCTCCGGCTGCCCGCGCACCTGACTGAGTTTTGACGCGCCGGGCGTGAGGCTCAAAAGGAACCGGCGCCATGCCAAATGAACTGCCACGGCGCTACTGGACGCCTCTGCGGATCGCAGTGGCTATCTTCGCGGTCGTCGCCCTCGTTGCCGCCGGATGGCGACTATGGTTCTTTGGCGGTTGAAGCGGCGTTCTGGTTCCTCCCGTTCTCCCGATTCGTCAAGCCATCCCTTCGGAGGACGGCGCTTGTGCGCGCGGCGCGGGTGCGCTTCCCTTTCCGAATGGGCTTTTCGGATTGGATCTCTCTTCTCGCATTAATGATCGCTTGCGGCGCGTCGGCCCTCGAAGTCAGGCGTTGGTTCGAGAGCGGGCCCCGCCTGCGTCTTCGAATCATTGCCGACGTGGTGATGGTTCCGGGGGACGATAAGAGGTCGAAAGCAGGTCTTTGGGTCACCAATCGCGGCGCCGCACCGACGACGATCACGCACATGGTCGTCTATATCTATCGGTCTCCCTGGCACCGGTGGCGTCACAAAACGGAGATGGAAGGCATCGTGAACTCGCCTAATATTCCATCGGAGATAGGAACAAATAGGACTTGGTTCGGCCTGCTCTACTACAGTGAAGATCTCGCGGAAGCGCGGCGAAAGGGCCGCCTGTACACTGGCGTCATTGCATCACACTCAAACCGGACTTTCTTAATCCGCATTCCGACTGCAAAAAGCCCGGAGATTCCGACGAAGCAGGTCGCTTAGTTTCAGGCGGCTCGACTCCGTCTCCCCACTGTCAGGCTGGCACTGCCTCGATAGCGAACCATGACTGCTGATTAAGTACGGTGATTGAGGTATCCGCGACTGTATCCAGCCTTATTTCAAAGTAATCGCCAGCTACTACTTGAATGACGCCTGATGAAAAATTCCATGCAGCTATTGTCGACCCCGGTGCACTTTGCACCATAGGCATTTCATCCCAAAACGCACTATTTTTTAGAACGTCAATACTATGCAGCTCATCGGTTACTGAGTTAAGGCGTAAACTCCCTGTAAGACGAACACGAGTGACGCCAGTGGGAACTGTCAGACGAGAATTGTTGGTAACATTGTTATGCCATCCCCCGACATCCTCAATCTCTTCATCCCACGCAATTACAGTTGCCGTGGTATAATTGGCGGCTGTCTGATCAGCGGCCTTCTTGACCCGCGCGCCGGAGAAAGCGAGCCCGAGATTGGTTCGTGCTGTGGCAGCGTCGGAAGCTCCGGTTCCACCATCAGCAACCGCAACGTCCGTGCCGCCAGGCGAATAGAGGTCCACCGCACCGCTCGCCCGGCGGTAGGTCAGCAAGCGCCAGTTCCCGGAGCCCTCCGACACCGCCTCGGCAATGTCGCCGGCGACCGTGGTGATGTTCGCCCCGTTCAAGATCAGGCTCGTGGCGTTGTGCGTCAGGAGCAGCGCGCCGGCGAACTTGATCCGTCGATATATCCCCGCCCCGATGGTGCCGAACGACGTGATCCCGGTCGTGCCGGTGATGTTGACAAAGTTCGAGCTCGACGCACCGATGTTGCACGTCGCGGCCGAGGCGACGTTCTCCCACGCCTCCTGGATGATGGCACTGTCCGCCAAGTTCTTCACCGCCCCCCGCACGTCGGCTGGAGTTATGTCGGCGCTCGTGTTGTCGGGAAGGTTTGTGTCGGCGTCAGAATTAAGGACGGCGCGGGTCTTTGCGGTCATCGGATCAGTCCCTCCTCAGTGCGGCAGCGGACCCGGCCGGCTGGCCAGGAAGTGATCGAAATCGTCCTGCGGGGCGTCGGGCTCATTCGGATACGTCGGCATTCCCGTCGGCGGCCCAAGGCGCGGTCGGCTCACTGGCGTCATGCCGAACTCGGAAGCCGCCCGCATGTAGAGCTCGACGGCGCGGTTGCGGCAGAGCAGCCAAGGATTGCGCACGGCACCGCCGCCGCGGCCCTCGATCACCGCACCGCCCGTCGCGAGGAGCTGCCGCTCGGCCTCGATCCAATCGGCATAAAGTTGGCACATCATTGCGAGCGCGCCCCGATCCACCGTCGTCACGATGCCGAGCACGCGCAGCGCGGTAGTGACGCGCTTCCACTCGGCGAACGCATCGCGGTTTTTGGCAACAGGCGAAGGCGGCGCCATGGTCCGGTCGACCGGCGGCGTCAGCACTCGATCAAGTGCCTTCCTCGATCGCTTTCGGGGATTGCCATGCAGCTTATGCAGGCCTGCGGGCGTCGGTTTTCGGCCTCTCAATGTCTCACCTCAACAAAAAATGGGAATTTCGCGGAATCACGCGCGAACTATCCGCGCGGTCCGGGCTCCCTCGTTGCCAGCGATGCGATGCGCCCCTCCCCACCTCTGATTTCGGAGCCAGCGCCGCGCCCGGAGAAAAGGCGCTCGCTTGCCGACTTGTCCGTGCTGAAGCTGTTGGATCATGCGAAGACCTTTCGAGGGTGGTACTCACCGAGCGGCCCGCTGTAGATCGCATAGAGGACTTCGCTGTATTCGCGTTCTGTGGCGGCGTAGGGGGCCGCCTCGATGCGCTCGATGGCGCGCATCGTTTCGACTGAGACGACGGCATAACCACGCCTGGCGAGATAGTCCTCGGCCCATGCGACCAGCGCTGGGCTGGGCACCCACTCACGGCTCAGCGCGACTTCCAACAGTGGGGCCTGTGGCGTGTTGTGCGCTTGCGTTGTCATGCGCCCGCCCTCAAGCGGATCAGGTCGAGGTCGCGCTGCATTTTGCGCTTCCGGCGTTCGCGGGGCTCGCTCTCCGCCGTGCTCGATACCGCTGACTTGCCGGTTACCAAGCATTCGGCGTTGGCTGGAACAGAGACGACTGACCACTCCAAAAGCTCTTGAGTGAGGAAATTTATGCCATACTTGCGGCCTGCATCTTCGGCGAAGGCATAGGTGATCGGCGCAAACCCGACTGAGGCGGCGAAGATAAAGCCGCCGCTGATCAAGCGGTGCACTTGTTCTGCCGCATCGTTCGCATCTGCCGGCGCCAACTGAACGGTCGATTTCAGCCGGCCCCCCTCGCGCCATGTCCGCGTTGCCACGCCAATCGGCGTGAGCAGTGCGAGATGCGACCAAAGCACGACCGGGTTTTTCTGGTAGTTGCCGAGCTGCCAACCGTCGACAGCGATGCTGTCGCTCGACCGGTCCACGCTGCCGGTCGAGATCACAAACGTGAACTGCCGGCTCGCGTCCTCGGCGGCGCGGATGACGGGAGCAGCCGCGGGCGACGATTGCACTGTTCGCGCAACGACGGACGGCACTGCAAGTCCGGCGACGCCAAGCCGTGCGGCGATTCGCTCCACATCCCCGGCGCTCCAGGAGACGCGATTTGCCGAGCCGTAGAGGCGGCGCGTTACCGCTTCCAATCGCGGATCGGTGGCGGGCACGTTCACTCGCATCAGCTCGCCCCGACCAAGCCGACAACGGCGCCCGCGGTCGTGTTATCGCCGAGAGAGTGATTTACGATATCGATCCGCTCGGACCCCCTGAAAGCGATCTGATCCGTGTCGAAAAATCGATCCTCTGACCTCGCCATCCCCATGATCCTTCGGTCGCCGAGCACGGAGGCAAGCCTGAGATCGCCGAAGAGCAACATGATGCTGTTCGCAAGGCTCGAACCGACTTGCGGCAGGGCTTGGCTGAGGACGACGGGGAACGTCGCGAAGTGCGGGCGAAGCGTTCCGTCTCTCCGATCGGGCATCATGGTGATGCCGCCGGTTGTGGCCGCCAGCCGAAAGAGCGTCATCGCGAAGGCGTACTGCGAGACAAACCACGCCGCGCCGGGGAGTGCGAAGGCCGGGAGCGCCGCGATCAGCGCGCTGAGGTCGGTCATGTCGATTTCGGCGAAGCTGTCGTGACCCGCGGCCGCGGAAATTTTGCCCGCGGTGTGATTTCCATCCAGGAGGGTCGGGCAGACACCGACGATCCCGCCATAGGGCGCCGTTCCGTCGCCGTTGAAGCCGGCGAGATCCTCCTTCACGGCGAAGGCGTATGCCATCTCCTCCGCGAGAAAATCGCCGAGATCAGCGGCGCTGTCTTCCTCTAGCTCGCTCGATGTCCGGGTGAGCGCCGCGATTTTCTTTGCGACGAGGCCGACGCTGCCGAGCGTCGTTTGCGACTCGGTGATCTGCTGATTTTCACCGACCCAGTACGCGGTCACGCCACCGGTGCGCCTTGGCCAATCCATTGCATCCCGCGCCATCGGCGCGATCTCGGCGGATGACCGGAAGGCGCCATGGACCTCACGGCGAGTTATGATCGTCGAAGCCATTTCGGGCGGCACGAGGAAGCCGCCGGCGGTGTTGGTGCCTTCACCCTGCGCGCGGGTCAGCGGCACGCCGTTCTTACGGCACCACGCCTCCGCGGCGTCGTCGCCGAACAAGGCGGCGCGCGCCCACTGGCCGGCTCGGAACGCCTTTTCGTCGCTCTGGAATGCGCGCAGCGGCCCGTAACGCAACGCATTCGCAGGCCCGTAGACCAACCGGTTAGACATTGGTGTCGACCTCTTTTTTGCTGACGACGCCGGCGGCGATCGCAGCCTTGACGAATTCAAGAGCCCAATGGGACACGACCGTTCCAGCCTCGCCCGTTCCCAGCAACCGCGCGGAGTACCCATCAAGCGGTAGCGACGGCGCCAGGCCGCCGGATCGCAACTGACGGCGAAGATCTTCAGTCGCGCGGTTGAGAGACAGCAGCGCCAGGATCGCGCGGACGCGCTTATGCTGAAGCTCGCGCCATTCGTCACCACGCTCAACGACGAGCTGGCGAGCACGCTCGCCGTGCTCGTGCAGGTACCGCTGCTGTCCGAATTCGAGCGCGCGATCGATAACGACTAGCTCTTTCCGCAACTCGAAGAGCGCGTGATCAGGGTCGCGCCCGGCGCCGGGAACTTGATACTCTCCGCCGTCAAGGAGTTTCCGCGCGCGCTGATCGACGCTTTCCCCGGAAGGCGGTTCCTCCGCACTCGCGCCCTGACTTTCGAGCTTGACGATCTCGCTTATCGTGGCGACCCTGAGCGTCCGGAGCTCGCGAAGCCTGTGGTCAATCGGCAGCAGAACTTTGCCGACCGCGCTCGCTGGATTTGGGCTCTTCGTTGCCATCGATCACCTCGTCATCGAGTCGAGGTTTGGACGATCGGGGAAGCACAAAATAGGGGGGTTTTGTGCGCGGGGCTTTTCTTTCCGAATCAAATTCCGCACCGAGGTCATACCTGGGACGCCGCCGTAGCTCTCAATGATGCGAAACAAACTTCCGCGCTCGCCCGCCGGACAGCCGGCGGTCTGCCGGTCGACCTTGTATTCGCAGCGGTAGTAATCCTTGAGTTTCTTGTGCAGGTCAGCAGCAGTAAGTTCCGCATCATCCTGGTTCTGGAGATCGCTGACCGCTTTGGCTCGCGCAGCCGCCCTAAGTTGACCGCGCCACCAGCTGTTGAAACCGAAGCTTTGTTCAAGATTCTCAACCGTAGTGTCGGCCTCGAAGATCGCCCGGCGCCAAGCGAGCACAAACCAATCGACGTCAGCTTGCGGCGGGAAGACTCCTTGCTCCAACGCGTCGAGCACGCGCCAAAGCTGCTCGGCGGACTCGGAGAGCCCCCCACTCATCGCGTCGCCATTCGGCGGAGAGTTTCGTAGGCAGGCAACTCGATCGGTTCAGCGTGCCGATCGAACGCGCTCGCGAGCGATGCGTGGGTGAGCGTGTGAGTCTCGAGCTCGTCCGAGAGCATGGCGCGGACATGATCGGGCAAGGCGTCGAAGTCAGACAGCGATCGCCCGATGCGCTCGCACATGGTCGCAAGCTCGCGCGGATGAAGAGCCCTGAAGGAAGAGCGAGCCAGGCGGAGGAGGGCGGCTTCATCGCTGTCCGGGATCAACGGGATTTGCTTTTTGCGCATATCGCGCATAACGCGCCCGCTCATACTGCAATCCACCGTTCTTCTGGGCGCCCTCCTGTGGGTCTGCTCTTCATCCTCACTATCCCTGCCTTAAGCAAGATGGAGAGGGCTTCGCCTATCTGATCCCTGCTCTTATGCCTTCCAAGCATGTCATAAAGGTTAGTACGTGTAAGACCTTCATTTGAAGCTCTGATCATAGTGTTTATTTCGTCTGCAAGAGGATCTCCGAGGGTATTGTCAAATATCGTATCAACGGATTGTCTACAATAAGACCATACGGATAGTGCAGCGCTGAGATGCTCAGCTTTTATATTGTCTTCATTATCAAGTAACGCATATATCAGAGCAAGGCGTATGACCTGTGCCTCAGCTCTAGACACTACGGCTCCCGCTAGCCCTGGCAGTCCCACCGAAAGATCGTGATACACGTCACGCCAAATATTGGCAGCTTGGGTTGACCAGCCTATGCAACGATCTCCATACAGCCGCGCCAAAAGCGCCTTAAGCGCATTAACTAGATAGCGCAGGTCTACGCCGTCGCCACCGAACGGCAGCTCTTTGGAACGGCGCACGCACACGAACAGAAGCCGGTTAGCAAATCCGTTGCCCATTTCTGTGCGGGTGAGGTAGCGGCGCAGCTCATCAATGGTGACGTGGCCGACAACCGAAACCATGGCGCCGGTCGTTCGTGCCGGCGAATTCTTTGTAAGCGAGGACACATTGCCGCTGTCCCACAGGCTCCGCAGAGTCGCGGAAAGCGTGTTGCCGCTCCGCTCCATGTGACGAAGAGGGGAAGCAAACTCAGGCTCGATTACGAACAGGCGTTTGTCGGCAACGCCGGCGTCCGTTTCTTCCTCAGTGTAGGCGCCGGTTTTCTTGTCCTTTTGCATGGACCTTATTGGGTCTCTAACCTGCCAGATCACGCCCTCCCCGGAGGAGAGACCCGAGGCGATGCGCTCTCTTGCCCAGATCGGGCTCGCCTCCTCAAACAAGGATCGTATCCGGCCCCAGGAGGTGCCCTTCCTTGCCTTGGATGTTTCGCCGACCAGCACAGGCCAAATTTGGGGAGGATGCCGGTCACCCTCCACCTGCATGTAGGAATGCCGGCCGCTGGCGTTGCCGAACGCAGACAAGAACTGCAGGAGGACCGCCGCCGGATCAGCTTCCGTATGCGGTTCAAGCGTTCGCACCACTTCGCCAGCCAACCCATGAAAAGCGGCGGCATTCAGAGGTGCCGGCCAGTCAGCCGCCTTGGTAGGCCGGCGCGCACCGTTCACGGCTGAGCGGCTTGGCGCGTAGTGTTCTGGGGCGCCCTCGCGTTCTATCTCGTCCAACGAGAGCCGCGTCATCACGCCGCCCTCACTGCATAGTCATTCCAATCGCCCAACGGGATCGGCGGGCGCAAGATCGTGCATTCTCGATTTGCCTCACTCCACCGAGTGGCGCACGTCCGCGCATCCCGAAGACCGGCTCCGGTCTCGTCGTTGTCAGCAAACACCGTCAAGGCGTCTATGCCGGCGAGCACTGGAAAGCGCGCAATCGCTCCGGCCGCGCCGGCCGCCCATATCGGGCGCCATCCGGCGCTGGCAATGGTCAGCGCCGTCTCGATGCCTTCTGCGAGGCCAAGGCCAAGCGTCACGTCCTCAAACGGCGTGAGCATGATGGCCGCGTTCTTCGTGGCGCCGAGCATCCGCTTGCCGGCGGGCATTTCCGCCTTGCCGCTGCCATCAGACTTCAGGGCCGTGCGGTGGATGGCCTGCGGCTCGCCGGTCATGACATTGCGGAACAGCGCTACCATCGCCGGCAGAAAGTCATCCGCTCCACGCACATCATTCCAGAACGGCGTGCGAGGATTGAAGCGGAGCGTGTCTGCTTCGATCACGTCAGCCGGCACAGGCAGGCCGCCAAGACGGTGCTGCAGGTACGCTTCAGCGATCGTGCCGGCGAGCGGGACGGCCGCGCGCCAGATCTTGAGGGCATCACTGTTTCGCTTGGCCTGGTGCACGGCTTCTAGGCGATTGGCCTCGGCTCGACGCCGGGCCCATGCCGCTCGCTCTTCGTCCGTCGGTCCGCGGCGGGATGCGTTGAAATCTGGCAGCCCAGCCGCCTCACGAATGTAATCCCTGGCAGTCGCCCAATCGTCGCCGGCGAAGTCGTTGACGAGGAAGCCGTCAGGGTAATCGGGTCCGACCTTGATGCTGAGTGATCGATCCCGCCGCGAGTGTCCGGGACCAGGGGCGGAAATCCTGTGGCCGAAGGCTTGGCCGCCTAGTGCTGCAGCGAGCGCTCGAGGATCTAAGAAAACGGACGGAGGCTGCTGTGGTCGGATTGTGTCCCTGCGGGGAAGCGCCGCCATCACGCGCACCCCATGGGTTCGGCCGACGCCAGCATTACGAGGCGAGGATCGGGCGCATAGGCGACTACTCGACCGATCGGAGCTTGCACACGGCACGTCCAACCGTAAAGCTGGTCGCTATCTATCAGGGGCGCGAACCATCCCACCGCGTGGCAGAGCGTTGATAGCCGGCGGTTGCCTTCGCTCAGCCGGTGTGCCGAGCTGCTAAGCAAAACGATCCGATCCTTGACTTGGACGCAGTTCGATCGAAGCCTCAGATCAAGGACTGTCTCTCCGTTAATCCGGCGAACGTCAGACCCAATGATTTCGGCAGCGTGCCAGGTCGCGCTCATGGTGCGCCCCAGGCCAGCTCGGCGACGTGCTCAGCGAGTGCCGCGGGGACTCCAAAGCGCGAAACCAGGAGCGTCGATTGAAGGAACCGCGGATCGACCGGAGGCTCTTGCCAACCGGGCGGCTCAGGAATATGTTCCGGTCGATCCGCTTTCCCAGCCAGATCAGCTTTGCGAGCGCCCCGGCCAGCCGCCGGGGCGTTTCGCTTGTCAGGCGGCCCGCGCATCGGCGGCCTCTTTCGGATTTGGCTTGGTGTCGGTCGGCCGCGAAGCAATCCATGCGGCGATTTCATCCTCGGACCACGCGCGGGTGTTCGGCCCGAGCATTCGCCCCGTCGGGAAGCCTTCACGATCAATCCAGCGGCGGAGCGTCACCCAATTGTTGACGACGCCGCGCGCTTGAAGATCGGAAAAACGGAGAAGAGTAGTCATCGTTGGACCTCACGGGTTCAGCCGTAAGAGCCCAACTAGGCCGACGTTACCGGGAATTATAGAACCAAGAATCAGCCGGATTTCTTGCCATCTTCCAGCGCCACCGAAAGGGTCATCGGAACATAAAAGCGTGATCCGTCACTGGTCTTCGATAGCCTCTCGACTAAGTTGTAGCTTCGTCTGATCGATCGCCATTCTCCTTGAGCGATCGTGCCCTTCAAAGCCTCAGCCGCATTGTCGAACGCCGCTTTCTTCGTCGGCTTATATCCATATCCCAGTCGTGCGAACTCTCTTCGTCCCAGTCGTGCGAACTCTCTTCGTCGCTCAGTCAGTTCAACATCCACGGTGGTCCAGCGGGCGAAGTGTTTCCAGTTCTGAAGAAAGGCTGACTTCGCATTTGCGGTGCACCCTCGCCCTTTCGATGGCGCATTATGAAAATGCTCGGCGAGCATGTCGATAACCGCGCGGGTGGCCCACAATGGAAGTGGGTGCTTATATTCGAAACAAATAATGACGGCATCCATCAGCGCCGGAAAGTTGCCCGCCTCCCAGGCGCGCTTGCAGTCTGCAAGACCGCTCAACCTCATAGCGCCACCTCCCGCAACGCCACCACGTTGCCGGCCGGCGGATCAAAGATCGTCTCGATAAGCGCCGCCAGCTTGCGCAGCGCATCCGCCTTTTCGTTGCGGTAGCTGTGCCGATCATAGACACCCTCGACACCGGCGATGGCGTGCCCCAGCACGCGCTCGGCGATGTCCGGCCTTACGCCCGCCCGCGCCATGAGCGAACGCGCTGTGCGGCGAAGGTCGTGGATCACCCAAGCCGGCATGCTGGTCAGCAGCTTCGCATCCAATGTCGCCTTGCTTTTGGAGAAGCCGTTAAAGGCTCCCTCCCCTCGTCCGGCAAGCACGTATGGATTCGAACCCATCCGCGGCTGCGCTCGGATGATGGCGCGGGCCGCGTCTGGCAACACAAGCGTTCCAGCCGTGTCCTTTTCGCGCGGCTCTCTTGGGATGGTCCAAACGTCGTTGTCGTCAAGGTCGGTCCATTTCATCCGGACGACCTTCCGGCTCCGCTGCGCAGTCAATAACGCAAGGCGGATGATGGCGCCGAAGGTGCCGCTTGCCTCCGCTGCTCTCCAGATCGCCTGAAGTTCATCGTCGTCGAGGATCCGGGCCCGCGCTTGGGCACGCGGGTTCTGCCGGCGCATGCCGCGAACGATAGGCGGCACGTAGTCATCGTGGCGCGTTGCAAACCAATTCATGATGCTGCGCACGATGGTGAGCACGCTGTCGGCCTGACGGGCGCTGTGGTTGTCCTCCACATCGTCGAGAAGAGCGGCAACATCGCTGCGTCGAATACTAAGAAACTCTCGGTCGGCCCACAGCGGCAGAACGTGGCTGGCAAGCAGCCTTTCGATTCCGCGGCGCGAGCGCAGCCCGTTAGTCTCGACGTGCCGCTTCATCCAATTGGCGGCTACCGTTCCGAATGTGTCCGCCCTCGCCTTCGGCAACTCAAATGCTGGGAGGCCGGCACGAATGCGCATGATCGCCTCGCGCGCCTTCGCCCTTGCCTCGTCAACCGCGAGCACATCGGCGGCGCCGATCGTCGCCCACACCTGTTTTCCGGCTGGATCGCGGGCAACGGCAACAAACGATTTTGCCCCGCTCGGCTGGACGCGGACATAGTGCCCGCGCAGCTCGGGATCGGGCTCGGTATAGCGCGCCGCCCGCGGCTTCAAACCGGCAACGCCGATATCGGAAAGGCTCTTGCGCCGCGCCATGGAATCCCCCTTCGGGCTAACCGTGGGCTAACACGACAAGCCTCTAACGCAGGCTAATATCGGGCTAACATCGGCTAATTTTGTAAGGCTGGAAGCGGGTTTAGGCAAGCCAGAAATGCGCGGACGTTTATCGGCGTTAGTCGAATGCAGCAGCCTTCTAAGCTGTTGGTCGCAGGTTCGAATCCTGCCGGGGTCGCCAGCTTGCGCAAATGACTGGAGTGGTTCCCCCCAATTGGCGGGGTCGCAGCACACAATCTTGTCAACCGGAGCGCCGCGCCTGCGCTTGTAATGCGGAGCAAGCGCAAGATAATGGGTGACATGGCCGCGCGAGGTTCAGTCCCATGACAAATACGCTTGAGATTCCGGCAAGGAAGACCACCGACGCGAATATCGATCCGACGCGCCGACACCGCACGCCGAGCGCAATTTGCGCAACATTGCTGCTCCTCGCGCTGCAGGCCTCGCCGGCATTGGCCGAGTGCGGCGATGAGCCGGCGCCGGGGGTCGACTGGTCGGAGTGCGAGAAAGTGCGCTTGATGTTCGGTTCCGCCGATCTTTCGAACGGCGAGTTCGTGCAGACGTTCTTCACATCGACGGACTTGGCTGGCGCCAACCTTTCGGGCGCCGATCTAAGCCTTGCCGAGCTCTCCAACGCCCGCCTCGCCGGCGCTCACCTTACCGGCGCAGTCCTTGAGAAGGCGGTCGGGACACGCGTCGATTTTTCCGTCTCCGACATGTCAGGCGCAAATCTCAGCGGGGCCGAGTTCTCACGGTCGAACTTCGAGCGCGCCATTCTCGTCGGCGCCGACTTTACCGGTTCGGAGATGAACCGGTCCAACTTCACCGACGCCGACCTGACCGGCGCGGCCATGGCCAAGGCGGAGCTTGCTCGCATCGTGTTGAAGGGCGCCGTCATTTCCGGCGTGACATTCACCTATTCGAACCTCGCGCGCGCCGATCTTCGCGGTGTCGATCTCGGGGACGCCGATTTGACCGGCACCTACATGTTTCTCACTCAGGTCGAAGGCGCCAATCTCACCGCGACGACGGGACTGACCGCCGACCAGCTTGCCATCGCCTGTGGCTCCGCCGAGACGCAGCTCCCCGCGGGACTGGCGGCGCCGCAGAACTGGCCTTGCCCCGACTACAGCGCGGAATAGCGCAAGCGGCGGGAGCCAGGTTCGCCCTTCCGCTCGACATAGGCACCAAGCTCGCGCGACGGCTTGACGGCCAGCCGTTAGGCATGGAGAGAGCGGGCGCGCTGCACTGAATATCGGACCGAGGAGATCGAATGGCGGGCACTGCGGAGCGTTTCCACGGACGAAAAGCCGTCGTCACGGGCGGAGCGTCGGGGATCGGGTGGGCGGTCGCGGAGCGGCTCGCGGCCGAGGGCGCCTCAGTCAGCATCTGGGACCGCGCGGGGGCGCCGGCGAACGCGGCAAGTGGCGGGCGCACGATCGAGGGGGTCAAGCTCGACCTGACCGATCCCACCGCCGTGGAAGCTGCGGCGAAGCACACCGCCGAGGCGCTCGGCGGCATCGATATCCTGGTCTGCAGCGCCGGCGTCGCCGGCCTCAACGCCACGCTCTGGGATTATCCGCTCGAGGAATGGCGAAAAGTCTTCGACATCAACGTGAACGCTCTTTTCTACTGCAACCGCTTCGTCGTTCCATACATGCAGGCGAAGGACTATGGCCGCATCGTCAACATCGCCTCGATCGCCGGCAAGGAGGGCAACCCAACCGCCTCCGCCTACAGCGCCTCGAAGGCCGCCGTCATCGGCCTCACGAAGTCGCTCGGCAAGGAGCTGGCGAAGACGAAGATCACCGTGAACGCGGTTACGCCGGCAGCGGTCAGGACTCCGATTTTCGACCAGGTCAGCCAGGAGCACATCGATTTCATGCTCTCCAAGATTCCGATGGGACGCTTCGGAAAGGTGGAGGAGATCGCCGCCCTCGTGTGCTGGCTGGCAAGCGAAGAGTGCTCCTTCACCACCGGCGCGGTGTTCGATGTCTCGGGAGGGCGGGCGACGTATTGAGGCTTGACGCCTGCGCCGATGCTAAAGCGCCTTCTCAGTCGTGGCGTCGAAGATCGACGCGCGCTTCAGGTTGATATCGATCGGTATACGTTCCCCCGGCCGGCTGACGTCGTGGGCGAGGAGCTCCGCGACCACTGGCGCGTCGCCCATCCTGAACGTCGCGTAGGTGCGTGAGCCCATTGGCCGCACCAGCTCGATTTCGGCGCCGTGGCGGAACACGCCGTCCGGCGGCGAGGCGCGCACTGCGCGCACCATGTGCTCGGGCCTGAGACCGAGGATTACCGACAATCCGTCAGCCACGTCCTTCGGAAGGCGGTTCGGCGGCAATCTTATGCTGGTGCCGCCCTCGAGGCGGATCACGTCGCCCGCTGCTTCGCGGCTGAGCGCGCCGGCGAGAAAATTCATCTTCGGCCAGCCGAAGAACCCGGCGACGAAGCGCGTCAGCGGCCGCTCGAAGAGATCGAGCGGGGTGCCCTCCTGCTCGACGCGTCCCTCGCGCACCAGCACGGTCCGCTCGGCAAGCGTCATCGCCTCGATCGGATCACGCGTGACATAGATTTTGGTCGTGGGGAATTCCCGATGCAGCAGCTTGATCTCGTCACGCATCTGGTCGCGCAGCTCTGCTTCCACGTTGGCGAGCGGTTCGTCGAACAGGCAAAGCTGTGCGTCGCGCGCCACGGCGCGCCCGATCGCCACCCGCCGCCGTTGGGCCTCGGAGAGCTGCCGCGTCGGGCGGCTGAGCAGGTCGGCGATGCCGAGGAGCTCGGCCACGCGCCTGACGCGTGGCTCGATTTCCGCCCGCGGCGTCTTCCGCGCCTTCAGGCTGAAGGCGATGTTTTTGTAGACCGACCTTGCCGGGAAGAGTGCGTCGCTTTGGAAGACCATGGCGACGTCGCGCTCCCGCGGGCGCCAATCGTTGACGACTTCGCCGTCGATTTCGATGGTGCCGGCGTCGACCTGCTCCAACCCTGCGATCACCCGCAGCAGCGTGGACTTGCCGGAGCCGGACGGCCCCGCGATCACGCAGAACTCGCCTTCCGGGACGGTAAGGTCAATTCCGTTGAGAGCCGGCACCCTGCCGAAGGACTTCGCCACGCCTTTGATCGCCAGATTCGCCATACCCCAACCCTTGACGCCACCGAGCGACAGGCCGCGGACCAAGGAGCGCCGGAACACGACCGCGGGAGCAATGCTATTCGACAGGCGGGGCGCGGCGCAAATTGCGCTTTTTGGGCGCACAGGCACGAAGATGGGATCAATGCGTCGCCGCAAGCCCCGATCCCGGCGGCGATTCACGCCCGCCGCACCACTACGGCCGCCGTGTCATTGCTGCATCACGCAAACGGATTATCGGGAATTCACCGGTTTGACCCCTTGAGCAAAAACCGGACCGATGATGCAATGACTGTGGGGGATTCGGCGCTGTGGGGCTTTGATGGACGGGGTGGTCCGCTGGTTTGAGAGGCGGGGCGAGATTTCGCTCGTACCGCCTCCCGCGCTGCGGGAATATGGATCGCTGACCGACGACCCCGACAGGTTCGGCGGCGGCTATTCGATTGCCGGAATTCGTGGCGTCGCCTTCGCAATCGAATATTTGGATTCCCGCGGCTGGACGAGCATCCGGACCATCCGCTGCCTCGGCATCGACACGCGCCATCCCGCCTCGCTTACCGCCTATTGCCATGTGCGCGATCAGGTCTGTAAATTCCGCATCGACCGGATCATTTCGATCATGGGTCTGAGATCCGGCCGCATTGTCTCGAGTGACGAGCACGTCTCGCTTTTGGCGCCCTACCTGCCAAACGACGAGCGGGAGCCTTACATATCCGCGTTCGTCGACTTTCAGAATGCCACGCGGGATGGCGTCTTCGCGCTTCTCCAGCTCGCCATGATCGACGGCCGGCTGAGTGACGAATCGCGCGACATGGTGCTCGACTATTTGAAGGCCGAGGCGGACGCGCTCGCAATTCCGCTTCCGGCGTTCGAGCTGATCGAGCTTTGGATCGACAACCTCGCCCCGCCGCGCGACGCAGTCGCGGCGGCGGTCACCAAGCTGCTCGGGGAGAAGGACAAGTTCGTCCGGCTGCTTCCATGGCTGCTCAAGGTGGTGCGCAGCCAAGAGTCCTTTCCCAGGCCGGAGGAGACGGTGCGCGAGCTGATCGCTGAGGTTCGCGCACATTTCCGTGCCGCGCTTCGCGAGCCGAAGCCAATTCGGATCACGCGCTAGGTTCGCTTTCGCCGCATCGCGTCGCCTCCCGCCATGTCCACGAAAGGTGCCGCTGGTCTTCTGTGCCCCGCCGTGATTGCCTGATGGCATGGCAAGCGACCCGCCGCCCAGCATCGGGATCGAAGAGGAGTATCTGCTCGTCGATCTCGAGACCCGGGATCTCGCGACTGACCCGCCGGAAGCATTCATGCGGGCGTGCCGGGAACTTCTCGGCGAGCAGGTGACGCCGGAGTTCCTGCGCTGCCAGATCGAGGTTGGCACGAAGGTCTGCCGGACGGTCGCGGAGGCGCGCCGGGAGCTCGCCTTCCTTCGCCGCACGATTGCCGGGGAGGCGCGGCGGCATGGCATGGGCTTAGTGGCTGCCTCCACGCATCCCTTCGCGGACTGGAGCACGCAGATCACCACCGACAAGGAGCGCTACGCGAAGATCGAAGCGGACTTGCAGACGGTGGCGCAGCGGCTTCTCATCTGCGGGATGCACGTCCACGTGGGCGTTGCGGACGAGGACCTGAGGATCGATCTGCACTCCCAGCTCGTGTATTTCCTGCCGCATCTCCTGGCGCTCTCGACCTCTTCTCCTTTTTGGCGTGGGCGCAATACCGGGCTCAAATCCTACCGTGCCGCCATCTCGGTCGAGCTGCCCCGCGCCGGCCTCCCGCAAACCTTTTCGAGCGCGGCCGAGTACCGCCGGATGGTCGATCTCCTGGTGAAGCTCGGCCGCATCGAGGACGCCTCCAAGATCTGGTGGGATCTCCGCCCGTCGGCGAAGTTTCCGACGCTCGAGATGCGCATCACCGACGTCGCGACCCG